>PANU01000025.1 GCA_002707745.1 Flavobacteriaceae bacterium
AAATAAATGAAACTGATAGAAAAAGAAATTTCAGCAAAAAATATCGCTAAAGGTATTTACAAAGAAACAAAGATTGAAGACGGTTTTTTTATATTAAAATTTAATAATGAAACTACTGAAGATCAGGTGTATAGTCGTGAAGTGAGTAGTGACTATATTCAATTTCACTTTTGTGTGAAGGGGTCGGGGTCTTTTAGTTTTAACAACGGAAATTACAGGCTTCCTATAGCCGAAGATACTTCTCTTTTATTGTATAATCCTGAGCGGGATTTACCTATTGAAGTTGCTGTAATGCCAAACTCATGGATGCTTTCTGTATTACTTCCTATCAAAAAATTTCATACCCTATTTTCTTCCGAAGCCAATTACATAACTTTTTTAAGTGATGAAAATAAGGGCAGAAAATATTATAAAGATGCTCGTATTTCACCTTCGATGGCAATTGTTTTAAATCAGTTAATGAATTACAATTTACATCCGTCCATAAAACAGCTTTATTTTAAAGGAAAAGCATACGAATTGCTGAGTCTGTATTTTAACAGAGAAGAGGATGTAGATATAGAGCAATGCCCTTTTTTGGTAGATGAAGCTAATGTATCCAAAATAAAAAAGGCGAAGGAAATTATAATCGCACGAATGGCCGAGCCACCTACACTACAACAATTAGCAGACGAAATCCAGTTGCCGCTTAATAAATTAAAGGAAGGCTTTAAACAAATTTACGGGGACAGTGTATTTAGTTTTTTGTTCGATTATAAAATGGAAGTGGCACGTCAATTATTAGCTACTGGTGCACACAACGTGAATGAAGTGGGCTTAAAAGTAGGGTATAGCACAGCAAGCCACTTTATTGCTGCATTTAAGAAAAAGTTCGGGACTACGCCTAAGAAATTTGTGATGGGACTAGGTACCTAGCGGCGCAAATTTCAAAAGCTCAGAACCCCAACCTCAAAACAGTAGGAGTAGTGTTGACTTATGTGGTTATATCATTAATCTATCTTACAAGGTTTTTCAAACCAACTTTAAGCAGTATTTTTACACTTTGTATATTTTAACTCACAATGTCAGTCTGAACGCAGTCCAAGACTATTTGCATTTCGACTGTGCTCCATGTGACAAAATTTAATTGCTTTTGAACAAAAAAGGAGTTCTTTTAGTAAATCTGGGTTCGCCCGAAAGCACCAACCCTAAAGATGTAAAAAAATATCTTGACGAGTTCTTAATGGATCCTCGGGTGATAGATGTACCTCGCTGGGCGCGTATTTTATTGGTTAGAGGAATTATATTAAATACCCGTCCAAAACAATCGGCTAAGGCGTATGCAAAGATTTGGTGGGACGAGGGGTCTCCCCTTATTGTGCTTTCAGAAAGATTAAAAACAAAAGTTCAGGAAAAACTGAATATTCCCGTAGCCCTTGCCATGCGTTACGGAAGCATGACCCTAAGAAAAGGATTGCAGGAATTGGTGGACCAGGGGTGTACCGAAATTAAGACCATTCCGCTCTATCCACAATTTGCCATGGCCACTACCGAAACAATAGATGTAAAGGTAGATGAATTGGTTGCCGAACACTTTCCACAGGTAACCATAACCCGAACCCCTGCTTTTTATGATCGGGAAGATTACAAAGACGTACTTTCAAAAAGTATTGCTGAAAGCTTAGATGGCCTGGATTACGAGCATATTTTGTTTAGCTACCATGGCGTTCCTGAAAGGCACATTCGTAAGAGAGATATTACCAATGGAAATTGCAAAATGAATGGAAAATGCTGCTTTAAAAAAGGCAGTCCGCAACACAAGTTTTGCTACCGCCATCAATGTGAAATTACTACCGTAAACGTAGCTAAAAAATTAGGGCTAAAAAACGGAACCTACTCCACTACTTTTCAATCCAGATTAGGTTTTGACCCTTGGTTGCAACCCTATACAGACCGTACCATAGAACGTATGGGAAAAGCAGGAATTAAAAAAATAGCCATTGTAACCCCTGCGTTTGTGAGCGATTGTCTGGAAACACTGGAAGAGATTGCCATGGAAGGAGAAGAAATATTTCACGAAGTTGGTGGAAAAGAATTTACGGTCATCCCCTGCCTGAACGATCGTGAAGATTTTGCCCAGGTACTAGCAAACATGGTGGAAGAATGGCGTATTGTGAATATTGATACGGCTATTGCCTAGTCCCCCTGCCCCCCGGAGTGGGAATTCCCAATTTTTCTTTACTCTTTTTATATCCGTAAATTGCAAAAAAAATAGAACTCATCGCTCCCCTCTCCTTTGAAGGAGAGGGGCTGGGGGTGAGGATGTCTTATGGAAAATCTTAAATCTTCTTCCCTAGCCACCGCTTCCATTAGCTCTTTGCTCGTAAAACAAGCGGTCCCTGCGTCCATTGGTATTTTGGTGATGTCCCTTAACATGATTGTGGATACCATTTTTGTGGGACGGTGGATTGGCCCTCTGGCAATTTCGGCTATTACGGTGGTAATTCCGGTGACCTTTTTTATTGGTGCCATTGGCCTGGCTGTTGGTATTGGGGGAAGTTCTGTTTTGTCCCGCGCTTTAGGCTCTGGAAACGACGAAAAGGCTTTAAAGGTCTTCGGAAACCAGGTGACTCTTACCTTTCTAACTTCCGGATTGTTAGCGGTTTTTGGACTCCTCTTTCAGGACACTTTAATTGAATGGTTTGGAGCTGATGAAAGCTTTAAAGATCTGGCGTTAATTTATTACCGCATTGTGATGTATGGTATCGTGATGCTCGCCATGTGTATGATGGGGAACAGCGTGATTCGTGCCGAGGGAAAACCAAAATTTGCTATGTATGCCATGATGTTGCCGGCAGTTGGGAATATTTTTATGGACTATGTACTCATTAATGTGTTCGATTTTGGAATGCATGGGGCTGCATGGGCAACGTTTATTAGCTATTTTATCTGTTTTGCGTTTATTGTTTGGTTTTTCATTTTTAAAAGCGAGTTGAGGTTGACGGCGCAATGTTTTAAACTAAAGCGTAAAATTGTATCAGAAATCAGCGCGTTAAGTTCCGTAACACTTGCCAGACAAGGAGTAATAAGCATTTTTACTGTGATGGTGAATAATGTGCTTATTTCCACAGGAGATGCGCTGGATGTGGCTTCCTACGGGATTATCTCTCGTGCTTTAATGTTTGCGCTCTTTCCTGTAATTGGAGTGAATCAGGGATTTTTACCCATTGCCGGGTATAATTACGGTGCTCAAAAATTTCAACGCGTAAGGGAATCTATCAATAAATCTATTCTGTATTCGGGTGGACTGGCGTTACTTATCTTCGCTATTATTATGATTTTCGCTCCAGATCTGGTCTCCATTTTTATAAGCAACAAGGAAGGGCAAGATGCCGAAACACTGCGTAATAATGCTGAAATTTTAGCCAGAACCCCAAATGCGCTACGCTGGGTATTTGCGGCAACACCGGTAATTGCTGTGCAATTGATAGGGTCTTCTTATTTTCAAGCCATTGGAAAAGCCATTCCGGCATTGCTGCTTAGTTTAACCAAACAAGGGTTCTTTTTAATCCCGCTCATTTTAATTTTGCCGAAATTCTACGGCGTATTTGGCGTATGGATTGCATTTCCTATTGCCGATGTGCTTTCAACTATAGTAACGGGGTATTTCCTGAATAGAGAGGTTCGGAAAACGTTGCAGTAACTTTTCCTGAATAAAAATTGAAGTAGTATCTTTAAAAAAACTTTCAAAACCTTTGTTTATGCAACGCTTTCAACTCCTCTTGTCATTATTATTTACGACTCTTTTCTTCGGAATTTTCACTGAAAACACTCACGCACAAACCTACGACGAAGCCCTGTACGGAGCGTTGGAATATCGCTTAATTGGCCCATTTCGTGGAGGAAGAAGTGCTGCAGTAACAGGTGTTCCCGGAAAACCCAATTTGTATTACTTTGGTAGTACAGGAGGTGGAATCTGGGAAACCAAAGACGGTGGAAGAAGCTGGAAAAATATAAGTGACGGCTTCTTTGGCGGAAGTATAGGCGCTATTGAAGTTGCCAAAAGCGACCCCAATGTTATCTACGTTGGTGGAGGTGAAAAAACAGTACGGGGTAACGTTTCTTCAGGCTACGGAATGTGGAAAAGTGAAGATGCAGGAAAAACTTGGACGGAAGCCGGATTAAAAGACAGCCGCCACGTTCCCAGAATAGCTGTGCATCCTACCGATTATAACACAGTGTACGCTGCCGTGATGGGAAATATCTATAAACCTACCCAGGAACGAGGCGTTTATAAAAGTACCGATGGAGGAAAAACTTGGCGTAAAACACTATTTGCAAACGAAAATGCCGGAGCAGTAGATCTTATTATGGACCCAAACAACCCGCGTGTGTTGTATGCCTCTACCTGGAATGTGCGTAGAACTCCATACAGTTTAAGTAGTGGCGGCGATGGCTCTGCACTGTGGAAAAGCACCGATAGTGGCGAAACCTGGAAAGAAATTTCTAAAAATAAAGGCTTTGCCGAAGGCACTCTCGGAATAATTGGAGTTACTGTTTCACCTGCTAACAGCGATCGCGTATGGGCTATTGTGGAAAATAAAGAAGAAGGAGGGGTGTATAGAAGTGACGATGGTGGAGAAACCTGGAACTTAATAAACAGCGAACGTAAGTTGCGTCAACGCGCCTGGTACTACACCCGTATTTATGCCGATACCAAAGATGAAGATGTGATGTACGTCCTAAATGTGCGCTACCATAAAAGCACCGATGGGGGAAAAACTTACGAAACCTACAACGCACCCCACGGAGATCACCACGATCTTTGGATATCGCCTGAAGACCCTGACCGAATGATAATTGGGGACGACGGCGGCGCACAGGTAAGTTACGATGGTGGCGAAACATGGAGTACGTATCACAACCAGCCAACTTCACAATTTTATCGCGTTACAACTGATAACAGCTTCCCCTATAAAATTTATGCTGCCCAACAGGATAATAGCACCGTTCGTATCCCGCACAGGACCGAAGGTTGGAGCATCTCGGAAGACGATTGGGAAAGCACTGCAGGGGGCGAAAGTGCTCACATTGCTGTAGACCCTGAAAATCCAGATATAGTTTATGGTGGTAGTTACGACGGATTTCTAACCCGTTACAACCACGATAAAAATACGGTGCGGAGTATTAGCGTTTGGCCAGACAATCCCATGGGACACGGCGCCGAGGATATGAAATACCGTTTTCAATGGAATTTCCCTATCTTCTTCTCACCACACAATCCCGATAAATTATACACAGCCTCCAACCATTTGCACGTAACCACCAATGAAGGGGAAAGTTGGGAAGTAATTAGCCCCGATTTAACCCGAGATGATCCTGAAAAACAAAAATCGTCCGGAGGACCTATTACTCAGGACAATACTTCGGTAGAATATTATTGTACCATTTTCGCGGCTGCTGAAAGTCCAATTAAAGAAGGAGTGTTATGGACAGGAAGTGATGATGGGCTTGTACATGTGAGCCAGGACGGCGGGAAGAATTGGGAAAACGTTACCCCAAAAGGAATGCCCGAATGGATGATGATTAATAGTGTGGAGCCTTCAGTATTTGATGCTGGGACGTGCTATATTGCTGGAACGAAGTATAAAACAGGTGATTTTGCTCCGTATTTGTACAAAACTTCAGATTACGGAAAAACCTGGAAAAAAATTACCAACGGTATTGGTTCGGAACACTTTACAAGAGTGGTTCGGGAAGACCCAAAACGCAAAGGATTATTATACGCCGGAACCGAAACAGGGATGTATATTTCGTATGATGACGGAGCCAACTGGAAACCATTTCAGCTTAACTTGCCCATTGTACCTATTACAGATTTAGCGTTGAAAGACAATAATTTAATAGTCGCCACCCAAGGAAGAAGCCTTTGGATAATTGACGATCTAAGCGTTATTCATCAGTTGGCAGCTGCAAATACAAAAGAAAACTTTTTATTTAAGCCGAAAGACACCTACCGAATGGGCGGTGCTTCCCGCAGCGGTTCCTTAACAAGTGGCACCAATCATCCCAGTGGTGTGATGACCTATTTTAATCTGAAAAATCCTGATGAAAAGAAAATAAGCCTAAGTTATTTGAACAGTCGCGGTGATACCATTCAAAAATTCAGCACAAAGAAGAATGCTGAAAAAAATATTAAAGAATTTAAAGTAGAGCAAGGAGCCAATTACCATACCTGGAATATGCGCGGTAAAGATGCCGAACGTCTGGACGGAATGATATTGTGGTGGGCTAGTACCGATGCGCCGCAAGCAGTGCCAGGACAATACAAAGTGGTTTTAGAGGTTGAAGGCGAAACCCCGCTTATGCAAAATTTCAACATTGTTCCCGATAAAAATGCCGAAACCGATGTGGCAGGAATGCAAAAACAATTCGATTTTATAACCGATGTAAATAAAACCGTAGATAAAGCACATAATTCTATTAAAAATATAAGGAAAATCAATGCGCAGCTGGCAGCTTTTCAGAAACAATACAAAGACGATGAAGGTGTAAAAGAGTTGGTGGAAAAAGCAAAAAATTTAAGCGAGCAGTTTTCAGAAATTGAAAAAGCACTATACCAAACTCAAAATAAGAGTGGCCAGGACCCGTTAAATTTTCCCATTAGATTAACCAATAAGCTGGCGCATTTAAACAGTCTGGTAAGCATGGACGATTTTCCACCTACCCAACAGGACATCGCCGTAAAAAATGAACTAACCCAACAAGTAAATGCCGAGCTGGTAAAGTTTGATACGCTGGTTTCAGAAGAAATTAAAGCATTTAACGATGCCTTTAATAACAAGCAGTTAAATTATTTAATTGTGGAAGATAAGTAGTCACAGTTCGACCCTTTCATATAATTTGTCGGCAGCGCAATAATAATATCACTTAGCAACCAGAAATTGGTAGTATATTTTACAACGCTTCATGAGTTTAATGAAGTTCAGGTTTTTTGAGTGCTTTTTATAAATGCCCAGCTTTTATAAAAAATGTATCCAAGGGTCGTATTATATTTGCATTATGGAATACAACTATATAAAATCGCTTCACTTAATCTTTGTCATCACTTGGTTTGCGGGATTATTTTATATAGTGCGGTTGTTTGTATACCAGATTGAAGCCCAGCATAAAGAAAGCCCAGCTCGTGAAATTTTAAGTGACCAGTATAAAATTATGACTAAGAGGTTGTGGTACATTATTACGTGGCCTTCCATGATTTTAGCCATTGTATTTGCAATCTGGTTGCTGGTATTGCGTCCATTCTGGATTACTGATGCGTGGATGCAGGTGAAATTGGGATTTGTAGTGGCACTAATTATTTACCACATAAAGTGTCACTTTATTTTTAAAGCACACCAAAAGGATACGTATAAATACAGTTCTAACTGGATGCGTGTTTTTAATGAAGGCGCTACCATAATCCTCTTTTCAGTAGTGTTTCTGGTTATCCTGAAAAACGCAGTGAATTGGATATATGGTACATTGGGAATCCTTATTTTTTCTATTTTGTTGATGCTGGGATTTAGAATATACAAACGCATTCGGGAAAATAAATAATCTTAGTTGGAATTTGGTTTTTGAATTTTTGAATTTAATTTTCTTTGGTTCAATATTTGCTAACAAATACCACAAAATCCTGATAGTACATTGAGCGTAGTCGAAATGTTATTATCTTCCCATAAAATTTATAAACCTTGGCATTTTACAAAAGCTCTTTACGGAACCGTATATTCTTCTCGATGATTTTGCTCGTTCTATTGGCTTCGGTTTTAATTGCTATGGTCACTATTTTTCAATACCGCGAAGAAGCCGAAGATTACCATAGGGAACGCCTGGAACGTAAAGAGGCTAATATTAGAAAACACTTAGACTGGGTGCTGGAGGAAACTACGTTTGCATTGGATACAGATCAAATTCCGTTAATATACAAGGATGCCATATATGACATCAAAAAAATTCACGGCTTAGAAATTTTTCTCTATGACCTTGACGGAAATTTGCTCAAATCTTCTCAGGCAAGAATTGTAAAAGACCCCAGTCATCAAAAAATGCCTTTTGGAGTCCTGGACACACTGCGGGCATCTCCAGACAAACAATATGTAGTAGAGTTTGAAGAAAACGGACAAGAATACCAATCTTCGTATACGTACTTAACAGACCTTTCTTTTAAACCTTTGGCAATCATAAACTTACCGTATATTGAAGACGATGGTTTTATAAATAAAGAGCTTAAAGAAAGTCTTACGCGACTGGGAATTACCTACTTTTTTATGCTGCTTATTGCTATTGCATTAGCGTATTTCCTTTCTAAATACATCACCAGATCGCTCAACACCGTAAGTCAAAAAATTACGGAAACACGCCTTAATAAACGAAATAAACGGATTGAAATAAAAGGCTCTACCGAAGAAATTTCTACCCTGGTAAATGCCTATAATAGCATGATAGACGAGCTGGAAAACAGTGCTGCGCAATTGGCCGCCAGTGAACGAGAGGCTGCATGGCGCGAGATGGCAAAACAAGTAGCCCACGAGATTAAAAATCCATTAACACCTATGCGTCTTACTGTGCAAAGCTTTCAGCGTAAGTTTGATGCCGAAGACCCAAACATTGAAGCAAAAATTGCCGAATATAGCAACACCCTTATTCAGCAAATAGACACGATGAGTAGTATAGCTTCTGCATTTAGTAGCTATGCAGATATGCCTGCTCAAAAAGACGAGACTTTAGACGTAGTAAAAATCACTAAATTATCGCTGGACATTTTTAATGAAAGCTATATTTACTTTTTTGCTGAAAAAGAGGAGATCATTGCAAAATTAGATCGCACGCAGCTTATCCGTATTGTAACCAATCTTGTAAAAAACAGTATCCATGCCATAGCACAAAAAGCTCCAGATACTCCAACGATTGAAGTAAACGTTTTTAAAAAGAAAAATGCTTCGGTTTGCATCACTGTAAGCGATAACGGTACAGGGATTCCAGAAGAAAATAAAGACAAAATATTTGAACCTAAGTTTACGACTAAAAGCAGCGGAATGGGACTTGGACTGGCTATGGTAAAAAATATAGTGGAAACCTACAAAGGGGAAATTACTTTTACTTCCGAAGAAAATAAAGGCGCTACGTTTACTGTTTGTTTCCCTATTCAGCACTAAGATTCAGTAGCTGCATACCCTATTGTTACCCTTGTTTTTAGTATTTTTGAAATGTAAAAACCCCAACAAATTCTTTAATAATGGCACACCAAAACATTCTTTCTTCTTTAGAAAACAACATAACAACCATTACTATTAACAGGCCTTCAAAGCTTAATGCTTTAAACCAGGCTACTATTGCCGAACTTCACAAAGCCTTTAAGGAAGCCGATGAAAACAAAAAAACGAAAGTCATTATTATTACGGGTAGTGGCGAAAAAGCCTTTGTTGCAGGAGCCGACATAAGTGAATTTGCAGACTACTCGGTGTCTCAGGGAGAAAAACTGGCTGCCGAAGGCCAGGCAAAACTGTTCGATTTTGTGGCCCATCTTTCTACTCCAGTTATTGCAGCCATTAATGGTTTTGCCCTAGGTGGCGGACTGGAACTGGCAATGGCAGCACATTTTCGAATAGCGAGTGATAATGCAAAAATGGGGCTACCCGAAGTATCTTTAGGCGTAATTCCGGGTTACGGCGGGACACAACGCTTGCCACAATTGGTAGGAAAGGGCCGCGCCATGGAACTTATTATGACCGCAGGAATGATAGATGCCAATCAGGCGTTACAATACGGTCTGGTAAATCACGTAACAACACCAGAAGAATTGCTCCCACTTGCACAAAAACTTGCATCTAAAATTTCCGGAAACTCTACTGTAGCCATAGCTGCTGCAATTGAAGCTGTGAATGCTGGTTTTGAAGACGGTGAAAATGGCTATGAAGCTGAAATTACCCAATTTGGAAAATGTTTCGGGACGGCCGATTTCCAGGAAGGAACACAAGCATTTTTACAGAAACGGAAAGCTAATTTTCCAGGAAAATAATAAAAACAGGAATAAATCCTAGTTAACTTGGAAATAATCCAAAAAGGACATAACTTTGAAGAGATTATTCTTTTTAAAGTTTTGTATGTCTCAACTCCCCCAACATCAAAAAGGTCGCGGTGCGCAAAAGCGTGTCCACAATCGGTTTTTTGAACTTAGCCACGAGCTTCGGGACGATTTCTTAAACTATTGCGATTCTGAAGGGGAATTGGCCGACAAAAACCAAACAAAATACTTAAAAATTTTTCCTAAAACCTTTGTGAACAAAGTGCATAGTCCCGATGTGGGGATGGGTTTTTCTGCCAATCCGTACCAGGGATGCGAACACGGTTGTGTGTACTGCTACGCCCGTAATAGTCATGAGTATTGGGGCTACGGAGCTGGCTTGGATTTTGAACGTAATATTCTCTACAAACCTACAGCATCGCAATTACTCGAAAAGCACATCACAAAAAAATCATGGGAAGGCCATCCCATTGTATTTTCGGGTAATACAGACTGTTACCAGCCTATAGAAAGAAAGCTTGAAATTACAAGAAAGTGTCTGGAAGTTATGCTGAAATGGAAACATCCAACCGGCATTATCACCAAAAACAGTTTGCTATTGCGCGACCTTGATATTTTAAAGGATCTGGCACGGTTAAACTGTGTTTCGGTTAATATTTCCATTACATCGCTTTCAGAAAAAACGAGGAGACTCCTGGAACCACGAACAGCAAGTATAAAACAACGGCTAAAAGTGGTTGAGGTACTTAGCGAAAACAACATTCCGGTGCGGGTAATGATGGCGCCCATTATTCCGTCGCTCAATAGTCACGAAATACTACCGTTGGTAAAGAAAGTATCAGAACTAGGAGCAAAAGATGTTGCCTATACTGTGGTTCGATTAAACGGTCAGATAGCCGAAATTTTTAGGGATTGGATTTACAAAGCACTTCCAGACAGGGCCGAACGGATTTTAAACCAGATTGCCCATTGTCACGGAGGAAGTTTAAACGATAGCCGATTTGGTACCCGAATGCGCGGGGAGGGAGAATTTGCCCTTCAGATTAAAGAAACGATGGCACTGGCAAAACGAAAATATCTTCCGGGCGAAAAATTACAACCTCTGGATGTTTCGCATTATCTTCAGCTTAAAAATCCGCAGACACGTTTATTTTAAATAGTACCTTTGGCTTTTGTTACAAATCAGATCACTCAGCTACCTAAGAGTTATGCGGTATTATTTTTTACTTTTTATATGGTTTTTTTCTGTGGTAACGGTTTCTGCTCAATCTGAAAAAGAACTCGCCTCATTATCTTTTGATGCCATACGGGATACAATAAATGTATATCGCTATACAGAAAGCGAAAAGTCATTGGCAGCTTCCAAAGCGTATATTTTAAAAGCACAAGAAGAAGGTGACAAAGAGAATGAGTGGCTTGGGATGGAGTCCATTGCGTATCATTTTATTATCAAAAGGGATTATAAGAGCGCTAACGAGCAGGCTTTAAAAACATTAGCCTTTGCAAGAACTCACAATTTGAAAAAACTTGAACTAAGAGCACTTGTTTTTTTGGGAGACTTACAAATGATTGTTTCTTCGGCAAACGAGCAAATGGCCTATTATAATGAACTTCTTGAATTGGCTGAAGCGTATGGTAATGACGAGTACTGGGAAGGGGCACTCAATAAAATTGCTGTGCTCATGGATATGAGTGGCGATTCAAACAAAGCTATTGCCATAAGAAAAAGAACCCTTGCTTATTATAAAGCAAAATCTTTGGATTCTTCATTTACACAAAAAGACAAGAATTACATAGTAATGTACTCCTACAGTTCTTTAGGCACAACCTATATAAAGGCTAAAAAGTTAGATTCGGCTAAGCTGTTTGCTGAAAAAGTAAAAGGGTTTTTGAACAAAGAAATTGATTCCTGTAATGCACGGCTTCTTTATTTATTAGAAGCTGAAATCGCTTTAGAAGAAAAAAAATTTAAAACCGCCAGGAACAAATACCAAAAGGGGTATAATATATGCCCAAGTGCATACGATATTGTTGCTTTGAACAAAGCCTATAACTTAGGTAAAGTTGAGGTGGGCGCCAAAAATTATGAAGAAGCCAAAAGAATTCTACAACAAGGACTGGACGATTATCAGGTTACCGCTGCTGAAGAAGGTTTTATGAACGATTACTATGAGCAATTGGCCGAAGCTTACAAACACACAGGCGATTTTGAACGAGCCAGCTATTATTATGAAAAATACCTTACCACCCAAGATGAGTACACAAAACTAAAAGACAGTGCAAAGGAAGCACTCCTTGCCGACGAAAGGGAACAATTTAAAAAAGAATTTGACGCGCTTAAGGCCGAAAAGGAGCAGAGTCAAAACTATCTCAATTATGTATTTTTAGGCGCTTCAATAGTTATTTTGGTGCTGTTGTTTTTTCTGCTGAAATTTTACCGAACCAAAAGACAAAATGAAGCAAAATTTGAAGCCTTACTAACAAAAATTGAAGCCGCCCAATCTCCCGAAGAAATTATAGATACCAAAGATGAAGATTTGGAAGAAAAGGAAACTACCGATGTCCCCCAGGAAATCAAACAGCAAATCCTCGACGGATTAAAGAAGTTGGAATTAAAAGAATATTTCTTACAACAGGATTGCAACTCCTACAATGTAGCTAAGAAAATAGGAACCAATACCACATATCTTTCAAAAGTGATTAACTCCCACTTTGGGAAGAATTTCAATACCTACATTAACGACCTTCGTATTAATTATGCTATTGTGCGTATTAAAAATGATGTACTGTTTAGATCGTATTCCATCCAATCCATTGCAGAAGAATTAGGCTACAAAAGTGCCGATAGCTTCACTAAATATTTCAAAAAAGACACAGGGTTAAACCCTTCTTTTTACATTAAGAACATCAAGAATATTGCTTAAATAATTTATGGTATCCCGTGTCAAAGATTTTACAGCAACTTGGCAGCACTAACTACAATAAAATATACCAGTGTTTTTTAAAACATATAAAACTTATATACTGCTTAAACCACTAAAAAAGTAAAAAATACCCCGTTCAAACCTAAATTTATAAATTTCGGGTCACACTTATTTTGAAATTTTAAAATTTCAGTAAAAACAAGCGATCCCTTTAAATACAACGTGCGACAACTTTTTGTAGCCTCCCTAATTTGCTAAAAATAGGGAGGCTTCTCTTTTATATAGGTGTTTTGTATTGCACATTTGTCTCATCAAACAATCACAACCCCGAAACAAGCGGGAATCAAAAAACGAACTACTTATGAGAACACAAACTAACAAAATTGCAAAAATAGCCATCATCACGTTTGTAATTGCTCTTGTAGCATTCATCTCCATTCCCTTTGGATTTGGAATGTATACGGGTATAAAATTACATACCGGGGTAACGGGTAAAATTGAAAAGGCACTTAATAATACGTGCCAGTGTCAACAAGTGCAATTTGATGTTTCGGCTCACGGGCTCCATTTTAGTAAAGAAGATGGGCTCACGAATCAAAAGATTTCTTATGTGCTCAAAAATTGTGATTACGATGGAACTGCAACTGAAGAAGCAGCCAGAATAAACAAACATTTAAAAAATACCGTAGCAGGGTATAAAACAATAGATCTTATTGAATTTACATTTCAATCTGCCAACAAAAATGAAACTGTAAAGATTAAAAACGGGAACCTATTATAACCAATAATTACACAGCAGTATGAAAAATACAAGCATAAAAAGCAGCGAACACAGGCAAATAAAATTGGCCCTTTTTACAATGGGACTTTTTACAGCAGGAACAGAAATCTTAACGGAGTATATCTCAAAAGGAGCCATAAACATAACTTCTATCCGGTTTTGGTTTGCGGTAACAATCGTATTAATTTATTATGTGCTTGCTCTTCAGATTTCAAAAAACATTAAACAATAAAACGTATGAAAAGCAACACCACACAGCGTATTCAATTTATAGAATTTGGAATAGGAGTAGTTATAGGCATCGCCATTTATCTCCTGGTAATCTTAATCTTTTAAACTTAACATCATGACAACAATCGTAGAACTAACCATAGCCATAATCCTCTCTTGGCTGTAACAACAAAAATTTACAATAAACATTTAAATATTCAAATTATGAAAAATCTAAAAAACATTTTTATGCTAGCTGCACTGGTATGTAGCTTTCTAACGGCTTTTGCACAACAAAATGAGAACAGTCTTTTATGGAAGGTAGAAGGTAATGGCATTAAAACTTCCTATGTATTTGGTACATTCCACATGCTTCCTAAAAAAGATTTTGAATTAAAAGGCAAGGTTACAAATGCCTTGCAGAATTCTGAAATACTGGTATTGGAGCTGGATATGGACGACCCAAAAATGCAAACTGAAATGATGCAGTTGTCTGCTCTTACAGACGGTAAAACTTTATCCGAATTTATGGATGCTGAAGAATACACCTTAATAGATACGTATTTAAAAGAAAAAATGGGGATGGGGCTCGACAATTTTAAAACTTTTAAGCCATTACTCGTTTCTACTATGGTAATGATGGGATATTTAGGGAAAGATATGGCTAGCTACGAAGCATCCTTAATTAAATTGACTAAAGAACAACAAAAGGAAGTAAAAGGTCTTGAAACGGTCGCTTTCCAAATGGGTATTTTTGATGAACAACCTTACGAGCAGCAGTTAGATGATATTATTAAACTCTTAAAAGAAGAGACCATCATGAAGGATATGTTTACTGAAATGATCACGCTTTATAAAAACGAAAACATAGATGGCTTGTATGACTATATGGACGATTTTTTTAATGGAGATAAAGCACAATTAGAGCGAATGCTGCACAACAGGAACCAAAATTGGATTCCTAAAATGGGGGAATACTCAAAAGAACAAACCGTTTTTTATGGAGTAGGAGCAGGACATTTAGGAGGTAAGCTAGGTGTTATTAATTTATTGAGAGCGGCTGGTTATACAGTAACTCCGGTATTAAAATAATTACACACCATAATTTTTATAACCCAGTATATTACTATCAAAAGTAGTTTCTGGGTTATTTTTTTGGATCATGAAACAAAAATGAAAAGATGTAGCGACATATTAAATTTGACATGATGTTTTTGTTACATTTCTTCACTTTTTGCGTCTATTCAATTGTAATTTATCTAAAAGGGGGAAATACTATGGTAAAATATTTTATACTATTAAACATCTTATTTGTTACTACATTAAGTTGGTCTCAGGAAACCAAAGGGAAGGTTGTTTCGGCAAATGGTCCCATTCAAGGAGCCTTGGTTACCGTTAAAAATACATTTAACGAAGTGATTACTAATAACGAAGGCGAGTTTAGCATTAAAACTGAAGATAATTCGGTGTTGGTGATTTCTTATTTTGGGATGGAAACTAAAGAAGTTTTTGCAACACCTGCAACTAAAATGACCATAACGCTGGAGACAGACGGCGAGCTGTTGGGCGAAGTAGTAATAAAAGCAAAAAAAGAGAACAAAGAAAAAACCGAAGAAACGGCGTATGGAAAACAAAACAGGGATGCGTTAGGATATAGTACGGGTCAAAAATTAACAGCAGAACAAATAAACCAATCCTACACCAATGTCTTTGATGTAATACGACAAATGCCAGGCATCGAAATTTTTGGGCTGGCAGGACAAGAACAAAAAGTACTTTTCACTAAAAACCGAAGTATAAATCTGGTGTATCCTATTGTCGTGTTAGACGGAGCCGTATTCGATCAATCTATTTTAAATGCTATTAGCCCAACCCAAATAGAAAGTATAACACTATTAAAATCCTTAAATGCTACGTTGCGGTATGGGCAATTAGGTGCCGGTGGGGCAATCCTTATAAACACACAACTGGGAGAAGGCAATGCTCTTACTGTGGCTCAAAAACAAGCTTCACTTTTAGTAAAAGGAAACGAATATACCGACACGGTTTTAACGGTAGAAAATGTACCAATTACAGAATCTTACCTTCTTGCCCTCAACAAAGCCACTACTTTTGAGGAAGCAAAAAATATTTATGAAAGCCAGATGACTACGGGGAATTACAATGAAATTCCGTATTACGTATCGGTATCAGATTATTTTTTGAAATGGGATGAGGATTATTCCTTTAAAGTGCTTTCCAATATTGCAAGAGAGGCAACAAATAATACCAAGGCATTGCGCACCTATGCGTACAAGCTTGATGAACGTAAAGAATTTCTAAAAGCCTTAAGTGTTTATAAGCGTGTTGTGGCATTACGCCCAGGCGAATCTCAGTCCTATCTTGACCTGGCTATGGCTAGTGAAGCTGCAGGCGATTATGAAACTGCATTTGCACTGTATTACCAAATTATTTTCAATAAAATACCCAATGTAGACTGTAGCGGTATTCAGGATATTACCATTAATGAACTAAGGCATTTATTAGCTTTTCACAAGAGTAAAGTACCATTTCAAACCCTGCCAAACGATTTTCTTTCGGCAAAATTAAAGCAGGACATTCGTATTGTATTACAGTGGAACAACCCCTCCACAGATTTTGAAGCTCAATTTGTAAACCCGGACAGCAAATTTTTTATCTGGAATCATACAAAGTTTGATAACACCGACTTATTGAAAGAGGAAGTAACGCAAGGCTATGCTATGAAAGAATATGTCGTAGATGAAAAATCCAAAGGCAATTGGCGCGTAAATATTAGAGCATTGGAGGAAGAACCTCAAAAAAATCCAACCTACTTAAAATATACCCTATACAGAAATTATGGTCTCCCAACCGAAACCAAAGAAGTAAAGGTGATTAACCTATCCAGGTATACTGAAAAAGTAACCTTAGATAATTTTATTTTTCATTAAAACCGAAGCGATCATTATCGCTCACCACTCCACTCGGCAAAAAATTGCTCGAGAAATTGCTCCATAAAATTATGGCGTTCCTGCGCAATTTCTTTGCCTGTTTTGGTGTTCATTTTATCTCTCAGCAACAGTAACTTCTCATAAAAATGATTGATAGTAGGCGCCGTGGAAGCTTTGTATTCAGCTGGCGTCATCTGGAGTTGAGGTTTCACTCCAGGGTCGAATAACTTTCTGTTTTTAAACCCACCATAATTAAAGGTGCGGGCAATACCAATGGCTCCTATAGCATCCAGTCTATCCGCGTCCTGAACTACTTCCAGTTCTTTAGAATGAAATTTTTGTGTGGCATTTCCGCCTTTAAAAGAAACATTGGCAATTATAGCAACAATATGGTATCAATCTGCTTCGGAAATTTGCTGGGTTTTTAAAAATTCGTCAGCTTTTTTAGGACCTATATTAGCATCGCCTCCGTAAAATTTAGAATCGGCGATGTCGTGGAGCAAAGCAGCCAATTTTACCACCAAATTATTCAGGTTGTTTTCTCCTTCAGCAATCAATTTGGCATTTTTATAGACACGCTCAATATGAAACCAATCATGACCACCTTCGGCATCCTTTAGTTCTTTTTTTACAAAAGCAACGGTTTTTTCAATGAGTATATTTTCTTCCGCACTAGTCATGAACTATATCTTTAAGAACCGTTTGTTCTACCAACGAAATAAGCGCTTCTGGTTTGTATGCTGAAACTTTAACGGGTTCATGAACTTTCATCTTAAAATGAACTCCAAGCGGCATGGGGAACATGCCATAGCGTTGCAATTTCCATGAATTGCTCATACTTACCGGAAGTACATAAGCCTCTGGAGCGTTTTCAAAAAGTATGGTTAATCCTTTAGTTTTAAAAGGTTTCGGGTGTCCGTCACGACTGCGGGTGCCTTCAGGAAAGATAACCACGGCACGATTATTTTCAGAAATATAATGCGCCATATTTTTAATTTGAGCAGTAGCCTGCTCGGGGTTTTTGCGGTCTATCAAAACCGAACCGCCTTTCCGAAGATTATAAGAAATAGAAGGGATTCCTTTGCCCAATTCAATTTTGGAAATAAATTTAACGTGCAATTTCCTCAAAAACCAGATCAAAGGCGGGATATCCCACATACTTTGATGGTTGGAAGCAATAATTACCGGGTGATTTACAGGTAAGTTTTTTGGAAGGTCCACCGTAAACCGTGTTCCTAAAATGTTTAAACATCGCATTAAAAACCATTGTAGGGCATCCACTATTTTTTTGTGGGCATTGTATCCAAACCAATTAAAGGCAACCCACTGTAAGGGGTGAAACAAAACAATAGTAACGCCAAATACCAAATAAAAAATAACTGAAAAGGGGTAACTTATTATTTTAGCAAGGAATTTCATACACAGCAAAAATAAAAAAATCCACCGTGTCTTCGACTCTGTTTCGAACGCGATGGATTTTTATTTTTAAATATAAATTAGGTTGCTCAACTTAACTGAGCACCGTAGAAGTTAACAAAATTCGTTATAAGCTCCTTTTAAATTTTCCGAAATCATATCGGCCGGGCGTCCTTCAATGTGATGGCGCTCCAGCATATGTACTAATTCGCCATCTTTAAACAATGCCATAGAAGGTGAGCTTGGCGGGAAAGGTACCATTTGTGCTCTGGCAGCATCTACTGCTTCACGGTCAACCCCTGCAAAAACAGTTACCAGGTGATCTGGAGTTTTTGTATTCTGTAAGCTCATACGGGCTCCCGGACGTGCATTTGCAGCTGCACAGCCACAAACGGAATTTACAACTACCAACGTTGTTCCTTCTTTTGCAAGGGCGTTGGCTACATCTTGTTCTGTATATAATTCGCTAAAGCCTATGCTGGTTAGGTCTTCACGCATTGGTTTTACTAGTTCTGCTGGATACATAATCGTTTCTTTTAAGTCATTAAATTTGAGATACAAAGATACGAAATTCACTACGCTTACATATCACAAAACAGTCAAATCCCAAATTTCAAGTGCCTGTTTTTGAAATTTGGTGCTAGAATTTGAGAATTTTTAAATCTGTGTTCATACTAAACACCAGAAAAGCATTACTTATATTTGCACTTCTTATAAACGCATACAGACAAGTAGATGATTCGTTGGTTGTTGGCTATTTTAGGCTATACATTTTTTAGATTTCCAGGTGCTATTATTGGTTTTATATTAGGAAGCTTACTGGATAATGTAATAGGTGGAAAACAAAAATCTGGTGGCGGATTCCAACAAGTATTTCAGCAACAAAGAAGTGAAAATGTCTCTCCTGCCGACTTTGAACTAAACTTGCTCTCTTTAGCTTCGCTTGTTATTAAGGCCGATGGCGTTGTAAACCAAAAGGAATTGGATTATGTGCGCCAGTATTTTGTGCAGGCCTATGGAAAAGAACGCGCCAACGCAACATTTAAGGTGTTTAATGAAGTGATTAAAAGCAGGGAAATAAATTCGGCAAAAATATGTGCATTGCTCAGAAGCCGAACCCGCTATGAATCCAGATTGCAAATTCTTCACTTTTTGTTTAGCATTGCTAATGCAGATGGCCATGTAACTCAGGCCGAAGTTGTAGAAATAAATAACATAGCCCGCTATCTTGCTATACAACTACAGGATTTTGAAAGTATTAAAGCGATGTTCTTTAAAAACCCGGACAGCGCATATAAAATCCTGGAAATAGATCGCTCTGCTACAGATGCTGAAGTTAAAAAAGCCTATAGAACCATGGCAAAAAAATACCACCCGGATAAGCTACAACATATGGACGAAGCTTATCAAAAAGGTGCCGAAGAAAAGTTTAGAATGGTTCAGCAAGCATACGAACAATTGCAAAAGGAGCGAGGTTTTTAGTAAAACCGAGTTAGTATGTTTATATGAGTGTGTACGTTAAGAATGGTTGCGTTTTTGAAAAAACAACGAATGTAATTTACCCACAACCCAATTCCCCATGGGAAAGTAAAAAGCGAAAAACAGCGCCATGGCAAGTGCAAAATTTCGGATATTAAAGGTTTCTTCCACAATATTATTGGGGTATACGTAGGAGGTTTCAAAGTAATACCCTCCAAATTCCAGCAATCCCATAGCAATCAAGCCGTAGGCATATTGTTCTAAAAAAGGTTTACCCTTCAGTAAGATTGATATAGGAATCATGTATAAGCCGTAACACGTAAGCACCTGCCACCAAGCATCAAATTTTGCGATTTCGGCCCACGTGCCAAAAGCATTCATGCCAAAACCCCACGGAATATATACCAATACATAGACCAGGTATAAAGATATTGGTGCTTGTTTAAGCTTGCTAAAAAGCGAATAGACCATACAATTGCAGGTGTTATAATAAATTGAAAGTGTTAAGGTTGCTCATTATCCCCGATTTTATTATTGAATGTATCGAAGTTTTCTTTATAAATTCCAATTACTAATTTGCCTTCAGCATTCATATGTGCGCGGTACATTCCGGCAGTATTAAACTCCATAGAGACATTTCCGTCCTTATCTATGGCTACAATTCCGCCGTTACCCCCTAAATCCGGAACTTTGGTTTGTATTACCTCTACAGCGGCTTCTTCCAGTGACACCCCTTTGTATTCCATCATAGCTGAAATATCATGCGCCACCATAGCACGGATAAAATATTCACCCCATCCTGTTGAAGATACTGCACAGGTGGCATTATTGGCATAAGTTCCGGCTCCAATTATAGGTGCATCACCAATCCGGTTCCACCGTTTGTTAGTCATCCCACCTGTAGAAGTACCGGCAGCAAGATTTCCATTTTTGTCCAGAGCTGCGCACCCCACGGTTCCAAATTTTGAATTTTTAAGATATGGATCGTATGCACTTGTATTGGAATCTGAAACCGAAGAAGAAACAGAATTGGATTCCTTTTGTTTCACGTTTTGCAACGACTGAAACCTGTTTTCAGTATAAAAATAAGAGGGATGCATCATTTTAAATCCTCTTTCGCTTGCAAAGGTTTCGGCTCCTTTTCCTGCCAGAAGCACGTGTGGAGAGTTGTTCATTACCTCCAAAGCTAAATCTATGGGGTTTTTTATGTGAGTAACACCCGCTACGGCGCCAGCATTTAAGGTAGCGCCATCCATTACAGAGGCATCTAACTCGTTGGTTTCTTCATGAGTAAACACAGCCCCTTTCCCTGCATTAAACAGGGGTGAGTCTTCCATAATAGTAATGGTTTTGGTTACAGCTTCCATGGCAGTTCCTCCATTTTTTAGAATTTCGTGCCCAATGCGAATGGCCTCTTCCAGTTTCATTGTATAGGCTTTTTCCAAAGAGTCGGTCATGTTTTCCTTTAAAATTGTGCCGGCACCTCCATGAATTACAATTCCAAAATTAGGTTGCGTTTCATCGATTTTTTCAGAGCTCGTATCAGAGATTGACGTTTTATCGGTGGATTCTTTAACATTTTCACAGCTAAAAAGCACAATAACTCCGATTAAAAGTGTTAAAATTCGGTTCATGTGTAATATTTTTTTATTAAAAACTAAATATACTACAAATTCCTATACTCAAAGGGATGAGCAGGGTTTTGACTGTAGGAAATATAGTATAAAAATATCAAAAACATCGATGAAATGCACTATAAATTCGTTTAAGTGCATTTTTGTATGATTTTTTTTATACATTTACTCCAACATCATGCCCCAAATTTGATGTCCCCCGAATTATGAGACTTATTAAAACTAGCCTACTGGCTATGGTACTATTAGTAACCATGGCTTCCTGCTCAAAAGAAGAAGCAGTAACAGCAGAAGAAGTAAA
>PANU01000026.1 GCA_002707745.1 Flavobacteriaceae bacterium
CATTGGCTCCGTTGCTTTCTCCTTGTATTAATTGAGAACCATTTCTCAAATATATACTAGCCTGGGTAGTAGGATCTACCGTGTTTTCAACTAGTTCTATTTCATCTTCGACAAAAAGAACCTGATCATTCACGTAAATGTAAGAGTCTGACGGGGTACCACTGGTATTGGGCGCAACATATAATTGAGCCATCGACATAGCCGAAACAAGCAGTGTAGCTGGGATAAGTAGTAGGTGTTTCATAAGTTGGTTTTTTATAGCAACGCTTTGGGGGAAAGCGTTACTTTTCCGCGTTAAATTTAAAAATAATTTTATTACTAACATAATATTCAGGCAAGTTTTATAAAGTTTTAAGTATAAATGTGTTAGCGTTTGTTAATGTAATTTTCAATTTATAGTTTATTTTTGCTTTTTTATATGAAAAAAGGTGATACAGTTTCTGCTATTGATGAACCCATATCCGGGGTTGTAATTTCTATTGAAGGAAATGAAGTTTTTGTGGAAACAGCCGATGGTTTCCCAATGACATTTCAGAAGAATGAGTTAATTGTTGAAGGCACATTTTTAAAGAAAAATGTAGCTACAAATAACATGGCCGCGCTTCTTTCAGAAAACGAAATTAAGCCTAAAAAGAAAAAGAGAACTATAAAGCCAAAAGAGCGGAACATTCCTCCAATGGAGGTAGATCTGCACATTCATAAATTAACCGGGGCAAGACATCTTTCTAATTACGATATGTTAACCATACAATTAGATACGGCAAAACGGCAATTGGATTTTGCTATTAAAAAACGCATTCCGAAAGTTATTTTTATCCACGGGGTCGGGGAAGGGGTTCTAAAAACGGAGCTGGAATACCTTTTTAGACGTTACGATGCTGTAAAATTTTATGAAGCAGATCCCAGAAAATATGGCTCCGGTGCTACCGAGGTGTATATTGTGCAAAATACTACATCGTAGGGAAAGCTGGTGTAATTAAGGTGGTTCCTGTTGCGAAATTAGTAATGTTTCCAAAGTCCAGACTTTCTTGTGTTATTTCTTCTTCTCCATTAGAAAACACAGCATTGTTAACAAACAGCACTACGCTACTAACAAAATCATAGGAGTGTTCAATATAAAATTCAATAGGAGTTTCTACTTCAATTTCAGGGTTTAGGTAATCGGCACCAACAGCAGGATCTGTAATATTATTCTGTGGATTTGGATCATCTTTGGTAGCTTCGTTTCTTGTTGGTACGCCATCACCATCGTCATCTTTGTCCAGGTAATTTGGTGTACCATCTCCATCTGTGTCTATCGGGTTATTGGGATCGCCTCCAATTTCTTGGGCAGTAGGTACGTTGTCTCCATCATCATCAAAATCGTAGTAGTCTAATAACCCGTCCATATCTGTGTCCAGGGTACTTTCTATATCTTCCTCTATATTATCGTTGTCGTTAAATACAGCAGTTACCAGTAAGGTGGCAGTGCCATCTGGTGCAAAATAATCCTGTAGCACGGTAGGAGAGGTTGGTGGAATGCTGTTGCAAAAATATCCAGCATCGGGAGCTGTGTTATAGGTTCTGTAGTTTAAAAAGGTAGTAGTTCCATCCAATGCAAATTGTAACGAATCAGTTTCAGCAAAAACAGCATCTTCTGCATTTATTTGAAGGGAAAGGCTTTCATTGCTTTCAGTATTAATTTTAAAAAACACCAAACTACTGGCACCTTCACAAAATTGTAGGCTGGCATCCTCAAAGTTAAAACTGGTTACCAGCACATCTCCATCGTCACATGAACTAACCAGAATTGCCAGTAGTACAAAAGCACGTAAATTCTTCATAAGCATAGTAGTTTACTAGGGTAAAGTAACATAATTCTTTGCAATTTAGCATTACTTAATTTTATATAAAAATGTATTTTTGCTCGTGTTATAATTCCTATACACAAATTTAATACAATCAGGGTACATTAATTAGGGGTTATACGTTTCTATATAAAGATTATTAAATCCATATGAAAAAAGTATATTTCGACAGCGCTGCTACAACCCAATTACGAAGTGAGGTAATTCGTTGTATTTCTGAAGTATTAAAAACAGAATACGGCAACCCCTCATCTACCCATGCTTATGGGAGATCGGCAAAGTCCTTACTGGAAAATGCCCGTAAAGAAATTGCCAAACACTTAAATGTTACAGCAGCCGAAATTATTTTTACATCTGGTGGTACCGAAGCCGATAACCTTATTATAAATAGCTGTGTGCGTGATTGTGGCGTGACCCGAATTATTTCAAGCAAAATTGAACACCACGCTGTACTTTATGCTATTAATGAGATGAAGGAAAAGCACAATATTACAGTAGATTATGTGCAACTGGACGAATGTGGACAGGTAGATTATGAACATCTAGCACAATTGCTTAGCAACACTACACATAAAACCCTGGTAAGTTTAATGCACGTTAACAATGAGGTTGGTAATGTTCTGGATATAAAAAAAACAGCCCAGCTTTGTGAAAAATACGGAGCGCTTTTTCATAGCGATACTGTACAATCTGTGGGGCATTATGAAGTAGATTTTGCTGAAGTCCCGGTACATTTTGCAGCCGTTGCAGCACATAAATTTCACGGTCCTAAAGGTGCTGGTTTTGCTTTTGTGCGTAAAAACACAGGCTTAAAGCCCCTTATTTTTGGCGGGGCTCAGGAAAGAGGACTCCGTGCAGGTACCGAAGCAGTATATGCCATTGCCGGTATGGCCGAAGCGTTAAAAATTTCCTATCAAAACCTTGAAAAGGAACGCGCCTATATTACCGATCTTAAAAATTATTTTAAAGAACAACTCACAACTGAAATTCCCGGAGTAAAGTTTAACGGTTCCTGCGACGATAATGATCGTAGTACCTATACCTTATTGAATGTTTGCCTACCCATCCCGTCAGAGAAAGCAATGATGTTGCTGTTTCAACTCGATTTACATGGGATTGCTTGTTCCAAAGGTAGTGCCTGTCAAAGTGGAAGCTCTAAAGGGTCGCATGTGTTAACCGAAATACTTTCCGAAGAGGATATGAAAAAACCCTCTATTCGATTTTCTTTTTCAAGTTTTAATACGAAAGAGGAGGTAGATTATGTAGTAGGCGTTTTAAAAACCTTTATTGACGGATAGCACCTTCCGCGCTCAAGTACTGCTGAAATTTAGTATCTTCGGGATATTAAAATTTCAGTAATGCAACCCAAACAAATTTCAGATAAAGAATTCAATAATTATTATAAGGGCTATGTAAACAAAGCCCTTGGCAAATCTTTACTGCAAGGTTTGGCTGAAGGCATGTTGGAAACTCATGCTTTTTTTGAAGCCATCCCTAAAGAAAAGGAGGAATACCAGTATGCAGAAGGCAAATGGACTCCCAAAGAAATATTACTGCATTTAATAGATACCGAACGTGTTTTTGCGTACCGGGCGCTTTTTTTTGCCCGGGCAACCCAGGTAGAGCTAAAAGGTTTTGATCAGGATGAATTTGCCTTAAACTCCAATGCTAATAAAAGGAGCATGGAGGATTTATTGGAAGAATACATAGCTGTGCGAACTTCCAGTGTTGTATTGTTTACTTCCTTTTCTGAAGAAATGTTACAGCAAATGGGGGTTGCAAGTAATTTTCCGCTTTCTGTAAGAGCTGCGGGCTATATTATTTGTGGTCATGAAAAACATCATACGGCCATACTACAGGAACGCTATTTATAAATGCAAATCTTTACACTTCTTAAAAAAACGTATCTAAGCTGGGATAAAAACGATCCCTGGGCGCAAAGTGCTATTGTAGCATATTATGCGCTATTTTCTCTTCCCTCCTTATTAATGATTACAGTATATGTGGCGGGTGTTTTTTTAGGGCCCGAGGCAGTACAAGGAAAAATTACAGCCGAAGTTGGCGGGTTAATAGGGAAGGACAGTGCTTCGGCTATTGAAGAAATGATTGCCAATGCGGCACTGGAAAACAGTTCGACCCTTACTGTCATCATTGGAGTGGGAATGTTGATTTTTGGAGCCACGGGGGTTTTTTATCAGCTTCAAAGAACATTAAATACAATTTGGAGTGTCCGTTCAAAAAAAGTAACTATTATAAATACTTTAAAAAGACGTGCAACTTCTTTTGGGGTAATTATAGCTATTGGTTTTTTATTACTTATTTCTTTATTTCTTTCGGCTATAGTTTCACTGTTTAGTGAATTAATAGCAACCTATTATACAAAGCTTTCTTCTGTAGTTGTTGAAATACTAAATTTTATTGTAACTGAAATTTTTATACTTTCTTTATTCGCCACGATATTTAAAGTGTTGCCAGATGTTCATATAAAATGGAAAACTACCTTACTTGGTGCCCTGGTGACTTCCTTGTTGTTTCTGGTGGGGAAATATGTATTAGGATTCTATTTTAGTCAAGCGGACCCCGGGTCGGTGTACGGTGCGGCAGGTAGCGTTGTTTTAATCTTATTATGGGTGTATTATACCTGTCTTATTTTGTTTTTTGGTGCCGAGTTTACCGTAAACTGGGCATTGTTAAAAGGAATAAAAGTGGAGCCTACCTCCAACGCAACCTTCTCTTACCAAAAGGAACTGGTAGCACTTCGGAACTATAAAAAGAAAATTGAAGAGGAGAAAAAAAATGCAAAGGAATTAGCCAATAACTCTTCTTCGTAAAACATTAACAAACTTTAGTATAAGCTTAATACGCAATCCTTGGCTTTGGGTGGGTTGCGACGTATATTGTTATAAATAAATTAGTAATTAAAACAGATAGAAAGATTATGGAAAAGAAAATAGCAATAGTTGCAACAAACGGATTTGAAGAAAGTGAATTAACGTCACCTAAGAAAGCTATGGAAGCAGAAGGTTTTACCGTAGAGATAGTGAGTGAAAAGTCGGGTACCATAAAATCATGGAGCGACGGAAACTGGTCTAACGATTACCTGGTAGATAAAACCTTAGATTCGGTTTCTGCAAAAGATTACAATGCTCTGGTACTTCCGGGCGGAGTTATTAACCCAGATAAGTTAAGAAGAAACGAAGATGCCCTTTTATTTATACGCGACTTTTTTAAGCAGGAAAAGCCTGTTGCCGCAATTTGCCACGCCCCGTGGACCTTAATTTCGGCCGATGTAGTAAAAGGTAGAAAAATGACATCTTTCGAGTCTATTAAAGACGACCTGATTAATGCAGGTGCTAATTGGGTAGATGAAGAGGTTGTAGTAGATTCAGGGTTTGTAACCAGTAGAAATCCTGACGATTTGCCCGCATTTAATTCAAAATTAATTGAAGAAATTAAAGAAGGTAAACATAAAGAACAACACGCCTAATAAAACGGTGTACTATAAAAAAAGAGGCTCATTGTGGAGCCTCTTTTTTTATATACAGTTGGAAGTTAAAAAATGTACAGACTATTCTTCTTCGTCCAGATGCTTTTTAGCATCCAGGTCTACAATAGCTTCCTGGTAATCGTCATTGTCGTAATCGTCCTCTTCAAATGCGGCCATACTGTTTTCAAGTTTAGTACTTACCTTAACTAAATAAATAGTGTCGTCTGTACGAACTTCAACAGCTTCTACAGTTTCATTCTGGGCATTTTTAAACTTAATGATGTGATCGTCATCATATCCATAAGGATATTTATCTACCAGCATCGAGAGTATTTCCGGGGTTAGTTTTCTAAAATCTACAATTACGCGTTTCATTATAAAAGTTTGATGATTTGTTATTTCGTTTGGGTAAATGTAAAACACTTACCAGTAACTCAAAATTAATTTTTGAAATTTTTATAAAATTTAAATGCGCTACGTATCAGGTTATTATCCACTTGTTGGTCTATAGCGTAGCGATTAAAGTCTTCAAGAAGGACAAAATTTACGTTTCCATGGGTGTTTTTCTTGTCAAATTTTAAAAGCTGAATGATGGCTTCAATATCTTTTTCGGTAAAATTATATTTTTTATACAGTGTAAGTAAGGTTTGGGTAATGTTGTTTAATTTTTCCTTTGGAAATCCTTTTAGTTCAGCCGAAAGATAGGTAGCCAAAAGCATTCCAATTGCAACAGCTTCTCCGTGTAAAAGCGGTTCTTTTTTTGGGTTTTCAAGACAATAGGATTCTATAGCATGCCCCAATGTATGTCCGTAGTTCAGTGTTTTTCGAAGGTTCTTTTCGGTGGGGTCTTTTGTAACTATACCGTTTTTAATTTCTATAGATTCCCAGATGTATTTTTCGGCTGAAGTGGTGTGTGAAACATCAAAATTCTGTAATGCATTCCAGTAGTCTTCCGAAGCAATGAGCCCGTGTTTTAGCATTTCAGCAAAACCAGACTTAACTTCGGCCTCTGGCAGGGTTTTTAAAAAATCTATAAAAACAAAAACAGCTATAGGATTTTGAATGACACCTATCTGATTTTTTAAATGTCCCAGATCTACTCCATTTTTACCACCAACCGAGGCATCTACCATGGCCAATAGTGAGGTAGGGATGTTTATAAAATTAATTCCCCGCTTAAACGTACTGGCTACAAATCCACCCAAATCGGTTACAACGCCTCCGCCAAGATTTATGAGTAAACTATTTCTATCTGTTTCCAAATCGCTTAACTGTTGCCAAACATGAGTGCAGGTTGTAATAGTTTTGTGAGTTTCTCCTGCAGGGATGGTAATAATTTGGTATGCCAATGTAGCCGGAAACTGACTTTTAAAATACGGCAAACAATATTTTTTGGTATTGTTATCTACTAAAAGTACAATTTTTGAAGGTTTTTTCTGTTCTAAAATTTCTCGGAAAACATCCCAGGCCTGAGTGCCACAAAAAACCGATCCGCTTTCTTTTTTTATTTTTTTCATACGTTTTATGGGAGCCTTTATTAAGTTTGATTTGTGAATGTTCTTGCGTGGGTAAATCTACTTATATTTGCGCATATTTTTCTCCAAATATGACCAGAAATCCTATTTTCAATAATACCGAAACTGCTTTTAAGTTAAAGACAGATTCGCAATTAGAACGCGCTTATTTTCTTTTTAAAATGATTGCCAATGAGCCTTTGGTACGTATTGGTACTGCTGCAACAAAACTAGCCCTTAACTTGCATTTGCCTGTGGAAGGGTTAATTCGTTCAACGGTTTTCGATCATTTTTGCGGGGGAATAAACGAACAAGATTGTATGCCGGTGGTAGATAGCTTGCATGAAGTTGGAATGCACTCTGTATTAGATTTTTCGGTAGAAGGAAAAGAAGAAGATGCCCAGTTTGATGCTACATTAGCAAAGGTAATCGAGTTAACAAAGTTTGCGGAACATAAAGAAGCAATGCCATTTTCAGTTTTTAAACCTACGGGCTTGGGACGCTTTAAAATCTGGGAGAAAGTTTCAGCAAAACAACCGCTTACCGAATTGGAAGAAAAACGCTGGCAGCGCATACAGGAAAGGTACGATACTGTATGCAAAATCGCACATTACTGTTCCATTTCGTTATTGATAGATGGTGAAGAATCCTGGATGCAGGATGCCGCAGACGAGCTGTGCGAAGCTATGATGCAAAAATACAATACGGAAACCCCTATTGTTTTTAACACCCTACAATGCTATCGCTGGGATAGACTGGATTATTTAAAAAATGCTCATAAACGAGCCAAAGAAGGAGGGTATAAATTAGGCTTTAAGGTAGTGCGTGGTGCTTATATGGAGAAAGAAAACGATCGCGCCGAAGAAAAAGGCTATCCAACACCTATATGTGCCAGCAAACTAGCAACCGACGATCATTTTAATGCGGTAATGCAATATATCCTGGACAACCTTCAGGACATTTCACTCTTTTTAGGGACGCATAATGAAAACAGCAACTATCTGGCTATGGAAATTATTGATGCAAAGGGGTTAATGAAAAACGACTCCCGTATTTGGTTTGGCCAATTATACGGCATGAGTGATCACATAAGCTATAACCTTGCCGAAGCTGGTTTTAATGTAGCAAAATATATCCCTTTTGGTCCTGTAAAGGATGTAATGCCCTATCTAATTAGACGTGCCGAAGAAAACACCTCTGTTGCCGGACAAACCAGCCGCGAACTTACCTTGCTTAAACGTGAAAAAGAACGCAGGGGAATTTAAATGGCATGCTATACATTTGGTATTGTAAATTGACTACACTTTAATTTTTTTGTAAAGAGATGTGTTTTTTTGAAAATTTATACAGTATTAATTTTTGGCTGCAAATTGTAACATTCCTTTAATCTCTTCAACTCATACATAGCAAAACCAAAAGCAAGCTATTAAATTCTTAAACACAAAATAATGAATGCACACGAAATAGATTACAAAATCTACGGCGAAGAAATGCAATACGTAGAAATTGAACTGGATCCTAATGAAGGCGTTATAGCCGAGGCCGGAAGCTTTATGATGATGGACGATGGCATAAAAATGGAAACCATCTTTGGAGATGGCTCTGCCAATGACAAAGGCTTTATGGGGAAAATTTTTGGTGCCGGTAAGCGTTTACTCACTGGGGAAAGCCTGTTTATGACAGCTTTCTATAATGTAGCTGTTGGAAAAAAACAGGTGAATTTTGCGTCGCCATATCCAGGAAAAATTATTCCAATAGACCTAACACGTTTTGGAAATAAGTTTATATGTCAGAAAGACGCTTTTTTATGTGCAGCTAAAGGCGTTAGTATTGGAATTGAGTTTTCAAGAAAACTGGGACGTGGCCTTTTTGGTGGTGAAGGTTTTATCATGCAAAAACTTGAAGGGGACGGCATGGCATTTGTACACGCCGGAGGTACTACAGCTACTAAAGAATTGGCTCCTGGTGAAAAATTAAAAATAGATACAGGCTGTATTATTGGTTTTGACCACACCGTTACCTACGATATTGAGTTTGTGGGAGGTATTAAAAACACACTTTTTGGGGGAGAAGGGCTGTTTTTTGCAACATTAACCGGTCCTGGAACTGTGTTTGTGCAATCACTTCCATTTAGCAGGCTGGCTAAAAGAGTCTGGGCATCTGCGCCTCAGGGAGGGGGCAAGGATAAAGGAGAAGGTAGTATACTAGGTGGCTTAGGTGATCTTTTGGACGGAGATAACAGGTTTTAATCTATAATAACTTATTAACAAGCTTATTTTTTTAAAAGATTTTTTATATCTTGAAGCAGTTTAAATCATAAAAATAATTTGCTTATAGAAAAATACTACCTAACCTAATTAATACCGAATTTTACTATGGCTAGAGCAATGTATGACTACACCAAAGCTGTTTTAAAAAAAGTTAGTTTTGATGTAAACTTATTCTGTAAAGAGTTGAAAAAGGCGATGGAGCGATTACTTCCTTACGAAATTGAGGAACTTAAATTATGGGTAGATGCACTTATAAAACAGAATCCTCAACTAAATCAATGTTTAATATACTTAAATCCCTAAAAGAAAACCCTGCTACTTTGCAGGGTTTTTTTTAGTGGGACTTATAATTTCGATGTCCTGAAAAGTAATGGCTCCTCTTACTACCCCTGCTATGGTGTCGTATAATGCATTTATAATTTGAAGTTTTAGTTCACTGGTACTATATAGTAAACTAACTTCGCGCGAGGGTAATGGTTTTTTAAAGTGCTTTAAATTCTCTTTACCTTCCATATCCAGTGTATGCAAATACGGTAACAGAGTCATTCCCAGACCTTCGTTGCTTAACTTTATTAATGTTTCAAAACTTCCACTTTGTAACTGAAAAGATTGATTGTTATTTAATTTTGACGTCTTACAAAGGTTTACCACCCCATCCCGGAAACAATGCCCATCTTCAAGTAATAAAATATCTTCAATTTCTAAATCTGACGTTTCAATTTCTTTTTTACTGGTTAATCTGTGCGTTTTTGGAATGTATCCTACAAAGGGTTCATAATACAGTGCACGCTCCTTAATTTTTTCCTGATAAAGCGGAGTTGCAGCAATAGCAGCGTCTAGGTGGTTGTCGCTTATTTTTGATATAATTTCGTCTGTAGTTAATTCTTCAATTTTTAACTGAACTTTGGGATGTCGTTTTGTAAACGTTCGTAAAAACATGGGTAGCAGTGTAGGCATAATGGTAGGAATGATTCCCAATTTAAACTCTCCGCCTATAAATCCCTTTTGCTGGTCTACTACATCTTGCATTCTATCGGCTTCGTTTACGATACTTCGTGCCTGGGTTACTATTTTCTTTCCAATTTCGGTAAGTTCGATAGGTTTTTTACTCCGGTCAAAAATTAATATATCCAGCTCATCCTCCAGTTTTTGAATTTGCATACTTAGCGTGGGTTGCGTGACAAAAGTCTTTTCGGCCGCTTTAGTAAAGTTTTGATGTTCGGCTACTGCGAGTACGTATTTTAGCTGGGTAATGGTCATTTTAAAGTACGGTTTTAGAACTACTGGATACTAAAGAAATCTACTTGTTTCAGTAGAAAAAGAGTACATCAAAGATACAAATACTATCAATAAAAACTATTTAAAAATTAAACTTTAAAGGTTTTGGTTATTTAAAAGGTCAAATACTTAAGATTTGACCTTTTTAAAGTGTAGCATTTTGTTTTTAGATGTATGCGGTTTGGTTACATAATAATTTCCATTTCAACCGGGGTAGTAGTTACAGTGAATTTAGCGTCTTTCCATTGCGGAGGACCAAAGCTCATCACATTGTTGGAAACCCCATAATTTTCTTTTGGCATGCCGCTGGTTTCAAAATCCATTATTTTATTGCTATTGGTGTCGTGAAAAAGTGTGATTCCGTATTCTCCCGGAGCTACGTTTGTAAAAGTTACCGTTGCTTTTCCGTTTTCAATAGTACTGCTTAGCCCATCTAAGGGAGCGGCCTTCATAAAAGTAGCTTCGTTATAAAGGGCAACTATTATTTCGCCCGTATTGGTTTTTACAGGAACGGTTACGGTAATGGTTGTTCCTTCGGTTTTACCGGCATCTTGTGCGTTTAAAAAAGATAGGGTAAGAGCCAGAACGATTGTAGTAAAGATAGTTTTCATAATATTTAGTTTAAAGTGTTTACTTGTTTTGAACACTTCAAAAGTGAGAAGAACACATGCTAATAAAAATTGAAATCTACCCAACTGTTGTTTTTTACTGATGAAATGTTGAATTAGTTGGTAGGCAGGCGGACTATTTTGCTTGCCCTTTTTATTGAATGATTTTGGAACAACGTAACACTTCAGTTAGTTTTCTTCGTTTACGGTTTCAGTTTAAAAACTGGAAGGATTAAAATAGGAGTCAATCGCTGAAACCACGCCATCATTAATGCTAATCCAACTATTATTTGATAATACCCAATAAAATTTTAGTAAAAACCTGTTTGGTACATGCTTTCAAAAAATAGCCCCACAGGCGAAAGTGATTTTTGTGACCTAAGTTTTATTTTTTTATCCTTTTCTGCTGAAAAATCATATACCCAATGAGCAAGATCGTTAAAAGAATTACAAAAGGCAGAAACCAGAGACCAAGAGATTTCATTGTCCCCAGCGCAATTAAAACATTGGCAACCCCTATATATGTAGTTAAAATCATGACATATAACCCTATAATTTCAGCGAAGAGTGGTGGTTGCTTCTTTTGTTTGGGCATATATGAGGCACCTCTTGTAATTGCAAAAATAATCAACAAGTTAATAAGGTTCAAAATTGGAAGCAACCAAATAGTGCTTTTATTGCCAAAACCATGCTTTTCCTGCAGCATTAAAATGTATAGGGATTTGTTCTGGTAATTGTGCATAATAGAATGCTGGAAACAGAAATGAGAGCAGGACCAGGGCGAGTATACTAATTCTAAGTGTTGTTTTCATAGGAGTCCTTTGGCTTTTATTTCAAGATACTTATTAATAGTATTTACGGTAAGGTCTTCAGGAGCTGTTAAAACAGTTTGTATACCGCGTTGCTGTAACTCACGCACCATTACTTTTTTATCATACTGAAACTGCTCTGCAATGGTTTTATCAAAAATATCAGGAATGGTATGGGCTTGGGTTTCGCTTAGCTTTCGGAGTTCTGTGTTTTCAAAAAAGATAACTACCAAGACGTGTTTTTTAGCAATTGCCTGTAAGTAGGGAAGTTGTCTGTGTAGGGATGAAATATGTTCAAAATTGGTATATAATAATAACAGGCTTCGATGATTAATACGTCTGCGAACCATAGCCTGTAAGGCTCCAAAATCTGAATCTAAATATTTTGAGTCTATATTATACAGTGTATCCAGAATGTTGTTAAGGTAGGTTTTTTTAGCCTGAGCAGGTAAAAAACTCCCTATTTTATTACTGAAATCTACTAAGCCAACTTTATCATTTTTCTTTAATGCAATATTACTAAAGGCAAGAGTACTGTTAATGGCATAGTCTATTAATTTCAATTCATTAAAGGGCATTTTCATAACGCGGCTGGTGTCAATAACACTGTATACAGGTTGCATTTTTTCATCCTGAAACTGATTTACCATTAACCGTGCGTGTTTTGCAGTTGCTTTCCAGTTTACCGTGCGCACGTCGTCACCTACAACATATTCTTTTATTTGCTCAAACTCCATGGTGTGACCAATCTTCCTGATTTTTTTAAGTCCTATATGCGACAACCTGTTATCTATAGCGAGGAAGTCATATTTTTTCATCTGAATAAAAGAAGGATATACTTTCACCATTTGCTCTTTATTGAAGGTAAAACGCCGTCTTACCAATCCAATTACAGAAGTTACATATAGGTTTAAATTTCCGAAGACATATTCTCCACGTTCCACAGGGCGTACCATATAGGGATACGTGCGCCGCTGTTTTCCTTCAACTTTAATAGCTTGAAAGAAATCCCGTTTCTGAAACTGTACGGGTAGTTCGTCTACAATTCCAACTGTAACTGTGAAAGCATACTTGTTTTCCAGCTGAAGAAGAACTTCATTTTCATCGCTATTTGAAAATTTTTCGGGTAAATGCCTGCTTCCTCTTAGACCTTTAGTACTATACAACATTGAAATTTCCAGCAACATAAAAACCACGACACCCAATAACAGTACCCATGTAATTCCGTACAGTTCTAACCACCAATTTGAAATGATGAACAGTACCGATAACACGGCAAGCACGTAGAAAAAACGTGGTGTTAAGTAAAGCGATTTAAAGAAACTGATCATTACCTCGGTATTTCAATGCTTTGGGCAATCATATCGATCACGGTTTCTGGGGTCATGCCTTCCATTTCACGCTCTGGCGAGAGGATGATGCGGTGGCGCAATACAGGAGCCAGGCTTCTTTTTACATCGTCAGGAGTTACAAAATCCCGTCCGTTGATGGCAGCAAAAGCCTTGGAGGCGTTCATAATTGCCAGCGATGCTCTTGGGGAACCTCCCAGGTATAAATGTGGGTGATTTCTGGTTTTGTCTACCACCTGCGCTATGTAATTAAATATTTTATCTTCAATGAGTATTTCCTGAACCTGCCCGCGAAACTTCTTTAAATCTGTAGCACTTAGCACGCCTTCAATTGCATCCTGCGGCACAGCCAACTTGCGATCGTGGTGTGTTTTTAAAATAGTAACTTCTTCTTCCAGTTTTGGGTAGCCCACCTTTATTTTGAAAAGAAAGCGGTCTAATTGTGCTTCTGGCAGGGCATAGGTGCCTTCCTGTTCTACAGGGTTTTGGGTTGCCAGCACCATAAAAGGGTATTCCATGGTGTATTTGGTGCCATCCATAGTAATTTGGCGCTCTTCCATAACCTCAAAAAGTGCAGCTTGTGTTTTAGCGGGCGCACGGTTAATCTCGTCAATTAAAATAACATTGCTAAAGATAGGGCCCTTTTTAAACTCAAACTCTGAAGATTTCATATTCAGGATTGAAGTTCCCAACACATCACTGGGCATTAAATCTGGCGTAAACTGAATTCTGCTAAAATCGGTTTTCAGGGTTTTGGCAAATAACTTTGCGGTGATGGTTTTTGCTATTCCCGGTACGCCCTCTATTAATAAATGACCATTTGCCAGCAATCCAACTACAAGCAATTCAATAAAGTCTTCTTGCCCAATAATTATTTTACGTAATTGAGCTTTTATAGCATTTACAGAGGTTTTTAATTCTTCCAAGGGAATGCGGTTATTAAACTGTAGCTCTTCGTTCTGTTGAGGGGGGATTGGGTTTTCTTCAGGATTTTCCATCTGTTTTTTGTTTATAGGTGGTAATATTTTTATTCAGTTTTGAAAGTATTTCTGGTGTAATGGCAGGCTGATGCTGTATTTGTTCCATAAAAGTAAACAAAGTGGTGGTATCTTCCAGTGTATTGCCGCTTCGGGCCGCTACGGCTTTAAAGAAACGGGTATTTAATTGCTCGGTAGGAATTCTTAATCGGGTGCGAATGTATTCCATAAACAGCGTAATTTGCTTATCGGCAATAGCTTTATAGTCTTTTTGGTCATAATACATTCCTGCAATAGTACGGGTGTATTCAAAAGTTTTGTTGGCAGGAGGAAGTACGATGGGTATTTTTCGTTGTTTTCGTTTCCCTTCAAATAAAACAAATAATAAAGCACCAATAAGCATTGTATAATAGGCCCATTTAAGGTATTTGTTATTCAGTAAAATATATAATGGCGACGTTTCAATGGGCTTTCCGGATTTATAATGGTTGTCCCAATACACGAGTTCCTGCTCATTAATATAGGACAGTACCCCTTCGGTATACCCGGCATTGTCTTTTTCTAATAAAAAATAATTGGTAAATGTTTCAGGTTGTAGGTGCAGAAAAAGCGTTCCATTTCCAAAAGGAGCTTTTATAAAATTGGGTTTTGGGTTGCTTATTGTTAGGGTGTCATTGTATACCTGCGTTACCCCTAAAACTGTTTGATGTAAAGTGTCTAGCTCATAAAAAGTACCAATATTAAGATCGCGTTCTATACGGTATGGCTGTGCAGATGTTAAGTTTTTGTTGGTAAGCTCCAGCATTGGCTGGGTGCCAAAGGTTTTAAGGCTGTATTCTGTATCTGTTTCCAGTGCCAGGGTATCCAGCAGTTCTCTGTTGAATCCGTGGGAAGCTATAAAAACGGTATTGCCTTTTTCAGTCCAGCGTAGTAATTTGTTCAGTTCTTCTCCATATATATTTACATAATTATTTAAGAAGAAATAGGTTCCCTGTATGGTAGTATCGTTTAAAACTTCAAAAGGAGGACGGTCTGTTTCAATGAAATTTTCATCTAGCTTTTCCTGTAATAAGTCGTGTAATACGTATGTGCCAAACGGAATTTTATCCACCCTGCTATAGCTTTGAAACCAATTAACAGGTTGCGGTTTGGTGGCTTCTACATACACCAGTAGTGCCAGGATGCCCAGCAATGAAAAAACGCCTATTTTTTGCAGTTTGGTCATGAGGATTTTGGGATACTACGTTCTAGGTGAATGAAAATTGTTTGTGCTTTATTAAAATCGGTTTCGGTTACCGTAAAGTTTCCATACCAGATATAATCGTAAATATTGGTTGCTTTTCTAAAACCAGTATTTAATTTTTCTGAAGTAATTTCAGCAAAGTAATCGCTGTTGGTCTTGTCAAATTCATATTCAATAAGTTCGGCTTCGGTAAGACGTTTTAGTACTAATAGGTAATAATAACGCACTGCCAGACGATACTTTTTTTTCTGAATGGCTTTGTCTATTAATTTTTGAATATCCCGCGTTTTGATAATTTCTTCCTCTTCGGTAAAAAAGACATCTGGTGTTGCTTTAGATTTCATAAGCTTGGCGCCGGGATTCAGTTTATAAAACAGCCAGACTATAAAACCAATAAGCACCGCCAGAATAATATAGGGAAGTACATGAATTACAAAGCCCCACAAAGTACTTCCTTCGGCATTGGGCATGATCCATTCCCAAAACGAACGCCACACCCGACCTAACCAGCTAAAAAACCGACTAACCTGGTCGCCAATCCAGCCCGTGAACTGTTTCCACCAATTATCGGTTTCTTTGGGTGGTTTGTAATTAAAATCGGGATTGTTTTTAAAACCTTCAATCTTATCTTTGTTTAATGAGAGCGGTGTTTTTGGGCTATTGGTGTCGTACCGAACTATTTTTTCTTTAAGAGGGGCAATACTGTCCTGAGCTGAGGTAATTTCAGCTACAAAGAAAAAAAGTACAATGAAAAGTATTCTAAGCAATCCTTATTTTATTGTCAATGCCTGAAATAAGTTGATCATTTTCGGTTAGAAAATTCTAATCAAAGATGGCAAATTTAAATGATTTAAAAAAAGAGTTTTTACACCAGAGACACCAGTACTTTAAAAAACAAATTTCCGGATTGCTAGAAACTATATTTTTTTAATATAGCACCCTTACCGCCAGCTATTTTACTTGTTTATGGATGGTTACTATGTGATAAGCCTGTACGTTTATACTTTTTAAACAGTAAGAACTAAGGGATGGAAAAATGGTATTTTTAACAGGATATCTGCTATTGTAAAGGAATTATATGGTACCTACACAGTGGGATATAAGGGAATATTTTAAAATGGTACTTCGTAAATCTACAATCAAAATAGTACCTTTGCATTTCACATCAAAAAAACACTAAATATGTCTAAATACGACGTTGCAGTAATAGGTTCTGGTCCTGGAGGATATGTAGCAGCAATCCGTTGCGCACAGTTAGGTATGAAAACCGCAATTATTGAAAAATATAATACCTTAGGAGGTACTTGTCTTAATGTAGGCTGTATTCCAAGTAAAGCACTTCTGGATTCTTCGCACCATTATGAAGAAGCCATCCATCATTTTGAAGCGCATGGTATTGAAATTCCAGGTGAGGTGAAGCTCAATTTTAAGAAAATGATTGAGCGCAAGGCTGCCGTAGTAGATCAAACTACCAAAGGCATCGATTTTTTGATGAATAAAAACAAAATTGATGTATTTACCGGAATGGGTAGTTTTAAGGACGCTACTCATATTACAATAGATGGGGAGAAAAAACAGACCATTGAAGCTACAAATACCATTATTGCTACCGGGAGCAAGCCAGCTAGCTTGCCTTTTATTGAACTGGACAAAGACCGTATTATTACTTCAACCGAAGCCTTGAGCCTAAAAGAAATTCCAAAGCATATGATTGTGATTGGAGGAGGCGTTATTGGCCTCGAATTGGGTCAGGTGTACCGCAGACTGGGAGCTGAGGTTTCCGTGGTGGAGTATATGGACCGTATTATTCCAACAATGGACAGTGCACAGAGCAAGGAATTAACCAAGGTGATGAAAAAGCAAGGGGTTAAATTTTATGTTTCGCATAAAGTTTCAGCTGTTGCCAAAAAAGGAAAAGAAGTAACGGTAACTGCAACCGATAAAAAAGATAAAGAAGTAACCTTTACAGGCGACTATTGTTTAGTTTCAGTAGGAAGAAGAGCCTATACAGATGGGTTAAAAGCAGAAAATGCAGGTGTAAAAATTACCGAACGAGGCCAGGTGGATGTAAATGAACATTTACAAACCAATGTTAAAAATATTTACGCTATAGGCGATGTGGTACGAGGAGCCATGCTGGCACATAAAGCAAGCGAAGAGGGATCTCTAGTAGCCGAAATTATTGCCGGACAAAAACCACATATAGATTATAATTTAATCCCAGGGGTGGTTTATACCTGGCCAGAAGTTGCCAGTGTGGGTAAAACCGAAGAACAACTAAAAGAAGCCAAAGTTGAGTATAAAAGTGGGCAGTTTCCAATGCGTGCCTTGGGAAGAAGCCGTGCCAGTGGAGATACCGACGGATTTATAAAAATTTTAAGCGATAAAAAAACAGATGAGGTTTTGGGAGTCCACATGGTTGGAGCCCGCGCAGCCGATCTTATTGCGGAAGCAGTTGTGGCTATGGAGTTTCGGGCAAGTGCCGAAGATATAGCACGTATGAGCCATGCGCACCCAACCTATGCAGAAGCTGTAAAAGAGGCCGCTTTAGCAGCTACCGACGATAGAGCATTGCATATTTAAATTTAACATGAAAATAAGCCCAGTACCATCTCAAACTTTTTGAGATGGTACTTTTTTTTCAATACCTTCGTGTGTGATGCGCGTAACCAAAAAAAAATCTGCAAATCTTACTCCGCTGTTAAAGCAACAATTGTTATTGTGGGCAAGCCAGTTTGAAGAAGTAGCCTGGCTGGACAGCAATGCCTATCTTCAAAATCACGGCTCCTATCAGGCGCTTCTTGCCGTAGATGCCTTTACAGCGATAAAAACAGATTATTACAATGGTTTTAAAAAACTGGACGAATACCAGCAACTTACCAGGGACTGGTTGTTTGGCTATTTAAGTTATGACCTTAAAAACGATGTAGAGCGGCTTACTTCCAATAACTTTGATGGTCTTGGTTTTCCAGACTTGTATTTTTTTCAACCCAAAAAAATCTTTCTTTTTTCTGAAACTGAAGTTGAAATGCACTACCTGGCTATGGTAGATGATGAGCTGGAGACCGACTGGGAGGAAATTTTACAAACTGAAATTTTACAAACCGAAACCACTTCTGAAGCACTAAAAATAAAGCTCCGCACTTCAAAAGATAGCTATGCCGAAAAAGTTGCGCATATGCTTCAACATATAGAACGCGGGGATATTTATGAAGCTAATTTTTGTCAGGAATTTTATGCCGAAAACACTACTATCAACCCAGAGCAGGTTTTTTTTTCGTTAAATAATATTTCTAAACCTCCGTTTGCCACCTATTTAAAACTGGATTCCCACTATGTACTTTCAGCTTCTCCGGAGCGGTATCTCAAAAAGACGGGAAGCACCCTAATTTCACAACCTATTAAAGGAACCGCTAAACGATTACAAAATGCGGTAAGCGATAAGGAAATGGCAAGTGCATTAGCCAATGATCCCAAAGAGCGTAGCGAGAATATTATGATTACAGATTTGGTGCGTAACGACCTCTCACGTATTGCCAGAAAAGGTACAGTTACTGTTGAGGAGCTTTGCGCTATCTATACTTTTGAGCAGGTACACCAAATGATTTCAACCATTTCCTGTGAAGCTAAACCCGAATTTTCACCTGTGCAACTTCTTAAAAATACCTATCCCATGGGGAGCATGACGGGGGCTCCTAAAATAAGCGCTATGAAAATTATAGAACAACTGGAAGATGCCAAAAGAGGAGTGTATAGTGGTACCATAGGCTATTTTGCCCCTAATGACGATTTCGATTTTAATGTGGTTATTCGAAGTATTTTGTATAATAAGGCAAATCAGTATGTGAGTTTTTCGGTGGGAGGTGCTATAACTTCCAAGTCTACCATAGAAGCCGAATATGAGGAATGCCTACTAAAAGCCAAAGCTATGCGAAGCGTTTTGGAATAACCTTAGCGTCAGGACTTTTGTACAGCTTAAAAAGCTGATATTTTAAAAAAAAACATCAAATTAATACGGTATGTTTTGTCATTTCATTAGTTGTATATTTTAATGCATAAACGGTGTTTATGTACTTTAGACAACATAAATATACTTTATGTATTCTTGACAACATAAATTTTATATATTTGTAAAAAATAGTATAGTGAATTATTCGGTAATTTCGGGAGATATTATATCCTCAACCAGTTTAGGTAGTGGGGATAAGCAAATTCTAGAAGCACATCTACAAACGTTACTAGAAACGCTGAAAGAGCATTTTAACAGTTATGGACGGGTGCTTAAAGGCGACTATCTGGAGTGTGTAATCCCTAACGCAGCAGAAGCGCTACGGGTATGCCTGGCCATAAAGAGTTACGTAAAAACCATTCCTATTTCAGAAAAATCGCTTAAAAGAGATAAAAACAGAGCTAAATTATTTAAAGAATACGGAGTACGTCTGGCTATTGGCTATGGCACGTTAGACAGGTACGATCCTGCAAAAGGAGTGATAGACGGGGAGGCTATTTATTATTCTGGGCGTAAAATTAGTAGTAAATCTACCCACGACAAAGAGCGGGTGGTAATTAAAAACACCATGTTTTTTATGTCTAAAGACGAAGTCATGAATAAAAAATGGACCGCTATACTAGAATTATTAGATGTGCTTTTTACTAAAGCTACCCAGCGTCAGTGTGAGGTTGTGTATTTAAAACTACTGGGAAATAATGAGGACGCTATTGCCAAAAAACTGGGCATAGACCAGTCTGTTGTAAATCGTCACTCTACAAACATTGGATGGAACGCCATAGAAACGGCCGTTTCGTATTTTAACGAGTCTCTTACCGAGTAATTATGGAAATAAACACTTTTTTAGCATTACAATTCCTGGCACACGTATTGGCCGATTATTTTTTGCAGACACAAAAAATGGCCCGTGAAAAAAATGACCTCGGATTTAAGAGCAGGTTATTACCATGGCATGTTTTTATGGTTTTTGTATGTTCCTGGGTGCTATCCTTCCAGATCGAGTTTTTTGTAGGGGCTGGTATTATTGCAATACTTCACTATGTTATAGACGGATTTAAGGCTCAAGCCAATAGACATTCCAAGTTATGGAAATATGCTTTTTTTATAGATCAGGTCTTACATATACTGGTTCTTGTGGTGGTGTCGCTATTTTTTAAAATATATCACGGCTTACAACCACTTTTTGAAATCCCTGTTTCTGCAACCGTTATAGCTATAGTTACAGCGTATTTAATTTGTTTAAGACCTGCCAACATTTTTATAAAAGAAGTATTTAGATCTTCACAAATAGATGTAGCCATTGCCGAGCAGGAAAAAGCTGAAATACTGGATGGCACAGACGAACTCCCAAATGCAGGGAAACTTATTGGTATTCTGGAACGTATTTTAGCACTTACTTTTATACTCATTGGACAATACCACGCTGTTGGATTTTTAATTGCCGCCAAGTCTATACTAAGATACAAAGACACAGACACCCTTAAAACAGAATACGTCCTCATTGGAACCATGCTAAGCTTTGGTATTGCCGTAGTTTTAGGTATTTTAGCGGGAGCTATTTAAACCTAATGCTTTCAGAATTTAAAACACACCTTGCAGCCAATTTTCCTTTTATGGAAAACTCACAAATACTCATCGCTTGTAGCGGTGGACTGGATAGTGTGGTGTTAACGCAGCTACTTTTTAAGCTGAAATATAACATAGCCATTGCCCATTGTAATTTTTCATTACGTGGCAAGGAAAGTGATGAAGATGCCCTTTTTACAGAAAATGTAGCCGAAATTCTCGATATTCCCTTTCATTCCGAAACTTTTAATACCAAAGCCTACGCAAAAGAACACAAGCTCTCTACACAAATGGCAGCACGGGAGTTGCGCTATGTGTGGTTTCAGGAAGTTGCCAAAAATTTTAACTATGCCTACATTCTAACTGCGCATCATGCCGATGACGATTTAGAAACATTTTTTATTAACCTCTCTCGTGGAACGGGGTTACGGGGGTTAACAGGAATTCCTAAGCAAAATGAAAAGGTGGTTAGACCCTTACTCAATTTTTCCAGAGATGAAATTTTAACCTATGCAAAAGAAAATAATTTGTATTGGCGGGAAGACAGTAGCAACACGAAAACCGATTATTTACGTAACCAGTTGCGGTTAGAAGTCCTGCCTGGCTTTAAAAAAGTTACCGATAAACCGCTTCAGAATTTCAGGAAAACACAAGAACATTTACAGGCATCACAAGCGCTGGTAGAAGATTATATGGCGTTGGTATATAATTTGGTGATTTCAGAAATTGAGGAAGGTTATAGTATTAATGTCGCTAAAATTTCAGAATTACCCAATACCGAAGCCGTACTTTACGAGTTATTACATCCTTTTGGGTTTTCTGCCTGGGAAGATGTTGTTAATTTGTTGCAGGCACAAACCGGAAAAGAAGTTTTTTCTGCTTCGCATAGGTTACTTCGCAACAGAAATGAGCTTATTTTGACGGAAATTGTGGAAAATTCAGAAAAAAATGAGTTTTTCATAAAAAAAAATCAACAACAAATTAACAACCCAATCCAACTAAGCCTTATTCCTACCGAAAAAATAGGGCATATTGATACTACTACCGTTTACGTAGATGCAGACAAACTAAACTATCCTTTGCAACTTAGAAAATGGCAGGAGGGTGACGTTTTTCAGCCTTTCGGGATGAAAGGAAAGAAGAAATTGAGTAAGTTTTTTAAAGATGAAAAGTTATCTTTGGTCGCCAAACAAAAAGTGTGGCTACTTTGTAGCGACAACCAGATTGTTTGGGTTGTTGGCCATCGGTTGGATGATCGATTTAAAATTACACAATTAACAAAAAGTATTTTAAAAATCTCTTACAAACCTACTAATTTATGAAGAAGGTATTTTCTCTGTTTGCACTTACGGTTTCATTACTACTAAGCACAGCTGGCTTTTCACAAATTTTTGAACCCGTAAAATGGAATACGGAAATTGAGGACCTGGGTGATGGAACATTCAATTTAATAATGAAGGCAACTATAGACGATGGCTGGTATTTGTATTCTCAAAATGTTCCTGACGGTGGTCCTATCCCTACAGCATTTACCTTTACTAACGAGGACGGTGCTTTTGAGGTGCTGGGAGAAACCCTTGAGAGCGAAGGAAAAACTAAGTTTGACAAGGTTTTTGAGATGGAATTAACCACGTTTACAAATGAAGCCACCTTTACACAAAAGATTAAGCGGCTAGATGGCGGAGTTACTAACATAGCCGGGATAGTAGATTTTCAGTCTTGTGATGATGAGAAATGTATTTTTGAAATGGCAGACCTTTCTTTTGATCTTCCAAAAGGGAAAGAATCTGTTGCAGACAAGAAAGATACTGAACAAGCTGCCGATTTAGATGACGATGAGGACGAAAGCGATAGAGGGCTTTGGGCAATTTTCTTTTTAGCGTTCTTTTCAGGATTTGCAGCCTTGTTAACCCCTTGCGTATTTCCAATGATTCCTTTAACGGTAAGTTTCTTTACAAAACAAAGTAAGACCAGGGCTGTAGGGGTTAAAAATGCCATCCTATACGGGGTATTTATCATTGTAATATACGTGCTGTTAGGTTCTATGGTTACCGCTATCTTTGGATCGGACGTGTTAAACGAACTGTCTACTTCGGTATGGTTTAATGTGGTGTTCTTTATTTTACTGGTTGTTTTTGCGATCTCCTTCTTAGGAGCTTTTGAAATTACACTACCGCAATCCTGGGCCAATAAAGTAGACAACAAAGCCAATAAAGGGGGGATTGTAGGTATCTTTTTTATGGCACTGGCACTGGCCATTGTTTCTTTTTCTTGCACAGGACCCATTGTTGGTGGATTATTAGTAGAAGCTGCCTCAAAAGGAGGCTTGGCACCTATTATTGGAATGTTAGGGTTTTCATTAGCCATCGCATTACCGTTTACGCTATTTGCTATCTTCCCGGGATGGTTAAATTCGCTTCCTAAAAGTGGCGGCTGGTTAAATACAGTAAAAGTGGTGTTAGGGTTTTTAGAACTGGCATTTGCCTTTAAGTTTTTATCACAGGCAGACCTGGTGTTGCAATTGCATTTGTTGGAAAGAGAAGTGTTTATAGCCATCTGGATTGCTGTTTTTGGAGCCTTGGCATTATACCTTCTTGGAAAAATACGATTACCGCATGATGGTCCGCTTACACATATCTCAGTAGGTAGGTTGTTACTTGGTCTATTAACCTTATCATTTGTTATATATATGGTTCCCGGACTTTGGGGCGCTCCGTTAAAACTTATAAGTGCATTTCCCCCACCATTGGACTATAGCGAATCCCCGTATGGTGTTGGGTATACAAAACTGGGAGGTGGCTCTGCGGCGCTTGGCGCAGAAGTACTACCAGATGGAGGCCATTTAATGGCGCCACACGATATTTTACATTTTTACGATTACGAGAAAGGATTAAAATATGCCAAAGAAGTGAACAAACCTGTTATGATAGATTTTACAGGCTGGGCGTGTGTAAACTGCCGTAAAATGGAGCAAAATGTATGGCCAGAGCCTGGTGTATTAAGAATTTTAAAAAATGAAGTGGTGCTTATATCATTGTATGTAGATGAAAAACGTGATCTGCCCGAAGAAGAACAATACGTAAGTCCTGAAACAGGTAAAAAAATTAAAACTATTGGTAATAAATGGAGCGATTTTCAGATTAAAAGATATCAGACAAATGCCCAGCCTTATTACGTTTTAATGGATCACAATGAAAAAAATCTTGTAAAGCCGGAAGATTATAACCCAGATGCCGAAGCATATGAAGCCTGGTTGAAAAGAGGGGTAGAAGCTTTTAAAAATCAATAAACAGAAACTATGAAATATAAACTTTCAGTAGTAATTGTCCTCTTTTTTGTTGCATTCACTTTTGCTCAAACCCCAGATTACGTACAAATTAATTATAGTAAATCTGAAACGTATATTACCATGCGGGACGGCACTAAGTTGTTTACGTCTATTTATTCCCCTAAGGATACCTCAAAAACATATCCTATTTTATTTCAAAGAACGCCGTATAGTTGCAGACCTTACGGAGAAGACCAGTTTAAGTCTAAAATTGGCCCTAATGAGTTTATGATGAAGGAAGGCTACATTGTAGTATATCAGGACGTGCGTGGCCGTTGGATGAGTGAGGGAACCTACGACAATATGCGCCCTTATATCCCCAACAAAAAAGGGACACAATTTGACGAAGCAAGCGATACCTACGATTCTATAGACTGGATGGTAAAAAATATCCCGAATAACAATGGTAATGTAGGTACGTGGGGAATTTCATATCCTGGTTTTTATGCTACTTATTCCTTATTAGATGCACATCCAGCGTTAAAAGCGGCATCTCCGCAAGCGTGTATTGGCGATTTCTATTTTGACGATTTTCATCATAATGGCGCGTATTTATTAAGTTATTGGCGTGCAACGGCTGTATTTGGATATGAAAAAACAAAACCTACCAAAGAAGCCTGGTATAGTTTCCCGGAACTCGGTACTGAAGATCAATATCAATTTTTCTTAGATGCTGGCCCGCTTTCAAATCTGGACGAATATTATAAGGAAGACAATGTGTTCTGGACACAGTTAAAAGAGCATCCTAATTATGATGAATTCTGGCAAAAACGTGGGATTATTCAACACTTAAAAAATATTAAACCCGCCGTAATGGTGGTAGGAGGGTTGTTTGATGCCGAAGACCTGTACGGTCCTTTTGAAACCTACGAGAAAATTGAAGAAAACAGTGCCAATTACAATACTGTAGTTTTTGGTCCCTGGAGTCACGGGGACTGGGCGCGAAATAAAAAACGTCAAGCCATTGGAAATGTATATTTTGGAGATGATATTTCTACTACGTACCAACGGGATATTGAAACCAAGTTTTTTAAACATTTCTTAAAGGATGGTGGAAAAGGAAAGCCAGATTTAGCCGAAGCCTATATGTTCGATTCGGGTAATTTAGCGTGGAAAGAATATACTCAGTGGCCTCCCAAAAATACTGAAAAGAAAACCTTTTGGCTACAAAATAACCAACGCTTAAATCCTTTTGCTGAACGGAGCTACACCTTTGAAGAGTTTGTAAGTGACCCTAAAAAACCTGTTCCGTATTCAGAAGATATTAAAATGGTGTTTACCCCAAGAAAATTTATGACAGACGACCAGCGGTTTGCAGCAAGACGTCCGGATGTCCTGGTGTTTGAAACCCCTGTTTTAACCGAAGATATCACCTTAGCCGGCGAAATTCTTGCAAAGCTAAACGTAGCTACTACAGGAACCGATGCCGATTGGATTGTAAAAGTTATAGATGTTTTTCCTGCAGATGCCAAGGATACCGAAGAAACCCAGGCATATCTTAAAATGGGTAACTATCATATGATGGTTCGTAGCGAAGTGATGCGTGGCAGGTACCGAAACAGTTTTAGCAAACCAGAACCCTTTGTACCCAATCAAAAAACTTCCGTAAACATAAAATTGCAGGATGTGCACCATACATTTAAAAAGGGACATAAACTTCAAATACAAGTGCAAAGTACCTGGTTTCCTTATATAGATTTAAATCCGCAGACTTACGTAGAAAATATTTTTAAGGCAAAGGAAGAGGATTTCAGCAAACAAACACACAAAGTTTTTAACGATTCTTCCATAGAATTTACGGTGCTTCCCAACTAAAACCTTAGAAGAACATAACGTACTGGTAGTAAAGATAATGAATGCCTCTTCTTCGGAGAGGTCTGGATTGGTTTGTGGGCAATTCTGGCTGCGGACAGTAATTCTGGGTATGTTATAAAAAAAGCGTCCCTTAAAAAAGAGACGCTCATAACAAACCTAACTTAGTGATTAATTTATGTAGTATATACCAAACTTTTTATCCCCACAAAAAGAAAAGTAATATACTATTCACTAATTCACATCAAATATAATGAGAGATTTTCAATTGGCATATACGTACATACACGTATTTTTTTGGTGTAACCTTATCTTAATATAGCCTATGGAGGTTGTACAACATACATAAATAGAGTAGCTTTACAGCAATGAGTGCAACTATAAAAAAAATTGCGGTTCTTACCAGTGGTGGTGATGCACCAGGGATGAATGCTGCTATAAGAGCTGTAGTACGGTGTTGTACTTTTCATAACCTGGAATGTGTAGGGGTATACCGTGGCTTACAAGGGTTAATTGAAAACGATGTTACACCACTGGGTCCCAGAAGCGTAAAAAACATTATTAACAGAGGAGGAACTTTTTTAAAATCGGCCAGATCTAAGGAGTTCAGAACCAGAGAAGGGAGAGAAAAAGCATTTCAAAATCTGCAAAATGAAAGTATTGACGCGCTTATAGTTATAGGCGGCGATGGTACCTTTACAGGAGCAAAGATCTTTAATGAAGAATACAGCTTCCCAATAATTGGTTTGCCAGGGACCATTGATAATGATATAAATGGCACCGATTTTACGATTGGGTACGACACAGCGCTGAACACGGTTGTGGAAGCCATTGATAAAATAAGAGATACAGCAAATTCTCATAACCGCTTGTTTTTGGTGGAGGTGATGGGAAGAAATGCTGGCGATATAGCACTAAATGCCGGAATAGGTGCCGGAGCTGAAGAAATCCTAATACCTGAAGAAGATTTAGGACGGGATAGGTTAGTGGCATCTTTAAAACGCAGTAAAAAAGCAGGTAAAACTTCCAGTATTGTAGTGGTTTCAGAAGGTGACCAGATAGGGAAAAATATTTTGGGCTTAGCAGCGTATATCCAGGAAAATTTAAACGAATACGAAGTAAAAGTAACCGTCCTTGGACATATTCAACGTGGCGGAGCTCCTAGCTGTTACGACCGTGTTTTGGCAAGCAGGCTAGGTGTTGCAGCTGTAGATGCGCTGTTAGCAGGAAAACGAGATGTAATGATAGGCATTAAGCATGGCAAGGTAGTAGCCGTACCTTTTGCTGAAACTTTAACGGGCACAAATGAAATAGATAAAGATTTAATACGAGTGGCAGACATTACTTCGTTATAAAATATTAGGAACCTTCCGCCTAAACAGCATAAAAGCTGAAATGTGGAAGCAAAAGGTAATTAATTGGAACAAAAAAACACCCGCTTTTGCGGACATAAAAGATGATAAAAACAGGAATTAATGGCTTCGGAAGAATAGGCAGATTAGCTTTTAGAGTAGCCTCACAACGAGACGATGTGGAAATAGTCGCTGTAAATGATTTATTGGACGTAGACCACTTAGCGTATTTACTGGAATTCGATTCGGTACACGGGAAATTTCCAGGGGAAGTTTCAGTAAAAAATGGAAACTTAGTAGTGAATGAAAAAACGATTCGGGTAACTGCTGAAAAAGACCCGGCAAATCTTGCCTGGGATAAGGTTGATGCCACGATGGTAATGGACTGTACCGGAATTTTTAAGGAAATAGATACAGCACAAGCACACCTGAAAGCAGGAGCAAAAAAAGTAGTGATTTCGGCACCCTCCAAAACAGCTCCTATGTTTGTAATGGGTGTAAATCATACCGACGTTAAAAAATCGGATACCTTAATTTCAAATGCTTCCTGCACTACCAACTGTTTAGCCCCAATGGCAAAAATTATTGATGATGCCTTACATATTGAGGAAGGGTTAATGACCACGGTACATTCGGTAACTGCTACACAAAATACGGTAGATCAGCCTTCCCGAAAAAACTATAGAATTGGACGTAGTGCCCTCGCCAATATTATACCAACAACAACAGGAGCAGCCGTTGCAGTAACCAAAGTAATTCCTGCCCTGGAAGGTAAACTTACCGGAATGGCGTTCCGGGTGCCCACGGTAAATGTTTCGGTGGTAGACTTAACAGTGCGCACAAAAAAACCTGCTAGTTATGAGGAGATAAAAAAAATCTTTAAAAATGCTTCGGAAGGATCATATAAAGGGGTAGTAAGTTATACCGAAAAAGCAGTTGTTTCCCAGGATTTTGTAAGCAATCCACATACTTGTAATTTTGATGCAGAAGCCGGAATTGCATTAAATGAAAACTTTTTTAAGCTAATAGCCTGGTACGATAATGAGTATGCTTATTCGGCAAAACTTGTAGAACTAACAGCCTACGCGGCCAACTTGTAATATGGTACTATTTACAGACGGAGGTTCTACAAAATGTGATTGGGTACTTTTAAATGCCAAAGGGAAAAAGATATTGCAAACACAAACACTGGGTCTTAACCCAACTGTTATTTCTCCTGAAGAACTGGAAAGCAGAATCCTGTACAATCCTCAGTTACGTGAGATAATGATGGAAGTAGAAAAAGTGGATTTTTACGGTGCTGGTTGTGGTACCAAAACGCCCAGAAATGTACTGCATCAAGTATTAAAAGAGCTGTTTTCTAACGCTGCTGTTACCGTACAGGAAGATCTGGCAGCGGCAGTGTATGCCGTAACTACACTGCCTGGAATTATTTGTATTCTGGGAACGGGTTCCAACAGTTGTTTTTTTGATGGAACACACATACACAGCCCCATTCCCGCATTGGGGTATAGTATCATGGACGAGGCAAGTGGTAATTACTTCGGAAAACAATTGCTGCGGGATTATTTTTACCAGAAAATGCCCACCCATCTTGCCGAAAAATTTGAAGAAAATTTCAATCTGAATGCAGACGAGATTAAAGTAAACTTATACCAAAAGTCTAATCCCAATGCCTATCTGGCCTCATTTGCACAGTTTATTTTTACTGAAAAATGTGCCGACCCATATTTTAAAGCATTACTGGAAGAGGGATTGGAGCGTTTTATCCAAGCCAGAATATTAACTTTTAAAGAAGCACGGAATTTTCCTGTTCATTTTATTGGAAGTATAGCTCATTTTAGTAAAGAAATAATTGAAAATTGCTTTGCCAGATATGGGCTCCACTTAGGAAATGTGGTACAACGCCCTATGGATGGCCTGGTAACGTATTACCAACAAAAAATACAGTCTTCTAAGCACTAGTACAGAGTTGTTTGCAAGATAAAGTTACAAGAGTTGCAGGGAAGGGGATTTTGGATATGTTATACTGAAAAATTAAACCACCATAATATTTTCGTTTTTCTATTATCGTTTTTCTATTTTCGTAACCACAAATTGAAATGATAATTGAAATCATTATTGCAATTGAAATTGAAAATAATAAAATCGTAATTCACACGTACAAATGTCGTTATTGCCAAAAATAGATCCTACTACAACCAAAGCCTGGCAGGCATTACAAGTGCATTATGAGGCTACGAAAGATATTCATATAAAAAATCTGTTTGCAGAAGATGCTAATCGAGGAGATGATTTTGGGATGTTCTGGAATGATTTTTTTGTAGATATTTCAAAAAACAGAATTACTGCTCAAACACGGGATTTATTGCTTCAGCTGGCTGAAGAAGTACACTTAAAACAAGCAATTACTGCTCAGTTTCAAGGCGAAAAAATAAACGAAACAGAAAACAGGGCAGTCTTGCATACGGCATTACGCGATTTTAGTACTATGAAACCTGAAGTGACTGCCTGCCTTCAAAAAATGCAGGAGTTTTCAGATAAAGTTAGCAATGGAAACTATAAAGGTGCCACTGGAAAAGCAATAGACACCCTTGTAAACATTGGTATTGGTGGAAGTCATTTGGGTCCAGAAATGGTGTACGAAGCTTTGGCAAGCTATAGAAAAGGCATTCAACTTCATTTTATTTCAAACATAGATGGAGATGCGGTGCAGGAAACGCTAAGAGCTGTTAATCCTGAGACGACCTTGTTTGTAATTGTTTCAAAAAGTTTTACCACCAATGAAACGCTTGTAAATGCAGCATTTGTTAAACAGTGGTTTGTTGATAAACTTTCAGCAAAAGCAGTGGAAAAGCATTTTATTGCAGTTTCAGCAAATAGGGAAGAAGTAGCATCTTTTGGAATTTCAGAAGAAAAAACTTTTCCAATGTGGGATTGGGTAGGAGGCAGGTTCTCTTTATGGAGCGCCGCAGGACTTTCAGTTTGTTGTGCTATTGGGTATAAAAATTTTGAAGCCTTGCTCCAAGGTGCCTATGAAATGGATCAACATTTTGCAACGGCACCATTTCAGGAAAACATTCCTGTTACTTTAGGACTTCTTTCGGTATGGTATAACAATTTTTATAACTGCGAAACCGAAGCTGTTATTCCCTATTGCCAGGCATTACATAAATTGGTTCCATACCTGCAACAGGCAATTATGGAAAGCAATGGAAAAACAACAGACCGAAATAATAAAAAAATAACATACCAAACAGGAACTATTGTATGGGGAGCAACAGGAACCAATGCCCAACACGCCTTTTTTCAATTATTACACCAAGGAAGTAAACTTATTCCTTCAGATTTTATTTGTTTTACCAACCCATTAGGAGATGCCACAAAAAATCACGAAATACTGATGGCAAATTGTCTCGCGCAAACCGAAGCTTTAGCAAAAGGTAAAGTACAAGATGCTGCGATGCCCTATAGTGCTTTTTCTGGAAATAAGCCCAGCACGTCTGTTTTTATAAAATCCTTAACCCCTAAAAACTTGGGAAGCTTGATAGCGATGTATGAACATAAAATATTTGTACAAGGAATTGTATGGAATATTTTTAGTTACGACCAATGGGGAGTGCAATTGGGTAAAGAAGTAGCAAGTGCTATTTTACAAAATGAACCCCTGTTGCATGGTAAAAACGCAATGCAATTTTACAGAAAACTAAAAAAATACGATTAAAACAGTAATTAGTTGATAAATACACAGCTTTTTGCTTTTAAAATTAGTATTAGTTTAATAACATTGCAATTCATCTTTTTTAATTAAAAATAAACTATGAAAAAAAGTAACATGTTGTCGTTTCTTTTTATGTTTTGTGTAGCTTTTGGGTTTGCACAAACAGATGCAGAACGAAGAGAAATTATTAGTAATTACGATCTTGATGCACTGTCAGAAATGGAAGCGCAATTTGCAGCTACTTTTGCTGCCGAAAAAGCCGAAGCACTTGCATTGGCAGCTATCTACGGATGGCAAGAATTTATTGAATTGGAAAATGGCGGGCAAGCAGAACTCGTAGGTGTATTTGCATCTGGAGCACCTATTTACTACCAAACCGATAATCCTGAAGGAGCCATTACAACCCGAACCGATAAAGTACATACTGGCGGTGGCGCTGGTCTGGATCTAAACGGAGAGAATATGGTTGGGGGTATCTGGGATGGAGGTCGTGTTCGTGAAACACACGAACTTATAGGAGGCCGTGCCGACCAAATTGATGGTACAACAACTATTAGCAACCACTCTACTCACGTAGCAGGAACCATGATTGGAACTGGTGCGGTGAATGGCGGTAATGCTAAAGGGATGGCACCTATGGCTTCACTTTTAGCACATTCATTTAATAATGATGAAGCCGAAATGACGGCAGCAGCAGCAGCAGGGTTATTAGTTTCTAACCACTCTTATGGTATTCCGGCTGTTAGCCAATCTGGAAATCCAGTAGATTTGTACTACCTTGGGTATTACGATTCTAATGCAAGAGATCTGGATGCAATAGTGTACAACGCACCATTTTATTTACCTGTTTGTTCTGCAGGAAATGACGGTCAAGCCGGAATAAACAATACGGGAAGGTATGACTATTTAACCGATAAAAGTGTTTCAAAAAATTCTGTGGTTGTAGCAGCAGTAAACGAAGTATTAAACTATACAGGTCCTAATAGTGTGAACATGTCTAGTTTTAGTAGCTGGGGACCTACAGATGACGGAAGAGTAAAACCAGATATTTCTGCGAAGGGAGTTAATATGTTTTCTGCTACAGGAACCTCAAACACTGCTTATGGGAATATGAATGGAACCTCTATGGCTGCTCCAAATACTTCTGGAAGCCTTATGTTGTTACAGCAACATTATAATGACCTTAACGGAAACTTTATGTTAAGTTCAACACTTAGAGGCGTAGCATTACATACCGCAGACGAAGCAGGATTTGATCCAGGACCAGATTTTCGTTTTGGATGGGGATTGCTTAACATCGAAAGAGCTGCAGAGGTTATTTCTAATAACGGTACTAGTTCTCTCATAATTGAAGAAACCCTGGCACAAGGTGATGTTTATACTATTACAGTACAATCTGATAATATTAACGATTTAATAGCCTCTATTACCTGGACAGATCCTGCAGGAACTGTACCTCCTCCAGGAAATGAAGATGCATTTATCCCAGCTTTAGTAAATGACCTGGATTTACGTGTATCTCAGGATGGCGGAGCTACTTTTATGCCATGGAAACTTGATGCGGCTAACCATGCTGAAGCAGCAACTACTGGCGATAATTTTGTAGATAATATTGAAAAAATTGAAGTAGGTGGAGCTTCTGGAGAATACATTATCAGAATTTCTCATAAAGGAGCCATCACGAATGCAACACAAGATTTTTCACTAATTGTAAGCGGTATTGCTGTAGAAGATTACAGAGTATCTACGCACGATGGGGTTGAAATAGTTTGTGACGAGGATATTACAGCTTCTTTTATTGTAGATATGCTGTTTGAAGATGGTTTTAACGATACTGTTAATTTTACAACTGAAGATTTACCTGCAGGAGTAAATGCAACTATTGTTCCTTCAACCTTAACTACCAGTGGTGCTGCAGTTGTAGCGCTTACAGGAATTGAACCTTTAGCTCCGGGTGACTACCAGTTTAAAGTGGTAGCAACAGGAACATCACAAACTGTTAATTTGTATCCAGTACTAAGTATTGCAGAAGGAGATTTGGAAGCAGTAGCTCTAAACATCCCTGCAAATGACGCTGTGGCAATTCCAACAGAAGTTGTTTTTGAGTGGGACGAAGTTGGTGCTACCAACTCGGTACAATACGAATTTGAGTTAGCAACAGACGAAGCATTTACAGTGCTAGTTGCTTCAAGTACTACAACCCAGCCTACAACTACGGTTTCCAACTTAAATGAAGGTACCGAGTATTTCTGGAGAGTTCGTGGAATAAATGATTGTGATGAAGGAGACTTCTCAGACACATTTAATTTTACGACAGAAGGTGTTTTAGGTATTAACGAAACTACCATTGCAGGTTTAGTTGTATATCCTAACCCTACTTCAGGGATGTTAAATGTTACAGCTGCAGCACAAGTAACCTCTGTTGAAGTATTAAATATTTTGGGACAAACCTTGTTGAACCAACAAATAGGTGCAACACAAGCACAAATAGACCTTTCTGCCTTAGCTGCAGGAAACTATTTTGTACGCGTGCAAGCCGAAGATGCTGCTACAGTAATTCAAATTGTGAAGAAATAAAAACACGCTTATATTTTATACGAAAAACCTTCGCCTAACGCGAGGGTTTTTCTATTTTTAGACTTCAACAATATAGGGTGTTTAAGACCTTGTGATACGCCCAGCAAATTAACTAAAACCAAAAGCAATGAGTGAACAAGACAAAAAAATTAGTTTAGCAACCGCACAAACCTGGACGCAGGAATGGCGTTCGGTAGAGAGTGACTACAACAGCCACAACGAGTGTAATGCCTTTTTAATCCCAGTACAGGATTTGCAGGGCGTTCTCGCAGAAATTGGAGCCAACCCAGGAGACGATGCCTGTGTACGTGCTTATTTAGGGGTTGATCCAAGTACCAACGAAGAAAAATTGATCATTGTAGGGACCCAAAAAGATAGAAACGGGGTGTATAGGGATCTTTTACCCAATGCAGCCGATGGCGATGGGGGTGACGGAAATAGTATCTGGGATTTTACGAAGGCTTGTCCGCCTATGTGCGACGACAGGAGTTCTTTAAATTAATTGTTTGATGTCGGAGATTCCTATTTATTTAGGTGATATACAAGTTTTACTGGCATTAATTCTAGCTGTGATTTATTTTATAGGCTTTTCAAAATACGGAAAGGCCTATAAAATTTTCACCTTATATTTAGCAGTTATCGCCATAATTCAATTGATAACTTTTTATTATGCACTTTATAAGTGGAACAATATTTTCTTTTTTCACTTTTATTTTATTAGTCAGTTTATTTTTATGTCGTTGTTTTATTACAACCTACTGAAAAATAATTTTATTCTTTTAATACTGGGATTAGGTCTTGTAGTAATAAGTGCTCAATTTGTTTTGGATCCCACAATTTTCTATGAATATAATACCTATGGTGTTAGTTTAACACAAAGTATAATAGTATTATACGCTATAATTTATTATTATAGATCTTTGTCTGTTGCTAATCCTTTTATGCTTATAAACACAGGAGTGCTACTGTATTTTATAACGAGTATTTTATTTTTTGCTTCCGGAAATCTGTTCTTGCATCCAGATATACCAAAGGAAACCAAACGATACATAGGGCTTATTAACCAATTTCTCTACTTTGTTTTCCAGGTTCTGATTTTTTTAGAATGGTACCGCAATTATCGGATAAAGAAAGTGTAGCAATTTTTTGCCGGTTTTTTACAATTAAATAAAGCCATTTTTCTCATTAAAGACTATAATTTTCTTTCGCACTTGCTCTTTAAAACACATTTTTAGCAAAATTGTATCTTCGCTCTATAGCAACATACAATTCAGAAAGTGGAAATAAAAGTATCAATTTTACATATAGTGGACTGTTTCAGCTTAAGGAATAAAGCATAGTGAATTTATGGAAGGAGAACTTTTAATTAGAGACTTATTAATTCTTCCATCACTTGTTTTACCAATTTTGTACCTTATTGGATTTACGAAGCATGGTAGGGCTTACAAGGTATTTACAGCTTATTTAACCTTTATCGCTATACTACAGTGTATTCTGGTGGTGTATGCTTTATATAAGGAAAACAATCATTTTTTATTCACCTATTATTTTATTGGGCAATTTTTATTTATGTCCCTCTTTTATTATTTTTTACTGAAAAAAAAATGGATATGGTGGGTAATGGTAATTGTTTTAATAGCTTTAGGTTTTCAATACATTTTAGCCCCTGCCAGCTTTATAAACTTTAATAGTTTTGGAGTAAGTATTACACAGAGTATTATTGTGCTATATGCTTTGTTATATTACTACAAGTGCTTATCTGAAAAAGCCATTTTTCTATTGTTGAATACGGGAATTCTTTTTTATTTTTTAACCAGCATTTTATTTTTTGCTTCTGGGAATTTAATGTTGGATTTAAATTTACCGCAACAAACGTTACTGCAATTTGAATATATAAATGATTTTTTATACCTGACTTTTATGCTATTGATATTTCTGGAATGGTATCGTAATTATCGCCCAAAAAAACATAAGAAAACTACTTAATTCCTCTTTCTTCACAACCTCACAAATAAAGGTAAAATCGTATCTTCGTCCTAATGCAAAATAACCTGGCCGAAGAAATACAAATTATCCCCATCATTCTTATTGGTATCTCTCTTTTGATATTAATGAGCGCCGCTATTGTTCTGTTTTTCTACCTTTCACGAAAAAAAATTGTAAAAACCGAACTGGAAAAAGCAACCCTGGAGATTCAGCATCAAAGAGAAATGCTGCAAACCACATTGCTAACCCAGGAAGATGAGCGCAAACGCATTGCCCAGGACTTGCACGACGACATAAGCAGTAAGCTTAATATTGTTTCCCTGCATGCCAGTCTCGTACGAGAGGAAGGAATTACCCCACAGGAAGCAAATACCCTGGGTGCTAAAATTGCAGGGATTACTACCACCGTACTTGAAAGCTCGCGGCGCATTGCCCATGCACTCTTGCCCCCTTCTTTGGAAAAATTTGGCTTGGTGGCTGCCCTTGAAGAACTTTGTGACCAACTTGAAAGTTCAAAAAAATATGAAATAACCACCGTATTTCAATATGAAGAAGAAATCCTTCCTAAAGACCATGAGTTGCATGTATTTAGAATTGTACAGGAGCTTATTAACAATACTGTAAAATATGCCGATGCAAAAACTGTTAACCTCTCCTTGCAGTCTACCAAAAACACCTTACATTTACACTACGAAGACGACGGAAACGGATTTGACCTTTCAGAAGGTAAAAAAGCAAAAGGATTAGGGTTGTCGGGAATTAAAAACCGCGCTGCTATTATTGGAGCAACAATTAGCCTGCAATCCCAGCCTCAAAAAGGAATGTCCCTAGACGTTGTTAAACAGTTAACCTAAACCTACTTATTTTGATTATAAAAGTTGCCCTTGCAGATGATGAGGAGCTATTTCGTGCGGGTATTGCGCTTATCCTATCCAGGGATCCGGAAATAGAAGTGGTTTACCAGGCGGAAAATGGCCAACAACTGCTGGATTTTCTAGAATCACAGTCTGACCTCCCGGATATTGTGGTAACCGACATAAAAATGCCTGAACTTAACGGAGTAGAAGTAACTAAAGTGCTTCGGAAAAAATACCCTGAAATAGGGGTAATAGCCCTTACCACCTATAATACAAAGCCTTTTATTAGAAACATGATAAACGTTGGAGCTAGTGCATATCTGGTTAAAAATTCGGCACCTGCACATATGGTTCACACGGTAAAACAAGTGTTTCATAATGGTTTTTACTACGATAAATATGTGATGGAAGTACTTAACACAAGGCATTCTAAAGTAAGTGAAGAAAAATCCGCATACGATGCCGATTTCCTTACCGATCGCGAAACGGAAGTACTAACCCTTATTTGTCAGCAATACACAACTGCCGAAATTGCAGAGAAACTTCATATTAGTCCGCGTACCGTAGAAGTACATCGTAAAAATTTATTGGCAAAAACAGCTGTTAAAAATATTGCGGGATTGGTAGTGTTTGCTATTCAAAATGCCTTAGTTGCACCTTTTGAGGTAGAAGCATAAGAGTACCAGGTTTTAAAATTTCAGAAATTAGTTGAACCCTCAATTCCATTTCATGGTAGAGAGCTTTTTTCAGTTACATAAAACTGGCTTGTATTTTAATTTATCTCCTGAGTGGTGTCTCGTGCTCCAATATTTTCAATAGTCTCTATAGTCCCTGTAAAATGTTTCTTTTCGTTTAAATTGAAATAAATAAACCCCGTAGTAAGAACAATAATTACATACAATACGTATTGTACCAGTAAAGCAATGCCGTTTAGGGCAATATAAATGCCATCGAACATAGAAGTGGGGTCTGATGTGTACGTTTCGGCCACTGTGAGCATTTTAATGAAAAAGTAGATATACTGTGGGATTTGGGCGATCATTATAATAACATAATACAAAATAAACATCACTAAAAGAGTAGCAAAGGTAATCCACCATTCTCCTTTTATAAGTTCAAAACTATAACTAATGCTATCGGATATGCTGCGTTTTTCAAACACTAAAATTCCATAGGTAGTTGCTAGAACTACACCCAGGTAAATCCCTGGAGCTACGCATACTACAAAACCAAAACCAATAATTAATCCTGTTAGCAAACTCATCCCCATCAGCTTCCAGAAGTCTTTTTTTACACGAGCAATTACTTCTTTTTTATTTATTTCGCCACCATTTTGTATATAGGATTGTATACTGTGCATTACGGTGCCATACATCAGTCCGTAATACGCAACACCCGATAGAATCATTAACAGGAGCGATAGTATAACAGAGAAGCCAAAATTGGTGTCTCCATATAAAAAGGGATTTGTTTCAAAAGCCCCAAGGGAGCCAAAAACTGTTTGCATATAAAACACATAGGCTACAACCAAAAGAATAAGGGCAGGACCGGCAATACGAAATATTAAACCAAAGAGAGGTTTCCACTGCAAACGAATAAACTTAAAGGTGTCCCCCAAAATGGCTCCTAAATCGCGTTGTTTTTTAAATTGGATGCTATCCTGCATAATCGTGTAAAATGTTTAATAGTTGGTTTAGGTGAGTTCCGGTCTGTTGGGTTTGTCGAATTGTAACCGTAACTTTCGTTTTAGCTTTAGAGGGTATATAACATAGTAAAATACTATAAATGCCAAGGAACTCCCTATAATAAAAATGGCCAGCCAGTCTGGCATTTCGGTATGTCTGGTTACAAAGCCCTCCAGAAAGCCGGCAATTATAAAAAACGGAATGGTGCTTATTAAAATTTTAACCCCATCTTTGGCACCTCTTACAAAAGATTGTACCCGGGAATAGGTGCTAGGAAATAAGATACTGTTGCCCAAAACCAGCCCGGCACAACCGGCTATAATTATGACTGAAATTTCAATGGTTCCGTGAATCCAAATCGTTCTGGCACTTTCCCACAACAATCCCTGGTCGTAAAAAAAGTATTGAAAGGAGCCCAGCATAATGGCATTACGCATTATAATAAACAAGGTTCCCAAACTTAAAAACAAGCCAAAAGCAAATGCCATAAGTGCCACTCGAATGTTGTTAATGGTGATTCCCAGGGACATATTCAGCGCATTCATTTCTTTATACACGCGCATAGGATCGCCGTCTTCTATATTTTGAAGGGTCATATTAACATAACCGTCTCCTAAGATTAAACGCACAAAATCTCCGTTGGTAGCTGCCGAGTAGGCGCCCACAACCGTAAAAATAGCAAAGGTTACAAATGCAATAAGCAGTTGTTTTTGGTATTGAGCAAAAAACAGTGGAAATTCTTTGGTGTAAAAAGTGATAAGCCGTTTTCGGGATTCGCGTTTGGTTTTATAAATTTTTTGATGCGCCAGTACCGATATCCCATTTAAATACATTAATGTATTGCTTTTGGGGTAAAAAGTCTGGGCGTAACTAAGGTGATCTGTAATTTCTACGTACAACGCGCTTAACTCATCTGGAGAAACTTGAATATTATTCCGTAGAACATTTTCAAATCTTAGCCATTTGTCTTTATTTTGTTTCGCAAAAGCGGCTTCGCGCATACGTAGCAGGTTTTTTTCAAAGAAACATATTTAATGGATAATTTTCAAATAGAAACAGCGCAAAATGTCAACATTGCGCAAAACGTTGGGGGAGTAGGAGAACGGGTGTTGGCTTTTATTGTAGATTATTTTATTATTTTTTGCTACATCTTCGTGGTATCTATTGCTATTTCAGCCTTACCCTTAGATAGCGATTATATGCTAATTGTGTATATGACCGCGGGTTTGCCCATTTTTACATACAGTTTGTTGTGGGAAACGTTCTGGAACGGAAGAAGCCCTGGAAAAGCACTTATGAAGCTGCGCGTTGTAAAACTGGATGGGTCTAAACCTGCATTTTCAAATTATTTTATTCGTTGGTTATTGCGCATTATAGATGTAACTATAACAAGCGGAGCACTGGCACTTGTTACGGTGTTGTTAAATGGAAAAGGCCAGCGGTTGGGAGATATAGCCGCAGCTACTACTGTAATTACCGAAAAGAAAACCATGAGTCTTTCCCAAACCCTGGTTTTAGATTTGCCGGATGACTACACTCCAAAATATCCCCAGGTTACCGTTTTTACCGATGCAGAAATGAGTACTATTAAAACGCTTTTCTGGGAAGCAAAATACAAAGGAAA
>PANU01000027.1 GCA_002707745.1 Flavobacteriaceae bacterium
ATGCTAAAGAGAATCTAATTAATGAAAAGTTTGATACAAACTATACAAAGGAATGGAGAGCAGGTACCGCTTGTGGAAAAAACCACTCCGCTCTTTACCAGCTCCCAACCTCAGGAAAAACCCAATTTTTTCACCTCTCCTCTATTTGTGTTCATTCTCATTGCAGTACTACTAATTGGAATAACATACAGAGACCTAAAACGCAACCATAGAACCCGTAGCCTGGATGTGGCAATTTTTGTTATCACCGGTGTGGTTGGAATTTTACTGGCACTACTTTGGTTTGCAACAGACCACAGCGCCACTGCAAACAACTACAATTTATTATGGGCGTTTCCATTTTCAGTCCTCCTTTCTTTTGCCATTGCAAAAAAACAACCTAAAATCTGGGTACGCAGGTATGTACTGTTTTTAACGCTTATGCTAGCGTTGTTAGTGATGCACTGGGTTACAGGAGTTCAGGAATTTGCATATGGTTTTATTCCTCTATTTATAGCGTTAGGAGTTAGGTATTTGTATTTACTGAAAGTTTTGAAACAATAAACTATTACTATAAACTGCAACTAATTCACTGATTCACCGATTCACTGTCCTCTAAAGAAGATAATAGTACTCAACGTTTTAATAACGATACTTATATCCAGAAATAAACTTCTTCTTTTAATATAGTAAAGATCGTATTGAAGTTTTTCCAGAGCGTCTTCCTGCGTCATTCCGTATTTAGCATTTACTTGTGCCCAACCTGTTACACCAGGTTTTACGAGATGTCGGACTTCATAAAAAGGGATTTTTTCGGAAAGTTGCTTTATAAAAACTGGTCTTTCCGGGCGTGGGCCTATCACACTCATATCTCCTTTTATCACATTGATAAACTGCGGAATTTCATCGAATCGGGATCTTCTTAAAAATCGGCCAAACTTAGTTACGCGCACATCTTTTTTTGAAGCAAACTGAGCGCCGTTTTCTTCGGCATTGGTAACCATGCTTCGGAGTTTATAGATCTTGAAGTGTTTGCCATTTTTCCCCACCCGTGTTTGGGTATAAAATACGGGACCCCGATTGCCTATTATATTTCCCACTAATATAAACGGACTAATAGCCAGCCCAAACGCCAGTCCGATTACAGAGAACAAAAGATCTAAAATACGATGAAAGAACAAATACAACTTATTTTGGTTACTTCGGCTAAAAGGAAAGTATCTGTAAAAGTCCTGCTCTACAAACTGTACAGGGATTCTATGCGTAAGTTCTTCATAAACCTGCGTATATTCCCTAATAGGTACTCCTCGCTCCAGCAAGGCTACCAATTGGTTATTTACTTCAATTGTCATTGCCTGGTCATGTGGAGTGGCTACAACTATTTCAGAAATAGAAGCGGTAGCCACTGTAGCTGCAATGTTTTCAGTAGGGTAAAGAGGTAAATCTACAGGGAAATGTGGAGGTAAAGAGGTGTTTTCAATATTAATAAAACCAACAATCTTGTAATTTGGATCCGATTTTTGGAGTGCCTCTAAAATAGGCAGTACCGAAGCTGAGTTTGTTATAAGCAATACTTTTTTAAAAAACCTTGGGGTTGAAATAAGTGCAATGTAGGCATACCTCCAAACAAACAATGCCACATTAATAGCTAAGAAAAAATAAACTATTTGCATCCTGTTCGAAGGAAGCTCTGGCGTATAAAAGGGTGTAAGCAGGTAAAAAAGTACGGTAACCGAAGAAGTTAAGATGATGTTTTGCACTACTATTTCAAACTTGGCGGCTTTTTGAAGGTTGTAAAGTTCAAAAATAGTTGCAAAAATGGTTAGGTACAATGCCAGTACTATGGACCAGACCCAACGGGTTGCATCTATCCTAAAATAATCGAATTTAAATACCATTCCCACCACGTACAGCAGACCTAGCACGGAGCCTATATCCAACAAACGCAAAAGGACTTTACGTTCAGAAATATCAAAATGAATATTCGACTTCTGGGACATTTTTAATGGTTGATTTGGCGGTTTAAAAGTAGGTATTTATTGCGACAATAGCGTAATCCATTGTGTTTTCACCACTTTCCAGTCAAATTGCTCCGTTTTTTTACGTGCTGCGAGGGCTATGTTTTGTGCCAGTTTGGGGGTTTGCACTAATTTTTCAATTGCTTCGGCAAACGATGTAACGTTCTTAGGAGCCACCAGCAAGCCTTCTACTGAAGACTCAATTAAATAAGGCAAGCCACCCACATTGGTAGAAACCACAGGTAATCCAAGTGCCATAGCTTCCATAACACTCACCGGGGTATTATCGAAATTGGTAGTATTTATAAAAATATCGTGACGTGCGGACAAATAAATCCATGCTTCTTTAGATAGTATTCCTGTAAAAGTAACGGGAAGGTTTTCCTTTTTGGCGCGTGTTGTACATTGCTCAAAACTTATATCTTTTGCCGGCCCCACCATAGTTAAGGTAGCATCGTACCCTTTATCTCTTAACATCGCCAGTACGTCCAAAGCCATTTGCGGATTATAAAGTTGGGCAAATGAACGTACCCAAAGTAGTTTGGGTTGTAACGATTTTCGCAGCAAAAAAGGATAGTTTTCTAACTGCAGCGTATTAGGTATAAATACAAGATTTTTGTAGCCGTGGTCTTTAAAAGCTTCCATTAAATACTGAGATGGCGCCACGTTTACATAAGCTCCCTTAAAAAGTGCACTGCTTTTTTTAGGGCTGTTTTTAAGTCGGAAAGGAAGGTTGCCGCCGTGTAGAATGGGTATATAGGGTAGTTTTAACTTTCGGCATAGTTTAGCAACAGTAAAAGCGTAATAAAAATTAAGAGTACTATACGTATCAATTAAAACAAGGGAAGTGCTTTTTCTATATTTCCAAACTGTATGCAACATTTCCAACATACGCCATGCTTTTATCTTTTTGTCGGAAACTGAGCGTACCACAAACCCTTCTTTTTCAAGTTTAGGAGCTAGCACATCAATAGCTGTGGCCGTATACCCTCTATTTTTCAATTTGTTCCCTATGTACAGGAGTTTCTTTTTTTCCATAGTCAATATTCAACAAAGATAAACCATAAATAAAGGCGGGTGCAGCTATGCGCATAGAAGAATGGGCAATGGTTAACAGCCAAAAAATGATAAACGGGTAAAAATAAATATTTTTTCTACCATTAAGTTTTGTTACCAAGGGTGCAAACAGCAATATAAGCAACGCTAAAATCCCTAATAGCCCATGTTCAGAAAGCATGCGTGATACTTCATTATGACTAGGTAATTCTATATTTAATTCTTCTTCATAAAACACACTTGAACGTCCAACCCCCAATCCAAAAACGGGGTACTTACTAAAAGCTTTTAGATCTGCGTTTACCAAGTGAACTCTACCCGTAGTTACATCTTCTTTTTCTCTACCTAAAGCATCTTTATTGGCATACCTATTTGCGATAAGCCCTCCCGTTTGTAACACAGAAAAAGTCCATATTGCAATACAGGCACCTAGTACTGCGACTACTCGAGAAGTAATCACAAATTTGGTTCGTATTTTTGAAATAAAGTAATAAATAATAGTAAATACAACTACCATTATAATTCCAACAAAAACCCCTCCCCTGGAAAAAGTAATTATAGCTCTATGGGTAAAAGCCAATAACATAAACATCATTACTAAATGAACCAGTTTATTTTTATAAGGGATTAAAAATCTACTGTATAAAATAAAAACTCCCAAACCGAGGATGGTTGCCACTTGATTGGGACCATACCCCCCCGAAGTAGCTGAGGTAGATGCAGTTCCTGTAATAACATCTCTAATGTTTACATTATAGAAATAAATATATATGGTCATTGAAATTAACGGATAAATCATAAAGTTCAAACAAGTAAAGAACTCCTTTAACTTTAAAGACCTGCCGTAACAATACATAGCTGCAGCGGTTAAACAAAGCGGACCGCTTAAATTAAATAAAATAGTTTGACGAAAAGTAGTATCAAACTCCTGATTTAAAAAAGAAATGTATACACCAGGCAACAACAACAAGAGATAGGTAACATACGTTAATGAGCTTCTTTTAAATCCGTTATAAAACATCCCTATTACCAAAAATACAATTACCATGTATTTTCCAGTTTCATACAAAAAGTAAGCCTTTGTCATTCTAAAAAAGACCTCAGCACCAACTATATACGATGTAGCGATAAGAACCTCCAAATGTTTATTTGGCAAACTAAATACTCTATATAGTAAATAAGATACCACCATAAAAAAGTAAATCACCATAGCTTCTCTAAAAACAGTAGCCATCAAACCGATCCCCACATGAAAAAACACGAAGAACAAAGGGTGATTTATTATTTTGGTAGTTGCTGAAATAGGCTAATTATTTATCGTTAAAATATCCTGCAAAATGCGTTGATTGTAATGTGCAAAAGTAAACTTAGATGAAGTGGTGTATCCCTGGACAGCTTTTCTTTTTAATATATTGGGATTCTCTTTATAAATTTCATTGATGATAATTTCTAAATTGCTTGCAGTTGTGTGACTCAGGACATACCCATTTTTACTATCTATATATTGCCCAATACTGGACACATTAGAAACAATTGGGATACACCCAAAATTCATCCCCTCTGCAATCACTTTTGGAAATCCCTCAGATGCAGTGCTCGGCAGTAATAAAAAATCACTTTGTCTATAAATCTCAAAAACTTCGTTTCTGGGTAAAAACCCGTGAAATACCGCAGGCAACCCAAGCGATATACAGTGTAACTTATAAGTTTCTAACTGTTGCCCATTTCCAATAAAATGTATATTTTTTACACCCGACAACTTTATTTTAGAAAAGGCATCTATAATTCGTTGTACTCCTTTTGCATCATCCAACCTTCCCACAAAACAGAATGTAAACGGCGTTGTGTAATTCTTATTTTTAATAACAGCAACACCTTCCTTTCGTTCTGTTAGTGTCAAGCAAGGATTTTCAAAGGTATAGCAATGCGAAGGTTGATCTGGCCAAGCACCATTAATAGTTACTTTTCTGTCTTGTTTTAAGAGCATATTTTTTTGAAGTTTATAGCCCAACGGCGCATTTTTTTGATTCCAGTTGCCTGCATATTTATACCACCCCTGTCTCCTATTTAAATAAGTAAGATAAGGGATAAGAAAAACTCCTATACCTGTAGGTACTCGTAGTTGAAAAGCATCCACTTTCTTCAATGTTTTTCGTACTGCAGCAATCGTCTTTGGTGCCTGCCAAAGTATGTTTAATTTGCTAAGTAGTGTCTCCCCCCCGGAAGGAGGCAATGGTACAAATACTATATTAGAATGAATATATGGTAAAGAACTTGGTGGAGCTTTAGTATTGTGTAGCATGGCCACATGATAAATAGTCTCAAAATGTTCGGCTAGATGATTGAGTTCACTTACCGTAGGCCCCCAACCTACGATCCTACCCTGGACATCTTTATAATGTTCGGTATGCGAAATAATAGCTAGTTTCATAATTGCACAACTTTGATATAGTCTTTTATCACACTATCCCAAACAAATTGTTTAGACCAAGTAACGGCACAATTCGAATAGGCATCATACTCTTTTATAATAGTTTGTAAGGCTATAACAATAGCTTTTGAATTATAATAATCCACTAAAATACCAGAGTTATTGTGGGAAATTGCATCCTCGATTCCGCAATTTTTAGAACCTATAGCGGGAACCCCAACTGAATTTGCCTCCAAAATAGCAATTCCAAACCCCTCTACATCACCTGTAGCAGTAGTTTGACTTAACATAATAAACACGGTCGATTCCTGTAAGAGCTTTATTTTTTCTTCTTCTGAAACCTTACCGTGAAAAATTACAGCATGTTCCACATTTAGTTTTTTGGTAAGATGTAACAAATTTTCTATTTCAGTAGGAATGCCTACAATATTGTAAATAGCATCAGGAAACTTTTGAAGTATTTCAGGTAGGGCCTTAATAACATTCTGTTGTCCCTTACGTTCGGTAACATTGCCAACGGTTATAAGCCGTATAGGTTTTAAACTTTTATTTCCGTTTACAGGAGCAGATGCTAAAGAAAAACCATTGGGAATTACCTCTATATGCGCTAAGTCCCAATCTGCAATAAGGGACTTGGTATACTTAGAGACTGCAATTACTACTGTAAGTTGTCTTACGCACCACTTGGTACATACTTTCCTGAAAGAAGCTGGCATGGCAACTTCAGATCCATGCACCACTCCTATTATCTTTTTGGAAGAAATAAGGCTAAGTAGACCTCCAATCCAAAGAGAAAACTTACCCGATACAAGTATCACATCGTTTTTATTACATAAGGCAACTGCACTGTAAATTCGTTTTAAATAGGTAAGCAACATAAACTTCTTCCGAGGAATTCTTTTGACTTTGTACGCTTGCTTGAAATCAAAATTACGTTCTTCTTGTCCCAAAGCCGAACGCATATCGGTTAACACGGTAACTTCAAAATTATTTTTAGTAAGAAATTTTGCTAAATTATGGGCGTGTGCTCCTATGCCACCAGGCTGAGGAGGAAATTCAGAAGTTATGAGCAGCAGTTTAGTCAAGGGATTGAATTAAAGGGCCTTCTTTTAACTTTTTACCAGCCTTGTTCCAAGAAATAAGAATTTGTACTATAATAAAAGGTAGTAGTAAGATAGAAACAAAGATACCCAAAAGGAGTAATTTTTTATTTTTTTTGAAACGATAATGAATAATGGAAGGTGGCACAGCTTTTAATAAGGCGAAAAGTACACGTTTCGTTTCAAAATAACTACGATAAAAATATAAAACACTAGGTATAGGCCTAGGAGAAAAAAGCTTTGTTGTTCTAAATGCATCCCAACTGCCCATTTGACGCAAGCCGCCTGTTCCTACTTTAAGATGCACCCTGGAAGCAAAGGGATTGCTTATGTTTTTATAGTCATTTTTATACATTCGCATTCCAAACTCCCCATCGCCCATCCGTTGTTTTTCAAACTGCCTGTCGTACAAGCCAATCGCTTTAAAAACTGATTTTTTCAACAATACATTTCCGGTATCTAACTGGTCTGAAATTCTGAAGTAAGAATAATGCTCCGGGATAGCATCTCCAACGGTAGAGAGTGACACTCCGGAAGACCCTTCGGCGTTAAAATAATCCAGACACTTCAAATGCTGCAAAATCCAATCTTTAGCCACCCTGCTATCGTCATCAAAAAACAACAGGAGTTCTCCCTTTGAAACTTCTACAGCTGTATTTCGTGCCAACCACAGTGCCTTTTCTTTTTGATGGATTAGATTAATTTCTAAATTGAAACCTTTGTAAAATGAAGCTGAAAATTTATCGGATTGATCTACTATAATGACTTCAAAATGGGGGTACGTTTGTTTTTCCAGATCTTTTAAAACGTCCTGCAGGTAATCGTATCGGTTTAAAGTAGGAATAATCACCGAAACCATAGGTTTTGATGCCACCAGTGTACTTTGAAACTCAGGAAAGTTGGTACGTTGTATAGCCTTTTTAGCCAGTTGTTGTTTTTTTACAGACCTTGCATACCAAAAGGCTCCTATTTCAGCAAAAGGATTTTTAAGTCCACCCAACCGTAGCAGGAGCACGTATAATGACCATACCGGGTTAAAGTAAGACCGTAAAAATACATATTCATCTTTAATGGGGAGCGGGTCAAAACTTTTATAAAAGGTAGCTCCCTGGGTATAGCCTATATGAATGGCCTGCCACACCAGATCATAATCTCTTGCGCTCTGCGAGGTGTATTTTGCGTTCGGTTGCAACCCCTCGAGGATGTTAATTGGAATGCTTTCAAGTTTTGGATAGATATACGAACCGTTTAGCCTGGGAACGGAAAAATATCTAACGGGCTGTAGGTACAGTAAAAATCTAAAAGGCATATACGAAGGTACACTTTAGGGTTGTTCTGAAAAATAGGTTTTTATAAAAATTTCGGTAAAATTCCTGGCGCCTTCAGTATTTAAATGTACTTGATCGCTATAGAGTCTACGCTCGTTAATGCGATGCGAGAAATTGGTATAATTAGGTAAAAAGTTTTCCAGCTTTTTAATATTGCCTTTAAACCTATAGTAAGGTGATGTAAAAAAATGAATTTCAATATTGTTCTTTTTGCACAGCGCGATCAGGTTATTATACAGCTTGTTTTCAGTTGTCACTGTTTGTTCCGGAGCAAAATCTTTATCCTCTGCCAGCCTCCCGTACAGGGGTATATAGCCTCCAGATTCCTCATAATTAAACCCGCTACCCATAAGGGACGAAATGGCTTCCCTAGCCCCTATGCGCGCCCCAAACTTTTGGTACCTGTAAAAAGGGACATATCTATAGGTTGGATACGGACCTTTATAGGGTTTAAAGTGCTTGTATACTTCCTTTTCGTGCAAAAAAGGCATCCAGGGAATTTCCCCAACCGGATCCGGGGTATTATTTTCGTATTGAATGTCTACCTGTACATACACTGCAGCCGTTTTTCTAATTTTTAAAAATTCTTCCAGGAGGGCTATTGTCTCCACAACGTTTGTAGCATTCATCCCCAAGTTATACCCTTTTTTACCCGTCTGTGCTTCAATGAGTTCGGGTTGCAAGGCATAGTTAACACGGGAAGACCCAAGAAGCAGGTAGTCTACAGGAGTAGTATCTTCCATGTCCCTAACCCACATAATTTTACTTCTATGTGCCCCGGTATGGTAAATGGTAGTAAAAATAACATCCAGCAACACCATAACCACCACGGTAAAGCCAACCAGTAAGAACGTATATTTTAAGAACCCACGCATTAAAATCTGAAATAATAAAATTGTTTTACTTCTTCAAAGTTGCCAAAAACAACAATAAAGAGAATGACAACAGCAGTCTTTAAAAGTTGGGGTTTGGTTGAAAACAATGGAAACTCCTTATTCCTGCTGTACCATTCCCACCATAACATTATCAAAATAAGTGGAATAAGCTCTACCGAGTACCTGTATATTCCTAAATAATCAAGCCGTATGGAAAATTCGGCAATTTGACCAAGGTACAAAAAGGCTTCCTCCAAACTTATGGTTCTAAAAAAGATCCTTGTAAAAGCCATACATACAAACACCAGGCCTATTTCAAAAAAAGCACGTATACTCGGTAATGTATTTGGGTTTACCGCAACATACGAATGTTTTTTCTTGCTCTTAAAACTGAACAGGACATACAGAACCCCACAAATAAAACCCCAGAAAATAAAATTCCAGGAAGCTCCATGCCAAAACCCGCTAATTAAAAAAACGACCATTACATTGGCAATAGTTCTAAGTTTGCTTGCCCTACTCCCTCCTAAGGGAAAGAAAATGTAATCGCGAAACCAGCTGGAAAGGGTTATATTCCATCTGCGCCAGTATTCGGCAATGTTTCTCGAAAAAAACGGATACCTAAAATTGGTAGTCAGCCTAAAGTCGAAAAGTCTTGCGGTTCCAATAGCAATGTCGCAATACCCGGAAAAATCCCCATAAATACGCACCGCGAAGTATACAACGCCCAGTATTAATGTAGCACTGCTATAAGACTCATAATTATCGAAGATATCACTGGCATATTGTGCACAACTATCGGCAATGACCAATTTTTTAAACAATCCCCAGATAATTTGTTTTATTCCAATAATAGCCTGGTCTTTCTTAAAGGTTCTTTTTTTAAAAAACTGAGGTAAAAAATGGACGGCACGTTCTATAGGCCCTGCTACCAGTTGTGGAAAGAAAGACACGAACGCCATAAACGCAATAAAATTGGTGGTGGCCTTTAATTTCTTTTTGTAGATATCTATGGTGTAGCTCAACGTTTGGAAGGTATAAAACGAAATTCCCACCGGCAAAATAATATCTAAGGTATTGGCTTTAAAGTTCATTCCGAAGAAAGAGAATGCTTCTACAAAATTTTCCAGAAAAAAATTGAAGTATTTAAAAAACCCCAGCAAGCCAATATTAGTAGCAATGCTTATAAAAAGGTAAAATTTTCTTTTATTCTTTTGTTGTGCTTTGTTGAGCAGAAGCCCCACTCCATAGTTAACAAGCGTACTAAAGAGTATTAAAAATAAAAACCGCCAATCCCACCAACTATAAAAAACATAGCTAGCCAGTACCAGCAAGATGTTTTGTGCTTTTATACTTTTACCAAATACAAACCAATACAGTATAAATACTATGGGCAGGAAGATGGCAAAATCTAGGGAGTTAAAGAGCACAACAGTTAATTAGGGATGCAAAAAATATTTAGTGGTAAAGTTTCTTTTAAGTCAAAAGCTTTTAGATTCATATCTAACAACGTGTACCTTTTCTGCTGTAAATAATTGCAAATTGCTTTATCTCCGTTCATTTCAACTACTACTATGGGACGCAATTTATCCAGGATGGAACTTGCTCCTTGTAATATTTGCAGTTCAATTCCATCTACGTCTATTTTGATAAGGTCTAACCTATCCATTTCTTTAAAATAATGGTCAAGACATATCATGGGTACCGTGGTCGTTTCTTTTAATTGGACATCTGTAACCTCACCCTTCTTGGTATTAGAGGTGGTGCTTGCTAACGAAATTGACACACTTCCTTCTTCTTTTCCCACAGCTACATTGTTTGCCGTAATAATAGCTTCCAGATTGTTAAGAGCAATAGCTTTTTTAAAAGACTTAAATATAGTTGGGTGTGGTTCAAACGAATATACTTTGCCCTGTTGGCAAACCGAATTAGCCCACACCAAGCTTAAAAAACCAAAATTTGTTCCTACATCTGCTATTATATAATCATTTGTGGGGCGGTTTTTTTGTGCTTTCAATAATGCCAGTGTATTACGCAAAAGTGTTGTTTCAATACCGCGTTCTTTAGCTTTTGATGCTATTTGAATGGAGCCCACAAACTGAAATTTCACTTTATAAGTGCCGTATTTTTTTAAGATGGGTACTTGTAATTCTCTAAACCCAGATCTGGTTCTAAAAAAGGAGTCTCGTATAGGTTTCAACAATTTCGATCCACCCAGGTTTTTACGCCATGATTTGGGTATGCTTTTATAAATAAAGGCTCGTAAACTATTCATCTGCATACGTTTTAAAGAATCCACCCAAAGTTAACTGTTCTTGCCAAAGGCTGCGGTTTTGTTGTTGTAAATCTTGAAATTGTTTGTGACTTAGCCTTTTATGAAAATTTAATACTTTTTCTGACACTCGGTCTCTATCTTCGTAATTTACCCAAACCACCTGCTTTTTCCAATCTATCTTGTTAGGCAAAGGCAATAAGCAGTTGGTATTAATAAAAACTGGAATTCTTCCCATTGCCAGGGTCTCGTAAAATCGTACCGAAAAATTTCCCGCCCCTCTCGCACAGACTACATAGTCGCTATCCCGAATATTTTCGTAAAACTCCAATGTCGTTTTTTTGCGGGTTTCAGCGGTGGTAGCACCAGCACGATATTTTTTCCGCAGGATGAAATTGGTTGTAATGCTAGGGCTTTTCTCCAGCTGTCTCAAAACATTAGCCCGAAAATACGATGTGGACAAGACTTGTTGTCCGGGTGCTTTGCTCATTCCCAGAAATGACTTTGTATTTCTTGCAAGTGTTTTTAAAATTTCAGTACTGGCGTTTCCAATAGAACTAGTTGCTTGTCCACAAAAACCAACGGTTGGTGTTTCCTGATAGTCCCGTAATGGAAGTGTTTTTGTTTTAATATATTTTGGCAGGGGGTCTTCTATAAAAGCAGGAAGTCCTTGGTGGGTATTTGGAAGTTTTGAACGCTCGCCACTTTGACGAAAAACAATAACATTGGGATACTCTTTAATTTTTACACCAAAATCTCCCACCATAAAAGACAGTACTTTTTTATTGGCTTTTAAAGACTCATCAATAACCTTTTCAACTGGTTTTATTGCATCCTGAGCCAGGTAAAAGTTCCATGACATAGGCAACACTACATAGTCGGCTTCCTGGACAGCTGTAACAAACTTGATTTCCTTTTCTGAAATATCATACATACGTAACCTCTCTTCATCTGTAAATCTATCTCCCTTCTCAAAAGGTTTTAGCAACGGAAATATATGGCGCCGTTTGGGGTGTACTGGTAAGGCTACGTATAAATGTATCATTGTGTTTCCGTATAAAATGACACAAATTCCTGTTGCTGTTTTTTAATTGTAAAGTGATTGGCAATACGGTCCATAGCTTGCTTTGTTATCTCGTTTTTGTCCTCGTAGGAAAGATTCATACAACTAACCATTTTTTCAGCCAGTGCCTGGGCATCTTCCACAGGGAACAACCACCCGGTTTTGCCATCTTTAATATTTTCTGGCAGACCGCCTACATTACTTGCAGCAACTAATTTTCCTAATGCCTGTGCTTCCAAAACTGCGTTACAAAAACCTTCATTTAAGCTGGGTTGTACATATACATCGGTTTGTTGTACTATTTGTAACGCTTGAGTATGGGTTTGTTTGCCGTGAAAGGTAATATGTTCCTGTAAGCCCAATTCATAAGCCTGAAACATATACCGCTCAGTATCTTTAGTAGTCCCTTCGCCAATAATATGATACTGAAAAGAAATGCCCCGTTTTTTTAATAGTGCCATGGCAGCAATAGCCGTATCAATACCTTTAATCCAATGTAAACGCGCAATGGTTGCTATTTGAAAAACAGGATTTGAGGTTGATATAGTTTCCGGAAGCTTACCCATATCCACTGCAGGGGTTATAATGTTGTGAGGAACATCTGTAGCAAGACCTAACCGGATTGCTTTCCCGTACAAATACTGCGAAATACTATGAATTTTATCAACATGCTTCCAAGTTTTATCATAACAGCCAGGGTGTTTTAAAGGATATACGTTTAAATCGAAACCACGGAAACTCACCGCCATCTTAGCCCCGATGGCTTTTGCAACAAGCTCGCTACCCAACGCCTGCGTGGCAAATCCAAAATGTACCCAATCCAGTTTGGAACGTAACAAATGTGCGTTTAAGTATAGTTTCTTTACAATAGCCGTATAAGAAGTGGCTTCTTTTTTTTCCAGCCGAATATATTTTAAAACCGCTCCCACGTTAGGTAGCAAGGTAAGAAAGACCCACAGCATGGCAAAACTCTGAAACAGTGAAAACCGATATACTTTTGGCGCCTTGTGAACCGGGCACAAATCAAACTGCTTTGCTTTTTTTTGCACAAATAATTGCACCGTAAATCCACGCGCTTGCAGCCCTTTTATTTTACTCGTGAAAAAAGTTTCGGAGTAGCCGGGTGTTTGAGAAAGTACAATGCCAATACGCATTTGTTAGAAGGTTTGTCTGGGATACATAGTTACCGCAAATGTATCCAAAATACGGTTGATAGCACTAAGTTCTTCACTACTGAACTTCTTAAAAACCGCCTCTTCATCTCTTATTACACTTTTTGGATGCGTTTTAGAAGAAGGTTTTTTATACTCTTCCGCAATATTGGGTAAGGGTTTAAGGTTAAAATCCTTACACAATTCTAAAAATAATTCCAGGTTGTTTCTAAGGTCTTCATGCTTTATAATTCTATAGTTTAAATTTTCTGTTTGCTGAATAGTAACAGGCACCACATTTTCTATACTCCAGCGTAATGCCAGCTTTTCTATTTCAGTATAATTCTCCAGCGGCTTAAACTGAAAATTGAACTCCTTTTGAAGGACAGCAACTAATTTTTTATCATTGGCAAACCTCCTCAGATCATACAGCCAGGGAAAATTCACCCGTTGTTGGGAGTGCAGTACCTCGTACGGATTTCTAATAATATGCACTACAGGAATACCAAATATCTGGTTCATATAATGAGCAGCAAGGTTGCAGCGTACAAACTTAATTATAAACTTTTTAGGGATAAGAGGCCACAGATGTCGTTTCCACTTTCGGTTGCTGTTTTGGGCAATCCAGTTGTTATCCACCCTATTGGCAAATACTTTTTTAAGATAGGCGTGTCCTGCTTCAAAATCTTCTTTTTGAGTGACCAATCGGTCGCACAGCAGGTGTCCTTTAGATGTATTAAACTCGTGTTCCGGTTCAAAAAGGCTTCGGTACCGGTGCTGTTTGGCAATGGTTTCGGCCAGCCAGCTCGTTCCGCTCCTAGCAGAACCTACAATGATAATATGTTTGTTAAAACCTGTCATTTAGCATAAAAGCGAAAGATACAATTCTTTATAGGCGTTCACTTCTTTTTCAATGCTGAAATGTCTTTTAACCCGTTCCCGTCCTTGCGTTCCCAATTGGTTTTTTAATGTTGGATTATCATATAGCCGAAGTACTTGTGAAACCAATTCATTTTTGTTTTCAAATATAAATCCGCCAGCATCGTCTTTTAATAAATAGCGAGCACCGCCACCACTATTTGAAGATAAAACAGGTACTCCGCAAGCCATGCCTTCGATAATTGATAACGGCAAGCCTTCATTTTTACTGGCCAGCACCAGCACATCAAACCCAGCCATTGCAGTTGGGATTTCGTGGTTCTCAATAAAACCCTTAAAAAAAACACGGTCCTGTAAATTATGTTCAGTTACATAAGATTTCAATATTTCTATATAGACTTCATCACCTTTTCCGTAGCACACAAGGTGTATGTCTGGCGGCAATCTGGTAAGTGCCTTTAATATTAATAACTGATTTTTATTTTCACCTAATACACCAATACAACCCACAACAAATTTGTTGCTTTTCCCTGTTTCAGGCATAGGCTTAAACACCAAAGTATCCACCCCATGCGGAATAAAAGTAATTTTATTTTTCAGCAAAATACCCGAGAAAAACCGTTCTTTCATATCCGGATTATTGTACACAATATAGGAGGACAACACACTTTTGGCAAACCAACGTTTAGACCACGCATTGTTTTTTTTGGTATACACATAGCGAACACCGGCTTTTTTACACGCCAGGGCTTCAATACTGTTGCTTTTATAGTCCCATGAATGTAAGAGGTGAATTTTCTTTTCTTTTAAAAGCTTCGCCAGAGTAGTAATATAGCTTCTTTTCCCGACATGGGTTGTAAGAAAAAGACGTTCGTTTTCTTTTATTTCGGCAGGAAATATATCAGGAAATTTTTCCACCAGGACATAAGGGTTAAACAAGGTTCTGTCAATTCGTTTGTACAGTTCTAACAATACAAATTGGCTACCCGCAGTTTTAAAATTTGGGATGGTGTAGAGTATGTTCTTTTTTTCACCCATGTTTTAACTGCTTCATTTTTAAGGCCAGTGTTAACAACATACTTAAGGGGTGGGAATAGGTTACGGCATCTACATGCTTAAATTTATTATAATACTGAGCCAACAACGGTTTTGAAATAAACGGGTGTAAATTTTCAGCAAAAAGATAGTCCTGTAAAGCAGCGTCGTTTTCCATCCCTAAAAACTGCAGTTCCCAATTGCGTTGTATATAAGGTTTACCAAGTTTAGCTTGCACTTCTCTTTTCAGTTTCTGTGCAACTCTGTAGGGCAAGTTGTTTGGGCTCTTGTTTTGCTGAAAGGTATACAAATTAAAAGGCTTATGTTGTTCCCATCTAATTTTTGCAAGTGCCGGATTGCGTTTTTTTATGTAAGCAATCTGAAGTTTTCTATCGGCCAGGTATGCTTCGGGAATTTCACAAATAAACTGACACATCCTGTTGTCAAAATACGGCAACGAGATAGGGTGTTGTGTTTCAAAAACGGCCAGATTGGGGGCGGACCATCGAGGAGCCCAATACAAACTTTTAAAAGCTCTTATTTTAGCACTCGTGTCCTGTATTTTTATCTTTTTCAGCAGGGTTTCAACTCTATTTTGAAGATACTTTGTAAAGGTTTCTTCCAGTTTCCATTCTTCCCACAGGGAGTTAGCAAGCTCCATCCCTCCTTTTTTCAGTATTTTTTTAAGTACATAAGATACTAGTTCTGTTTCTGAAAGTTGGCTGTTAACACCACTACCATCAAAAAGCACATCTCCCCAATGCCCTAAGGAAAATAGCTCACCCATGGTCGCATATTCCTTGACCAGAGCCATTTGTCGTGGGTGTGTAAACTCGCTATAACATTGATTTATGGTAGCCAGTTCTTCAATACAATCCCACAAATAGCCTTTTTCGATATGGTATGCTGCAAAATTAAAATCACATTCCTGAGCAATTTGTTTACCAATACCCGTTTCGGGGTAGCCTCCCTTAAAATCGTAGCTATATGAATTTACATCTTTCTCCAAATACCTCAGCGCAGTAGCCTGAGTCCGGCTGTCCAGCCCGCCAGAAAGTGGCAAGATCACCTTTTTAGCTCCAATTTGCTCATCTATAATTTTTTCAAACAGTTGGGTAAATTCTTCCAAAGCCTCTTCAAAAGTCAGTTCCCTGGGATTGTGATACCATTGAAACCAAGGTGTACTTTTTATGAAATATCCTTCCGCATCCACTTCACAATTGGAAGCGGGTGGCAGCACCATTAAATCTTTAAAATACGTATCGGTGTCTAAAAAGAACCCAGTGGCTGCAAACACACAAATTGCCTTTTTATCCAACTCATGAGGTGCCTTAACATTAGCAAAGGTTGGGCGAGAAGGAATGATTGGAGTTTTAATAGTAGGCATTGCTGATTTTTGCAGAAAGTAAAAGTAAGTATTTATTTGTAGAGTGGGGACAAAAAAACTCCCCATCCCGCCATAGGCGGGATACCCCTCTTTGGAAAAGAGGGGAGCTTTTGGGTTTTATTAAAAATAAAACTGTAGGTTTTAAATAAAAAGCTCCTCCCTTAGCATAAGGGAGGTGTCTCGCCTATGGCGAGACGGAGGATTCAGTTGACCTCTATCCTAAAATTTAGTATCTTTAACAGCCTCCCCGATCTAATTTACCATGATGATAAAAAAGATCCATACCCTTAAACATTTAAAAACCTTTCGAAAAGAACTACGTGAAAACATGACCCCTGCGGAAGCGTTTTTATGGTCCAAACTAAAAGCCAGGCAATTTCAAAAAACTCGATTCACGAGGCAGCATAGCATAGAAAATTTTATTGTAGACTTTTACTGTGCAAAACATAAACTGATCATTGAATTAGATGGCCAAGTACATTTTAATCCTAAAGCTCAGGAATATGATGCCGCTAGAACAGCAAGATTGAATGAACTAGGTTTTACCGTAATCAGATTTGAAAATAAAATGGTTTTTGATTTTTTGCCATCTGTACTGCTGGAGATTAAAGAGTATATTGGGAAGTGAATGGTAATTTGGGAAAGTATCACAAAACTCCCCATCCCGCCTAAGGCGGGATACCCCTCTTTGGAAAAGAGGGGAGCTTTTGGGTTTTATTAAAAATAAAACCGGAGGTTTTAGAAAAAAAGCTCCTCCCTTAACATAAGGGAGGTGTCTCGCCTATGGCGAGACGTAGGGTTCAGTCCACCCCCAGTACCTCAAAATACAAGGCTTCCATTCCCGCTACCATCTGCTTCTCACTATGTTTAGACATTACCCGCTTCCTAGCTTGCAGTCTTTGTTCATTTATAATAGGCAGAGGAGTTTTGGCAAAGGAACGTATGGCTTGAGCCATCCGCTCGGCATCCCGGGTTGGGATAAGAATACCTGTAGTTTCGTCCACCAATTCGTTAACACCACCACAATTTGTAGCAACTACGGGCACACCCAACGCCATGGCTTCTATTAATACATTAGGTAATCCTTCTTCCAAAGAGGGAAGCAAAAAAATATCACTTTGCATCATAAGCTCATAAACTTTTTGTTGATTCACTTTTGGCAAAATAGTTACAGAGGCTTCTAAGTTGTAGTTAGCTACCAGGTATTCCAGTTCTTCATTTCCGCTTCCACCAACAATATTATAGTGAAATAAAACCCCTTGTCTCTGTAATAAGTTCATTGCTTTTAAGGCGTAATCGTAGCCTTTTTTCCAATGTGGCCTGCCTATAGAGATGATCTGTAACTTTTCATTTCTCGTATACGTTTCGGAAAAAGGAAGCTGATTAAACGTAAAGCCAGAATATACAACCCTGTCTATTTTTTGAGGGTTTGCGTACACTTTATTGCTTGTTTTGGTCATGGCTTTGGAAACCGAGTGAAATCCATGAATCTTCGGATATACTTTTTGTAAATAGGTTAGATTTTCCACATCTACAAAGGGGCGTACATTATTTTGATAGCCACGCTGACTTAACACAACCTTTATAGCAGGATTTTCAAATAACTTTTCGCACCACGGAAGCAACGATGGCCATTGTATGTGAAAAATATGAGGTTTGTATAGGGATATGGCAGTTAAAAGGTTTAGCTGTTGTAACCGTTGTTTTTTAAAGGTGAACATCCCGTTTATATATGTAATAAAAACACTAAAATCGCCTTTTAGAAACAAAGCCTTAACCGCAAAACCAAAGCTAAGCCAATACAGTCTGGCGGTATGGGAAGTACTACCTAAAGCGACATAAGTTACATTCGGGATTTTATGGGAAAGTTGTTCGTTAAAACCAAAAACAAATACATTTTGGGTAGTAGAAAGCCCATGAATTAATCTATTGATAAATGCCGTGGTCTTAAATGTACCATCAAAAATTGCTATGTTCAATCCCGTTCTCAAAGGTTGTGTAGGTATTTATCAAAAACTTGTTGCACTGAAGTAATTTCGGTTAATGGAGCTGGAGTTCTACTAAAAAAACCCAGGTATTTGTTCTTTTTCAGGTACTTCACTTCTTTTTGGGAAAACAGCAGGTTTTGCTTGAAATAAGCATATAATTCGTCCTGCTTCATACCGCTATTATTTACTATCTCACGCAATAAAAGCTTGAGGCTGTTTACGCTAGTTCCGCTTAAAAAAGTGGTGGGGCGATTGGAGAAATTAGTAAATTTCTTAATAAAGTCCGGTGCATCGTACGCATGGTAATGGAGCACATAACCTTTCTTAATACTATTTGGTTTTGTTCCATCTTTTTTTACGTACCTATGCACATTATGTGGAATAATATTGCGGCCTACCCTAACAGCTCCTTTCCCTAAATGTTGTCCAAACCAATACGAATAGCGTTGCTGTTTCTTTGTGGCCGGGTTATACACTTTTTTGGTTATATTTTTGAATCGGTTCCCAAAAGCGGGCTGTGTCTTAAAAAGTGTTTCTTCCGAAAAAATCGAGTTGTACTCCACCCTTTGGGACAATACTTCGAGCGTTTTTAGGTACACAAGATCCACCGAAGGTTCCACCGTTTCAAAAAATGGTTGCACCCGAGATGGGGAGTCTTTTATCGTGCATACTAGTTCATCTGCATCTATCGAAATAAGCCAATCTATCCCCATGACTTCACTTTTACGCAAGGCATCGTAGGTATGCAGGCACTGTCTGGCGGTATGGTGTTCTGTAGCTTTACTGGTAAACTTTTCCAGAAAAGGAACGTGTAAAAAGGTGTTTGGAGACAACGAATCCTGTATAGTTACAAAATCTAAATCCTGAATGGATGTTTTTCCCGAATCGGTGGTATTGTCAAAATACACAAACACATGACGTATGCCAATAGCGTGGTGGTACAGCAAATTGGAACGCAACAAACGCGCTTCATTTTTTACTGTTAACACCATGGCTACGTGTATCATATTTGCTATCCTATAAACAATTTATATTGATAGTAAAGATACAGCTTGAGGTACGTTAACGACAACTTTTCTTTCCTGGAAATCCTATCCCGCACCCGATGAAAAAAACGTTGTATATAGAGTGAGCTAAGAGCATCAACAGCTGGTCCTTCTACCTTTTGTACATAGGTAATAAATTTCATGTGTTCATAAAAATACCTAGCGAGGTACTGTAAATCTTTAGAGGCCAGATGAGAAACCCCAGCTCCCTCTTTCCTAAAATAATTTGTTGTGGTTACGTTTAAATGTAGTTTTTTTCCTTGAAAAAATTCATAATAAAAAACACGGTCTCCTATGAGGGAGAAATTGGTAAAGATTGCTTTTCGCAATGCCGTGCTCTTTATTTGTTTAAACAAAGTGCTACTTACGTTTAGGATAGGGCAATATAAAAGGGACGCTATATCCAATACCGGGATGGTATCATCTTTAAACGCCGGATGTTTTACTTCTTTTCCGGGGCTGCCTTGTTGTAATGTTTCAGTATAAGCCACTGCCACATCGTACCTTTGAAGCGAATGTACCAGCTGCTCTAAGAGGTTTAACGCACAGGTGTCGTCACTCTCGGCAATCCAAAAATAATCGCCCTTAGCTAACATCATACCCTTTTTCCATTGTAAAAAAGGTGAGCCACTATTTTCTCCGTTAATTACAAAATGAGCGGTTTTTGGATGGTTTCTATACTGTTCTAAAACAGCAACACTCTCATCTGTGGAGCAGTCGTCCAAGAGGATCACTTCAATGTTTTTATAGGATTGGTTATAAATACTTGCTAACCGTTCTGGCAAAAACGCAGCGTGATTATAGTTGGGTACTATAATGGAAATCAAGGGATTTTTGGGAGGGGCTTCACTCATTTATTTCTTTTTTGCGAGCACGCATTGGTGTAGCCCAAATCCCAGTTTAGACAACAAAGTATTACGTAGGTTTTCCAGCCCTAGTTTTTTTGCACCTCCAATAAAGAATCTGTGGTTTACCCATTTAAAATAGCCTAAGTTTCCGAAATTAAAAATGATGGTCTCATAAGTAATTATATCGAACTTTGCGTTTATCAGCTTTTTTAATTCGTCTGGGGTCAAAACTTTTTCAATGGGCTGTTGTGACCAGTTGCCTCCTTCCATATGGTCAAAAACTTTTTTATTAGGAGTGGTAAGTATTAAATAGCCTCCTTTTTTTAAAATAGCCGCTGCCACTTCAATATAGGCTGGTTGGTCTTCAATATGTTCAATAACCTCCTGAGAGATCACAAGATCGTACTGTTGTTGCTTAAATGGAAACTCCAAAACATTCCCTTGATGAAACACCGTGTCTGGGTATTTCTCCTGGGCTATCCGCACTGCTTCTTCAGAAAGTTCAATACCTTCGGCTGGGGTAAATTCTCCTATAAAAGAGATAAACCTACCATCTCCACACCCCAGGTCTATTGTTAAGGGTAGTTTCAGCTTGCGTTTTACCACAGTGAAATACTCCATAATCTTAGTTGCACGGCGAAGCTTCAGCGAATTGAGAAAGGATTTCTTTGCCCACCGGTCGTCGTAAAACTTTATTTGATCTTTAATTTCCATAGGTTAGCTCATAAGTTTTTTAGCTTCCTTCCACAGTTTATATTTGGAGCGCACGTAACTAAATTCTCCCACTGCCTTGTAAAATCTCCTTTTATACCTATTTAAAATAGATGTTCGTAGCGCTGCAGCCAATTCTTCCGAAAAATGTTCTTTACACATCCAATAAGAGTGTACATCCAACATTAAGGTACGGCTACCTATGTCTCTAGAGCCCCCTTCGGCGTTAACAGCGTGTAATAACTTGGCCTTGGCATTGTACCAAACCGGATAGCCCAATTTTAAACATTTAATAGCCAACTCACGATCTTCACCCGCTCCAGTTGGATCAAAATCTTGATTGAATCCGCCAATAGCATCAAGTACCCCCCGTGTAATCGCCATACATCCTCCCGGTATGCCCAAAGTAATTCTCGATATACTATGGTTGGGATTACTTACAATGACCTTTAAAAAGTTATCGCTTGGTTTGCTCAAGTAGTCGTGGGTATCGTTCACATAATTTCCTTCAGGATCGCAGATGGCTCCAGCCACCACCGGAAACTCTCCCGACCGAATAGGCTGGGTTATTTCACGAATAAAATCGGCGCCAATTCGTGCGTCGTCATCTAAGAATACTAAAATATCGCCTTTTGCATTCGCAACACCTATGTTTCTAGATATGCAAGGGCCAGTAGCTTCTACCAAAATATGTTGGCAACCTTCAAGCGGTTCGGGCGAAGGCGACTGATCTACAACAATCACTTCATAGACCGTTTCGACGTTTTGATTTAAAACATCTTGAAGCAGTAGTTTTATATATTCCGGTCTATTTCGAGTAGGTATTATTATACTTATCATAAACGCACAACTTTCATCTGCAAAATAGAACTTTTTATTCCAAATCAATTAACTATTGAAATCAAAATTTTCTAACATTTTCATTGCTTTCTCTTGAAAATGCACCCGAAGTTTATTAGTGGGCAAAGGAGCAAAACGGTTTACGGCAGCTACCCATCTCAATTGTTTATACAACGAATGGAACGATTTACCTAGGATGTGTTCTAATCTTTTAATTATGAAAACACTGGTGTGCCTATCATTGTGCTGTAACGCTGAAAAATAAATTCGGAGAATGCGTTTCAATCTGGTTTTGAAAATATCCTGATACTGCGTGGTTTTGCTCATCGAAAGCATATCTAGATAAATGGTTGCTCGCGACCATTTAAATTGGCTATTGTACTGTTCGTCCTTTTTAGATTTACTATCTTCTGTAAAGACATAAGAAAAAAGCTGTCTTTCAGTATATCCAATCTCGTTGGCTTCCACCACTTTGATTATCTGCAGCAGGAAGTCGGTTTCTTGTCCGCGGTGCAATTGCTCATCAAAACGAAGGTTATGCTGATGCACAAAATCCTTTTTAAGGATAAAGGCATTTGTGATAATTTCTGAGCTATTTTCGGCCACTTGGGTGAATAAATCTGCCTCAAAATTTTGGCGAAGTGGTTCTTCGGATTGGTCTAGCGGATTCATCTTCTTCCCTGAGCAAATACAGACTTGAAGTGTTTGGTTTTCTGAAAAAAGTTGCAGTTGTGCTTGAAGTTTATCGGGATGCATCCAATCGTCACTGTCGAACCAATTAATCAAGTTTCCTTTAGCAATATCCAGACCGTAGTTTCTAGCGCCATTCCCCCCGGATTGATATGAGTCTGGTCGGTGTACATACGTAAATCTGTCATCCAATTTACAGTAGTGTTTCATCAACTGATCAGTGTTATCTTCGCTACCATCATCTACCACAATACATTCCCAGTAGATATAGGTTTGCGCCAATACACTGTTTAGCGTTTTGCCTAAAATCGATGCGCGATTATAGGTGGGGATGATAATAGAAACCAAAGGGAGATACATAAAAAATCATTTGAATTACAGCGCTTGTTTTTTAAAACTATTTCTAAAATAGTAGCCTTTATTAAACAGGCGTTTTGCATACAACATCATAAAAAAATTAGCTCTGGCGTTTCTAAAATTCGCTTGCAATGCTTTTAAAAACAACGCCTTGTCTGATATAAAAAATTGCCCATGCCTAAAAATAAGCTTTATACATTTATACAGCAACTGCCGCTTCGTATCATCGGCCAAGGTTTCTTCAAGATCTTTGTAGGTTTCCCAACACGAATGGAATACACTCTCTAGTTCTTCGTTTTTACTTTTTAAGGTACTGCGAATGGATTCGGTATGGATACGTCTTAATGACACTTCCTTCGCTATAAAAATAGCATGATCGGATTTAGAAATTAATTTTGAAAAATAATTGTATTCCTGCCCAGATTTCAAGTTTTCGTTAAATCGAATGGACGTTGCCAACTCCCTTTTTATACACACATCAAGGGTAAGCCAATTAATATTTTGAACGATATAATTGTGTGCGTTTATGGCGTGCTCATCGAAGGCATAGTAATGTTTGGGCAGCGGTTTTCCTTCGGTTAAATTTTTTGTTTTTGTAATACAGTAATCACAGTCGTTTTTTAACATAGTTGCCACCTTTACTTCCACATGGTTTGCCGTCATAAGATCGTCGCTATCAAAAAATATTACATAGGATCCTTTCGCTTTTTTTAATCCTATATTCCTGCATACATTGCCTCCTTTAGGACGTTGTGCAGGCCGCTTTACATATGTAAAACGATTGTCTTTTCTGGTATAGGCTGCCATGAGATCATCGGTAGCATCGGTACTGCTATCGTCAACTACAATACATTCCCAATGGGTGTAGGTTTGCGCCAAGATAGAATCTAGGGTTTCTCCGATAAGATGGGCTCGGTTATAGGTGGGGATTATGATGGAAATTAAGGCGTTTGGTATCATACAAATTACTAGAGTGCTTCCTTGAGTATTGTGGTTAATCCGTTAAGATGTGCTTGTTGCGAAAAATTCTTGGTAATATGTTCCTTACCGGTAACGCCCATCGCTTTTGCTTCTTCAGGATTTCGCAACGTATGCAGCATATGTTGTGCCATGGCAGCGGCATCGCGTTCTTTGCAAAGCAGGCCCGTTTTTTTGTGGACGATCACATCTGGAATTCCCGCATGCGTTGTACTGATTACCGCCAAACCTGCGCCACTGGCTTCTAAAATAGAGACAGGCGTTCCTTCCATATCCCCATCGATAGCCTCTATAGAATGTTGCACATAGGCAATAGAATTTCGCAGGTATTCTTGATAGATTGTATGGTTAATTCTTCCTACAAAATCTACGGAACCCTCAACACCCATGGCATGTGCCAAATCTTTGGAACTATCGAGCAACGGACCATCACCTGCGCAAACCAGCTTCGCATCGGGGAACTCTTTTAAGACTTTGGAAAACGCGAGCAAGAGCACATGGGGCGCTTTTTTCTCTACAAACCGACCGATAAATACAAATTGCTGTGATGCATAGGTGGGTTGTACTTCTAAAAAGGAATCTGCAGGACCGTAAGTGTTATATCTGATCTTATCTTCAGGACAACCGAGGGCTACCAAACGTTTGGTCATTTCATGGCTTACCGAAACCACCGTGGTCTTTTCATATGAAAACATTTTTGTATAGCACTTACCATACTTTTCCAAGACGCTCTTGCGCACGGCATCGTGACCGTGAAAGTGAACCACTAGGGGCAGGTTTAAAATGCTACAGCTCTCTAGCATCACTGTACCAATCATTCCGTATTGAGCTAGGACAACTTGAATGTTCTGTTTTTTAAATTCTTTGATAATCCGCTTCTCGGGAGTAGCTTTATGCGAACGTACTTTTGAAAGTACTTTGCTAAAACCCAATTTGTTCGTAGTTTTTGACACAAAGGGTGCTTCTTTTACCCAATATTGAATGCAGTTGAACGGTAATTTATCAATTTGTGCTTTGATAAAGGTTTCACAAGTAGCGTAAGGTTTATTTGTTACAACAGCAATATTCAACATGGGCTACTTTTTCAATTTGAAGTTTAAGAACTCTAAAAGTAAAGAAAATCTATTTTTAGACGGTAGGCGTAATTTATAAAAACCGCTTTTAAAAAGTGACTTGACCGGATGGAGAGCAAACCATTTTTTTGTTAAAACGTCATTCTTGCTTTTATTAGTTAGTCCGAGTCTTTCGAAAACGTAATTTCTAATTGTGCATTCTTCTAATATACGTGTTTTCTTCTTTTTCTTAGTATCGTGTCTTCTTGTAATTGTGGTGTGATTTCGAAAATAATTTAGTGGTTCGGATTTAAAAAATAAATCGCTTTTTTCACATAACTTAATCCAAAAAAGCCAATCACCACACATTTTCATTTTTAAAAGGTTATCCGAAAATATGTTTTCATCAATTAAATTGCGTTTGAAAAGCACCGCACTGGCATTAGGGATTACATTTTTTTCCAACATATATTTATTGATAAACTCAGTCCCTGTTAGTTCAAAATCATTTCGCCAGATATTTGGCCTGAATGATTTGGTGGTTGAAATTCTATTTAACAAAACTGCTCCTTTTTCATCCACATCGATGGTTTGTGTATAATAAACCCCTACATTTTTCCTAAGGCTGCCTACTAAGTGTTCTAAAAAAGTAGGCTCACAAAAGTCATCACTTTCAGCGATCCAAATATACTCACCCGTGGCGAGGCTAATACCCTTTTTCCATTGCATAAATGGACTTCCAGAATTGTGCGTATTTAAAACGAGATGTGCTACTTTCGAATGGCTTCTGAAACTTTTTAGAAATTCTTGGCTGCCATCGGTAGAGGCATCGTCTAAAAGTATAACCTCATAATCTCCAAAAGTTTGATTAAATATGGAGTTTAAACGTTGCTCTAAGAACAGCTTATGGTTGTAATTGGGAACTACTATAGAAATAAGTGAATTTACCATAGACAGTTATTACTAGATCAAAGCACGCTTTGTTGCCTCTAAGTATGCTCTACCATACTTTATGCAAGGTTCTAAATGATTCCCTTCTGCCCATTCATTCATTGCGTTGATGAATATAAAATTTTCTTCCTTAGAAAAAGGTGTAAAAGTACTTATTACTTGACTTAACCAATTTTCGTATAAGTTTGGACTACTACCTATGGCAGCTATACCGTTTTCTCCTTTTCTCGGAGTATTATCCCAAGCTGGCGTAACACTGCGATACAACTTATAATTCGGTAATTTCCTACTTATAGCTTGTTCAACTCCTAAATTGAAATCACGAAAATCAATTTCGGAATCGACTTTTTTCGAATAAACAAGCTTACTGAGAAAACTACCATTGTTGATAGACTTTTTTATTTTATTTCTAATTACTGCATGCGGTGAAAATTCAACAGAAGCATCAAATCCTAATTCTAAAGGATTCATGCGATCGTTAAAGCTTTCTGCAACCATTAAATAGAGTCCTTTCATCCCAAATTCGGTGGTAGCAATAGTGCGCCAGGTATCTAATGTCTTTGTTATGTCTGGGAACAGATTGTGCCTATATATCATAAATACCGGCTTATCGTCTACCCGTATATACCGATGATCTGAAAACACGTTTTCACAAAGCCAACGTATATGTTCTTTGTCATCTTCAGTGCCGTAATCTTGTCTAATCAACACTTCGTTTTCTAGACCATCCCACCTACGTGTCCAGTTTTCATTTGCCCAGCAATATATAAACGGCATTTCCAAATCGTGTTGCTTCAACATACCATCGAGAGGCTTGTTTAATAAGCGCTTTCCATTAAACCAGTAATGATAATAACAAAATCCGTGGATTCCATATTCCTTGGCTAGTTTGGCTTGTTCAATTCTGGCTTCAGGTAATCGCAAGTCATAAAATCCTAAATCTGTAGGCAAATGAGGCTGATAATGTCCAGGAAATAAAGGAGTTGCTTTGGTCACATTGGTCCACTCAGTAAATCCCTTTCCCCACCAAGAATCGTTCTCAGGTATTGGGTGAAATTGTGGAAGCACAAAAGCGATACTTCTAATATTCTTTGTGTTTGTCATTTTAACCAATGATTTAAATCTCTTTGTAAAAACTCAGATAATCCCAATATTTCATCATTATATAGGTCTATTAGCTTTTGTTTTTCTCTAGCCTTCATTGTAGGTTTCGCATGAATTTTCTTTTTTAATGAATTTGGTAAAATTTTTGAAAAATTGAATTTTCGATCTAGTCTTTTCAAGTTTCTATATATTGGTCTAATTTCTACAGCATCATTTGTATTGAATCTTTTATTTAAATTTGGAGTAAATGAATCATCTATATTTAAAAAGCCACAAACTTCTTTAAATAATTGATGGGGACTTGATTTTAAATCGTCATATAATAGAACCTTTATTTGTTCTTCACCAAAGGTACTTGAATAAATTTGCAATGATTTCAAATAACGACCTAAATATATATATTGCTTACCCTGTGGTAATTCTTTACCTTCCATTTCATCCTTTAGCGCATTTTTAAAAGTCCTCTTTTCCTCACCCCAGCGTACATACATTAAATAGTTTGAAAAAGCCCTTTCTATAGGATTTCGAAGAATCGCTATTAATTTCATTGTCGGATTGAAGTCGTAGATATTAGCAGCACAATAGGGGTTTGCTAGATAAGAGGTTGAAGCTTCTCCACTTACCTTATAAGCTTCGCTTCCCTCAAATATTTTTCTGTATGAGGGAAAAGATTTGATTACTTTCTGTGTTCGGAATGCTCCATCTTCACCCGTTTTTTGGTAATAGTTAAAAAACATAGGTTCCTTAATTCTTGGCATAAAAACCTCTGGATGTTCTTTTAAATATTGAAAAAGGGATGTTGTCCCCCCTTTATTGCAACCAATAATCAAGAAATTGGGAGAATTCATATTATAGTAATTTTTTAAAATTTTTTTTTGTTTTCAACCAGATTCTTTTATAGATTTCTCTGGTCAGGTCAGTTGTCGTTAAATTATCAATATTTTTATTCTCAGTATACCTTATGTTATTTAGTGTTTTTTGAATAATATCCTTTTTAATGTATTCTGAATCAATAAATGACAATAGGCATATTTGAAATTGTTTCCCTATTATTTTCTTTTTTTTTACAGAAGCACTTGAGTAAATTCCATGTCCATACCTGTAAACTGCCATACATTCATTAATTCGATGAAGATAACCATGCTTTGATAGCAAAAAGTATAAAAGGTAATCTCCCACTGGACTCAAATATAACTCCATTGGAAATTTCTTTACTACATTTTTAAAAACCACGGAAGGTGTATGAATAAAATTTGAATATTTATAAAGAGAATCCTGCGTTATAGGAAACTTTTTTATTTTCTCGTACCGATTCTCTGTTATAAAATCATCGACTAAACCATTTTCTTTATCTAATATTTTTACTTTATGAAAACATAAGGAATAATCTGGATTCGCTTCTAAAAAGTCTACTTGCTTTTGAAGTTTATATGGGTCGGTCCAATAATCATCGCCTTCACATAAGGCAATGTATTTCCCTTTTGCTTGCTTAAAGGTTTTCGGGAAAATCCTGTCGCCTTTCGAATATCTGTTTTCTTCCGATAGTATCAAGGTCACTGGATATTTACAAGATTCTTTAAAAGACTTTAAAATCTCTCTAGAACCATCAGTTGAACAATCATCATAAATGATGACCTCAATTATAAAATCAATCTCTTGGCTATTGAAGCCCTTAAGTGTCTCAGGGAGAAAGCTATGTTGATTATAACAAATACAGCAAATACTTACCATGATTTCGGAAGTATTTTTCAAATAGTTTTCTTTTTCCATAGTATTCTGTAAATGGGACCAATTATTTTTTTCAGCTGCATCATACACCTTTCTTTTAAAGAAGGTTCTTTGTCTTTTCCTGCCAATTTATAAAGTAACCTATTTTTTATCGCCTGAGGAAATTCTCCATTAGTTGCCAAAACTTCTACGGTTTTTCGAGAACCGGCTTTTTTCACGGTTTTGGTTTGAGTAGACCACATCGCACCTTCCCGCACTCTGTACACGGCCATAATATCGGGTAATTTTTTTATTTTTTTATCCTTTACCTGAATCATATATAAACTCCAATCGCCAATGACCACCTCTCTAAACCATTCTGGGAGTGTAAAGTTATTTCTAAGTATCACCGAAGGGGTATGGATATAATTACGCCCAACAAGGTTTTTAATAGTGGTAGTTTCAGGGACTTTACCAGTTATGGTGTCTTCTAGTATTTTACCAGTTTCACTATTATATATTTCTACATTGTGAAAACAGATATTATACCCCTCATTAGCTTCCAGAAAATCAACTTGTTTCTGAAGCTTTAAAGGATCTGTCCAGTAATCGTCTCCTTCACACAAAGCAATATAAGTTCCTTGCGCTTTTGCAAAGGTTTTTGGTAAGATGCGCTCTCCTTTTGAATATCTGTTTTCCTCGGATAATAAGAGTGTAACGGGATGAGGACAACTTTTTCTAAAATTCCGCAATAGATCGCGAGTCGCATCCTGCGAACAATCGTCGTAAATAATAATTTCGATTGGAAAGTTAACTTTCTGAATTAAAAAGCCTTTTAAGGCATCAGGTAAAAATGCTGCCTGGTTATAGGTAATGCAACAAATACTTACTAAAGGTTTTGATGTATCCATTTTTGAGCCTATCTTATAGGTTTTGCAGGAATACCTATATAAGTTGTATTTTTTTTACAGTCTTTGTTTACAAATGCCATAGACCCAATAATAACACCTTCTTCTAACGTTATTCCGTACTGCAACACCGAATGGGTGCCAATAAAACAATTATCACCGATATGTGCACCTCCGATTGAGCTCATCTCATCATCCAAATTATTCGTCATAACTCTGGGGCATAAATAGCAATTGTTTCCAATTTTCACACCTCTAGCCAATATTGTTCCATACCGTAATGATGTATTATTTCCAACGGAACAATTTCCAGAACTTGAAACCTTGGAATCTACATAGCAATCTTTTCCAATTATGGTATCTTCTCTAAGTTCTACATAACTCTTAATAACCGTATTTTCCCCAATTACAACTCCCTTTTTAAGGATATTATGATGTTCTATTATTACATTGTCACCAATAACTACTCCTTCTTCAATCACACAAAAATGACCGATGATTACATTTTTACCAATTTTCGCTTTATCTGAAATATAACTTGTAATCATGGTTTTAATTTTTATAGGGTTTTGGTACGCCCTTGGATTTTTTCAAATAGTTGTCTTTTTCTAAAATTTTAGCAGGCACCCCTACTAAGGTGGCAAACGCTATATCGTTACTTTTATTTACAACTGCACCAGCACCTACAATACAATTTGCTGCTATGCGCACATTAGAGGATATAACACAGGCGCTTCCTAGAAAAGTACGGGTGCCAATATGAGCATTGCCAGCCAAACTAACATTATTGGCCATATGCACGAAAGCACCAATTATTGAACCGTGGCCAATCTTAGTACCGTGTGCCATGATAGTTCCTGAACCAACAACAGTATTTTCAGACAAAGAGCCACGCACAATAGTAATATCTGTACCAAAAATACAATCTGAGCCTATATGTACCCCACCGAGTTGTGGCTGTATAACTCTTTTTCCATCTTCATCCCAAATCCAAGCCATACCCCTAGCACCAATTACGCTATTCCCTTCAATTACGGTACGCGCTCCAATTATGACATTGTCCCTAACAATTACGTTGTTGAGCAATTGTACACCGGCCTCAATTTTACATGCTTCAAGAACGCAGTATGGACCAATATAAGCAGTAGGATCTACCGACGCATTTTCAGATACAATAGCGGTAGAGTGTATACCATTTTTCATTTTTTCAGCGAATCTAGCGGCAATTTTGTAATGCACTCGTTGGGGGTTTTCAACCCAAACAAACACATTATTAGTGCCTTTACTTATTTCTTTAAGGGAAGCATCGGTTAACACTATACTTTTTTTTATAGTCGTACTTTGGAAAATATAATCTTGTGTGAGGTAGTAGCAACCGAATTCGACTTTGTTCTTAGTACTAGCGAACCTCAAAGGCTTATCTTCAAAATAAGAGGTATCCCCTTCTATTTCAAAAGTGATTTGTTCTGTACCAAGAAATTCTAAGATTTGGGGAACAAAAATCATGTGCGTTTCGCTATGCCATTAATAATCGTCTTACTTACTTCCGCTATGACCGAAGTGGGTAAATCTGGATATAAAGGTAAACATAATATCCTTTTACTAATATCTTCAGAAATTGGCACCTCACACTTTGCCACATACGGCAACGTATTAAGAGATGGATAAAAGTATCTTCTAGAATAAATTTCTTTTTTGCCCAGTGTCTTTTGGATTGCTATGGTAATTTTTTCTGACGGAAGTAGTACCGGGAAATAACTATAGTTCCAAACTGCTCCTTCACGTACTTGCATAAAAGTAACCGTGGCTACAGATAGTAAAGTTTCGTAGTGTTTTATTACTTTTATTCGTTTAGACAAAATTTCATCCATATAGGGTAAAACTGAAAGCCCCATAGCAGCTTGCAATTCACTCATCTTGGCGTTGATTCCTATTCCTTGAAAATCTACTTTGCCTTTGTGACCAAAGTTATGGTGAGAGAACATTTTTTCACGAAGTTCCTCGTTACAGAAAAGTGCCCCCCCTTCTCCAGTATGAAATAATTTTGTTGCGTGAAAGCTGCACGTACTGACATCGCCGTATTCAAAAATAGATTTGCCTTTGTATTGTACTCCAAAACTATGGGCTGCATCATAAATCACTTTTAAGTTGTGTTTTTTTGCAATGCTTTCAATTTCTTCGATAGCGCAGGGATTTCCAAATACATGCGTGGCTAAAATTGCGGATGTTTTGTCTGTAATAGCGGCTTTAATCTTAGATTCGTCTATAGTGAGGTGTTCTGGATGAATGTCTACAAAAACAGGGGTACACCCTTCCCAAACAATACTACTCGTGGTCGCCACATAACTAAAGGGGGTAGTAATGATTTCACCCGTTAAACCGAGTGCTTTAATCGCAATCTGTAAAGGCAAAGTGCCATTGGTCATCGCAACCATGTGCGATACTTTCAAATACGTTTTCAATTTTTCTTCAAGCTCTTGTACCAAGGAACCTCGATTGGTAATCCAACCCGCATCCCAAGCGCGTTTTAACTGGGCATTGTACTCTTCTTGGGGCGGTAAGAAGGTTTTGGTTACTTGAATCATGTTGACTTATTTTACAATTTTATAATTATCTACAAACCCGTCGTTTTTAATAAAGACAAGTTCAACCAACCATAGAACTTTTGTTCTAAATGGTCTATTCAAATCGGTTATGTCAAAAAGTTTATACCCCACGTTATCCATATAATTAATAACTCTCATAACTGTATTGGGCACATTTGGATTTACAACTGCCGCTTCTATTAAATAAATTTCGGTTTTACCAAAAAAATTATTTGCCCCTTCCAGTACTTCCAAATCTAAGCCTTCCGCATCAATTTTAATGATATCGGGACAGGGTAAGTTTTTTTCATTAATGAAATCGTTCAAGGTTACAACCGGAAGATCAATTTGTTTAAATCCTCTGTTTTTCGCTTCTTCTTCAGAGTATTTAAACGAACAACTATCATCCCTATCAACAATAGTGAATTTAAACGATCCTTTTTCCTTTCCAACCCCAAAAGGATTAAATTGAACGTTACTGTTTGTGTCTGTAATATCCCTAATAGATTCTCTTAACCAGTATTGAGGTTCAAATAAGCTAAATTGCGCATCGGGAAAGTGCTGTAGTGCCTCTCGCGTCCAAGTTCCACGATTTGCACCTATATCGACAATGTGGCCAGGTTTAAAGTCCATTACCTTAAGTAAAGCATAAAAATTATTTAATAGCCCATTTTTTGAGTTGCTAGATAATTTTTTAAGCTTTTTGGAGTTCGGCATTACATATCCTAACTTCGAAGCGAAAGGCTTAGTTAATTTAATTAAAAGTTTTTTTATAGTTCTTTTCATTATTTTACTTCTGTTTCTTCAAAGTTAGAATTTAATAAAAATGGTACCCATGTTTCTTCTGGATGTGTAATCTGAAAAGATAGTATATCAGTAACGGTCAAAACCGGTTCTTTATTCAGACCCTTTCTGACAACAACTCGTATTGAGTAAACACCTTTAGACAATTGTATATTATTATGACTTACGAAAAAGCTTATTTCCTTTTCCTGGCTATTACCAATAAAAATTTCCTCGTTTCTTGTCAATTCGGCTACTGGTCGCTGCTCCTTATCGAAGATTATTGTACTAAAAACAAAAGGAATAAGTTTATCTCTATATTTAAATTTATAATACAATTTAAAATCGCCGCCCCAATCAAGTTCGTCTATTTTCACATTTGTTTTCTCGTTAACGAGCTTCACATTCATTAATTCCAAATTCCCATCGTCAAATACGACATGACTTACATTATCTGCAAATCTCTTATAATAAATGTCAATGGCTTTAGAAACATCACTTCCTTGAAATTTCGCTTCTCCCCGGTCCATGAGTATAATATGGTTACAGATACGGGACACCATTGGCATAGAATGCGAGACAAAAATGATAGCAGTTCTTGGCAAAATAGTATCAATAGTTTTAAAACACTTCAACACAAACCCCAAATCCCCTACTGCCAGCACCTCATCTATGATCAAAACATCAGGTTCCATTTGGGCGGCCACGGCAAAGCCTAATCGTACTTTCATCCCACTGCTATAGTTTTGTACGGGCATATCTATAAACTCGCGCAGCTCGGCAAAGTCTATGATCTCCTCTACCTTGGCAGCTATCTCCTTACGGGTAAAACCGAGGATGGCACCGTTGTTATAAATATTTTCCCGGCCACTTAAGATAGGGTTAAAGCCGGCAGCCAACTCGATCAGGGCCCCTACACGGCCCTTTATGGTTACTTTTCCTGCATCTGGGTTTATGAGTCCGTTAATGATTTTGAGCAGGGTCGATTTCCCTGCCCCGTTATGGCCTATTAATCCGATACATTCGCCGCGTCTTAATTCAAAACTAATGTCCTTTACCGCCCAAAACTCCTTGGGGCGTAAATCCCTTGCGTTTTTATTACCAGTGGCATTAGAGAACAAGTCTTTTACGCCATACCACAGGCTGGTCTTTAAATCTTTACAGAACTTTTTGGACAGTCCTTCTACTTTTACTAAAACTTCTTTCTCTTCCATATTAAGCGCTCATCCGTTCAACAATAATTGGAATGGAAATACGATACAGCACCAAACCTATAAAAAACAGCGGCACACAAATGGCTATCACGATGCCAAAGTAGCTCAGATATTCTGGGTTACTCCCCACTAAAAAGTCTCTTGCCGTCACCAATATGGGTGAAATGGGGTTGAGCTCCATCAAGGTTTTTAGAATGCCTTCTTCCGCTGGGATGGCAAACACCACAGGTGTGGCATACATTAAAAATTTGAGCCCCATGGAAATCATTTTTGAGATATCCTTATACAACATGCCAATGGGAGTAAGAAAAAACCCGATGGTGGTTCCAAAGAAAATAGCACCCAGTAAAATAACCGGAAACAATAGCATAGAAAGCTGAAACGAAACCCCGTAAATAACCATAAAAATAATCATAATTAAAACTTTGGGTAACGCATTAAAGAGGAGTTTAAAAACCCCGGAAACCACCAAGGCCTCCTTTGGAAAATTTATTTTACTTAAAATTCCTTTAGCACCATTGGTACTTGAAATGGGTGAATTGATAGCTTCGGTAATGATGGCCCACAATAAGGTTCCGGAAATTACAAAGATTGGATAAGGCAAACCGGTATCTGTGATGCGTACGGCGCCCGAGCCATTTAGGATGATCCACACCAAGGCGGTGACCAAGGGGGTAATAAAAGCCCACAAAATGCCCAAAAAGGATTGTCTGTACTGAGCCGTGATATCGCGCGTAGCTAGCTGTCTTGCCAAAAATAACGAGGACCGTATGTCGCGCAAGCTTTCTTTTAAAATCTTAAAAAAGCTCAGGGTTTGTTCCTTTTGGTATATTCTGGTAGGCAGTTCCATTTAGAAAGTATAGTTTGATAGACGTGGGTGGTCAAATATAACGAATCTGCAAAAAATAAAGCAGTGTTGCCTATGGTTAAAATTGCTCCCATGTAACTTCCAACCCATCCTTCACCGAGAATAAAGGATCATACCCTAATAAGTTCCGGCCTTTTTCAATATTTGCCAGGGAGTCCCGGACATCTCCCTTTCTATCGGGACCAAAATGAGCCGGGAGCGTTCTTCCTGAAATGGCTTGCAAATTATCCCAAAGGGTGTTTAAACTTATGCGTTCGCCATAAGCAACATTAAAAACTTCGTTTACGGCTTCATCTCCTGCAAATAGCGCTTTTACATTGGCTTGCACGGCGTTCTCTACAAAGGTAAAATCACGTGTTTGTTCGCCATCGCCGTTAATAGTGGGGGAAGTATTCTCTTTTAAAGCCTGCATAAACAAAGGAATAACCGCTGCGTAAGCTCCAGTAGGACTTTGGTTAGGACCAAATACATTAAAATAACGCAACCCTATGGTCTGTGTTTTATAGGTTTTATGAAACACATCGGCATACAATTCGTTTACCAGTTTAGTTACTGCATAGGGAGATAAAGGGTTCCCTATGGTATCTTCTACCTTGGGAAGATTTTTACTGTCGCCATAGGTACTACTACTGGCAGCATACACCAGGCGTTTTACGGTAGCACTTTCGTTTTGTGCCACCAGCATATTTAAGAAACCCGACACGTTTACATCGTTACTGGTTATGGGGTCGTTTATACTTCGCGGCACACTACCCAAGGCTGCCTGGTGCGAAACGTAATGTATTCCTTCCATGGCACGCTTGCATGTTTCCAAATCTCTTATATCGCCTTCCAGTAATTCAAAAGCGGGATGGGTTTCAAATTTTTTCAAATTCTCACGAAATCCCGTGGCAAAATTATCCAGCACCCGTACTTTCTTAGCGTTATATTTCAGCAAATACGCCACCAGGTTGGAACCAATAAAGCCTGCGCCTCCGGTTACTAAAAATGAATACTCTGAAAGGTCTTTGGTATGGTATTTTGTGTTGTACATAAGTTGGGTTGTTGGTTGTGGGTTATCGGTTCTCGGTTCTCGGTTGTGGGTTGTGGGTTGTGGGTTATCTGTTATCTGTTATCTGCTCTCGGTTGTGGGTTGTGGGTTGTGGGTTAGACTTTCCAGTCTTTTTCTACATATTTTATAAATGCATAAATTTTTGCTCCTAGTGCATCATACTTAGCTATTAAATGAGATGTAGGAATCTCTGAATACAATGTATGAATCATCTCAAGTTGGGATATGCATTCCAATAAAGAAGCGTGTGCGTATATTAAAAACTTTATAAAGTCCTGTTTATATTTACGTCTTCCATACCCTTCCACAATGTTATCCTTAATTGATTTAGAAGATCTTCGTATTTGACTGCCTTGCTCATACATCTCATACTTTGGTAACTTTAGAGACATGGTATGGACTTCAATTGCATACTCAAAAGCCAAATTGTAAATATCTAAATCCTTATAACTTTTCATGATACGCTATGTCAATTTTATAAAACCTGACCACTGCCAACAGACAACTCACAACAGACAACCGTTACACTACAAACACCCGTCTACTTTGTCCTTTGGTAAAAATCCTTTTACATCAAACACCACCGAGGGTGATGCCAGGTGCTTTTCAAAATTGAAATCTGCAAATTCACTATGCCCAACGGTCAAAACTACAGCCTCGTAATTCTCTTTTAACTGGTCTGTACTGGTGAGTAAGTGCAGGCCAAATTCGTTATAAACTTCGGTAGCATTTGCCCAGGGGTCATATACATCTATGTGCAGGTTGTACTTTCTAAGTTCTTCAATAACATCTATTACTTTACTGTTGCGTATATCGGGACAGTTTTCTTTAAAGGTAATCCCCATTAATAACACGTGACCGTTCTTTACTTTGCACTCTTTCTGGATCATGAGCTTCACTACTTCCTGGGCTACGTAATTTCCCATCCCATCGTTCATGCGTCTTCCTGCCAGAATAATCTCTGGATTGTAGCCTTCTTCCTGTGCTTTTTGTGCCAGATAGTATGGATCTACCCCTATGCAATGCCCACCTACCAGGCCTGGGGTAAATTTTATAAAGTTCCATTTGGTAGCGGCTGCTTCTAAGACAGCGTGTGTGTCTATATTCAGCAAACGGAATATTTTTGACAATTCGTTTACAAAAGCAATATTTATATCCCGTTGCGAATTCTCTATCACTTTGGCAGCTTCGGCCACTTTAATACTTGGGGCTAAATGTGTTCCAGCCGTAATTACCGAGGCATACAGGGCATCTACCTCCCTGGCAACTTCTGGGGTAGAACCTGAGGTTACTTTTAGGATTTGAGTAACGGTGTGCTTTTTATCTCCCGGATTGATCCGCTCTGGTGAATAGCCGGCATAAAAGTCGGTATTAAACACCTTACCAGAGTGCTCTTCCAGAATTGGCACACAAATTTCTTCGGTCACACCTGGATACACGGTAGATTCGTAGATAACCACATCTCCTTTTTTTAACTGCTTTCCAATAGTTTCACTAGCTTTAATAAGCGGTGTTAAAACGGGTTGGTTGTATTTATTGGTTGGAGTAGGTACGGTTACAATATATACCGTTGCCTCTTTCATCTCTTCGGCTTTGGTAGTTACCGTTAACGAGCCTTTGGAAGTACCGGCCAATACTTTTTTGAGATGCTCGTCGCTTACTTCCAGGGTATGGTCTGTTCCCTGGTTCAGTTCAGAAATACGGGCTTCGTTAATATCGAACCCTATTACCTTATATTTCTCGGCAAAGGCAACAGCCAGTGGAAGGCCTACATAGCCCAAACCTATAATTGCGATGGTTGGTTTTTCTTGTATCATACTTTTTAATTATCCTAGGTTATCCAAATACAGATTGCAAAATATAGCTTACATCTGCTTTTAAACTCCAGTTTTTTATATACGCTTTATTAATTTGAACTTTATCCGGCCATAGCACAGTATCATTATACTGTAACGGTTCTTTTTGCTGAAGGAGTATTGCATCCTCGTGCTTATATTTTAAGGTGGCAGGTCCTGTGATCCCTGGTTTTAAATTTAAAATCACCCGGTCTTCACCTTTTAATTTATCTGCATAACCCGGGACATCTGGTCGTGGACCTACCCAACTCATTTCGCCTTTAAGCACATTAAACAATTGTGGTAATTCGTCCAACTTGCTATTGCGTAACCACCTCCCAAATGCCGTTGTGCTGTTTTTAATGGCTACAATATCGCGATGGCTGGTTCCTCTTAACGAACGTATTTTGTACAGTTGGAAAGCTTTCCCAAACTGCCCGATACGGGTTTGCACAAACAACCCGTTGGCGCCCGTAACCAAGGTTGCAATAAGCAGCAGCAAAAGTACAGGAATTATCACAAATGGAAGCACAAGTATTGCTAGAGATATATCAAATAATCGTTTAGTACGCTGTTGCTTTTTGGTAAGCATAAGGAACGGGAGTTTGGGACCGTTATTGTTTCTTTCGGCGAAAGCGTTTTAGAAAACGTTGCAGATAGCCTGTACGTTTTTCCTCTTCGTGATAGCCATTACCATACTTGCCATAACCTCCGTACCCATAGCCATAGCCATAGCCATATCCGTAACCATATTTGGCCTTTTCCTGGTAGTAGTTTAATACAAAGCTAATATTCTTTACTTCTCCCCGTTTGTATTTTTCATTAATCATGGCCAACATACGTTTGCGGGTATAGTTTTGGCGCACCATATAGATAGTGGCATCTGCATATTTCAATAATTCTAAAGAATCTGCTACCAAGCCCATAGGCGGGGTATCCAGGATAATATAGTCGTATGCTTCTTTTAATTTTTCTATTAACACTTCCATGCGCTCACTCATCAATAATTCGGATGGATTCGGCGGAACGGGGCCAGAGGTAATCACATCAAGGTTTGAAACCTTTGTTTGCTGCACAATATCGGCCACGGTAGCATCGTTCACCAGAAAATTAACCACTCCGGTGGCATTGTTTATATTGAAATCGTCAAAGATCTTAGGTTTCCGAAGATCGAGCCCTACCAGAACGGTCTTTTTCTGGCTTAACGCAAATACCGAAGCAATATTAATAGAAGTGAATGTCTTTCCTTCTCCACTTACCGAAGACGTAATAAGTACTGTTTTACAGCCTTCTATCCCCTGCTTTCTGTACAAAAACTGAAGCCCGGATCGCAAAGCCCTAAATCCTTCTGCAATAGCCGACTTAGGTTTTGTAAGCACTGCCAGGTTACCATCCATCCGGCTTTTACCAATCACCCCGAGAATAGGTATTTTAGAATTTCGTTCTATATCGTTTAAATGATGCACCTTGGTATCAAAAAATACTCTAAGAAACACAAAAACAAACGGTACAATGAGTCCAACCAATAATGCCATTACATAATTTAACTGGGTATTGGGACCTATTTTCCCACCTCCTGTATCTTTGGCTTCATCAATAACCTGCACATCGCTTACATTGGCAGCTTTTACCAGATCTGCCTCTCCTTTTTTAGCTAAGAAGAGATTATATACACGCTCGTTTAAGCTATACTGTCTTTCTATTTTAAGCAGGTCCTGTTGCTCTTTTGGTAGTTTTCTTATCTGAAATTCTAAGGCACCAATCTCCCTGTTTATATCTCTTAACTCCTGATTTTTAAGTCCTTTTGTAGAGGTAATGTTTTCCAGCAAGACGTTTTTTACCGCATCAATTTGTCTGTCTATATCCAGTAAGGGAGTAGCGCCTTCCTTATAGGAGTACTCCAGGGTGCTTCTTTTTTGTGCCAATTGCACTATTTGAGCTACCCCATTAACAATACTACCCTCATTTATGCCTGCAACCGATGGAGCTGGAACCTCCGTATAATCATTTCGGGTGCGTAAATACTCTTCTAAGGTTATATAGTATTTAAGTTCTCTGTTAACCTCTTCTTTTCTTAAATCTAAAGCAGTTAATTTTCCTTTGATTTCAGCCCCTTCCGCATTTAAATCAAAAATATTATTCTTATCTCTGAACGCATTAAGTTCCTTTTCAACATCTTTTAACTCCCTGGATTTTACTCCCAGACTGCTATCTATAAATTTAATGGTCTTGGTGGCAAAGAGATTTTTACGCTCCAGCATATTATCACTTAGCACTTTAACAGAAGTATTTAAATAGTCTACAATTCGTGCTTTATTTTTACCAGTCAAACTCAAATTTAAGACCGAAGACCCCTGCGTAGCAGGATTTACGGCAACATTCAAATAACCTTTTACAGCAGTATCAAAATTGGTGAAACTGAAATAGTATGGTTTATTAGGTGTTACCAGCATGTCTTCGTTTGGCAGGAAGGTGCCATAAAAATACGGTGTTGCAATTGGAACCCCAATTTTAAAAGTTTCCATATATGATCCTCCTGGGACAAACCGACGAAGCTTTTCCTTCTCCTTATTGTAAATCTGAAATGTTTTATTACCTTCATTTTCATTTATAAAAGATAAGGTAAAGTTTACTGAATCCTTAAATACTACTTTAAATTGTTGCCCTAACACTTGAGGTTTTGTAGTATCTACAGCTACAAAAAAAGGGGTTTGCTTATACGCATCTACCAATTGGTATTTCCCATCCCGTTTGTAATTTATATAATATTGCAAACGATCCACCACTTTTTCAGTATGGGAACGGGAGTTGAGCGTTACTATGGCGGTATTTACCTTATCGGTAGTCCCGCCCCAGTTAAAGGTTAAACTTGTATTAGCAGTGAAAAAAGGATTTTGATCGTCTTTGATAGTTACCAGGGTATCCAGTCGGTATACTGCCAGTTTCCGAACATTAATATAATAAGCGATTCCAAATGTAATTGCCAAAGAAATTAAAAAGAGCGGCCAATAGCTTAACAACTTATACAAAAACCCCTTAAAATCGAAGTTTATCTGTACGTCGTTTATGTTAAAGTCTTCGCTCATTATAGTCTGGTAAATAATAAATACGTGGTTACCAAAGCTGTAAACACCGTAAGAATAGTTGTAAATGACTGCAATCCCGTTGTTCCGGTACCTAATGTTTTTTGTGGTAATGGATTTATTAGAATAAGATCATTAGGTTGTACCCAATAATAAGGCGAATTCATAGCATCTATACGTAATAGATTTATATGATGCACCTTTTGGCCTGCAGGATATTGGCGTATAATAATAACATCTTCCCTATCGCCTGTAACTGTAATATCTCCACTATTAGCAATGGCTTCCATAATGGTAATGGCATCACGGTAAATAATTTTTGATCCAGGAGCTCCTATCTCCCCATTAATGGTATAGCGTATCCCGGCTAGCTTTACTGTAATAAATAGCTCTGCTTCTGGCTTAAAATATTCTTCGGTGAGTTGTTTTTCTATCTTCTGACGTATTTCGTCTACGGTGAGTCCTAAAACAGCTACTTCACCAAGCTTAGGAATTCTTATATCTCCGTGAGGATTTACCACAAAACCTTCATAATAAAGTTTTTCTTCACCTGTAGCATTTGGGTTGGCATCGCTGGTAGGGTTAAAAGTACTTACAAACTCTGGGTCCAGTGCTTTACCCCGAATACTTAACAGGTCGTTTACCTGTACCCGATACGGTTCTTGTTTTTTCTGAAGGGTATACAAACTATCCACGGCATTCTCCTCTTCCTGAAGGTACACCAACTGTTTTGTAGAGATACACGAAGTAAAACCCAGGGCTATCACTACTAGTAAAAACAGGTATTTACAGTTCATAAGGGTAGGTACTATTGCGACAAATATAAACCAACCATCACAATAATGAAAGGTATTTTATGGGTTCTCCCTAAAAACACCTTATTTTGCTAAAAATTGTATACGTGAACTATCTTTCAGTAGAAAATATAGCCAAATCCTATGGAGAGCGCGTCCTCTTTTCTAGGATTTCCTTCGGAATTAATGAAGGGCAAAAAATAGGCTTTGTTGCCAAAAACGGAACAGGTAAAACCTCTTTGCTAAACATGCTTTCTGGCGAAGACGTACCAGACGAGGGGGAAATTGTTTTCAGAAAAAACCTAAAAACGGCTTTCCTTTCCCAAGAGCCCAACCTCAACCCGGACCTTACCATTGAAGAAACCATCCTGGCCTCAGATAACCCGGTCTTAGAGATTATTGCACGCTATGAAAAAGCCCTTAAAAATCCCGAAGAAACCGAAATTTACCAGGCTGCCTTCGATGCAATGGATGCACACAATGCCTGGGATTTTGAAACCCGCTACACCCAAATTCTCCACCAACTAAAACTGGAAGATCTGGATATAAAAGTGAACAACCTTTCTGGCGGACAAAAAAAGAGGCTTGCCCTGGCTTCGGCATTGTTGCAACATCCAGATTTGCTCATTATGGATGAGCCTACCAACCACCTGGATCTTGAAATGATTGAATGGCTGGAACAGCTTTTTGCCAAAGAAAATTTCACCATTTTTATGGTTACTCACGACCGCTATTTTCTGGAACGCGTCTGTAACGAAATTGTAGAACTGGACGAAGGCCAACTCTACAGCTATAAAGGTAACTACAGCTACTACCTGGAAAAACGTGATGCCCGTATTGAAAACCAGGCCACCGAAACCTCCAAAGCAAAGCAACTCTATAAAAAAGAACTGGACTGGATGCGCCGCCAACCCAAAGCGCGTACCACCAAAAGTAAAAGCCGTATAGACGACTTTTCTGAAATAAAACAACGCGCCCACCAACGCCGTAACGACCACGAAGTACAACTGGAATTAAACATGGAACGCCTGGGCACCAAAGTAGTAGAACTGCATAATGTTTCCAAAAGCTACGGCGACAAAGAGCTTTTTAGCAATATTGACTATAATTTCCTGAGGGGCGAACGTGTAGGTATTATAGGTAAAAACGGAACCGGAAAATCTACTTTCCTCAATATGCTCACGGGACAAATTAAACCCGACAGTGGTAAAGTAGTAATTGGCGAAACGGTACAATTTGGATACTATACCCAAAAAGGAATTACCATAAAACCAGGCCAAAAAGTAATTGAGGTGGTACGGGAATTTGGAGACTACATCCCGTTAAAAAAAGGACGGCAAATATCGGCCGGACAATTACTGGAGCGCTTTCTCTTTGACCGTAAAAAACAATACGACTTTGTTGAAAAATTAAGTGGCGGCGAAAAAAAACGCTTGTACTTATGTACGGTGCTCATAAAAAATCCTAACTTCCTTATTCTGGATGAACCCACAAACGATCTGGATATTGTAACCTTAAATGTCCTGGAAAGTTTCCTGCTCGATTTCCCGGGCTGTTTGCTTGTGGTTTCCCACGACCGCTATTTTATGGATAAAATTGTGGATCACCTCTTTGTTTTTAAAGGCGAAGGGGAAATTCAGGATTTTCCTGGAAATTACAGCGATTACCGGATTTATGAAGACAGCACCCCTGCTGAAAAGAAACCTGCCCGTCCTGCAGGCAGGGATGACACCGAAAGCAAGCCAAAAAACGATTGGAAAAAAGACCAGTCCAAACCACAACTTACCTATAGCGAACAAAAAGAGCATGGCCGACTGGAAAAGGAAATAGCCAAATTAGAAAAAGAACGGGAAATCCTTCAAAATAAATTTGCAACCGAAGGCTGGGACGGAGAAGAAATAGACAAACAATCAAAAATATTACAAGACATTATAGACACCATTGAAAAAAAAGAATTGCGTTGGTTTGAACTAAGTGAGAAGTTGGAAGGATAGGCAGTAGGCAGTAGGCAGTAGGCAGTAGGCAGTAGGCAGTAGGCAGTAGGCAGTAGGCAGTAGGCAGTAGGCAGTAGGCAGTAGGC
>PANU01000028.1 GCA_002707745.1 Flavobacteriaceae bacterium
CATTTTTAGGGAGCTTACTATCTGAAACTTCAACCAGCTGGTGGAGAGATGTAAAGGTACACAACAACCATGCCTATATAGTTAGTGATGATAATGGAAATCACGGAATGCAAATTTTTGACTTAACCAAATTGAGAAACGTTACCAATCCCCCTGTTAATTTTAGTGACGATGGCTGGAAAACTTGGGGCTCGGGAAGCAACAGAGGAAGGGCACATAATATTATTATTAATGAGGATTCCGGATACGCCTATGTAGTAGGAACAAGTGGGTACGCAAATGCTGGTGTCGTAATTTTTAATTTAGCAAACCCCACCAATCCTTCTCAAGTTGCAACCATTAGCGCGTATGGGTATTGTCATGATGCACAGGTTATTACTTATACTGGTCCTGACACGCAGCATCAAGGAAAAGAAATTATGATTGGAAGTTTTAGCGGCTCAGATTTTGTAAGAGTCCTGGATGTTTCTAATAAAAATAATATTGTTCAACTGGGAACTATAGATTACGGAAATAAGTATTACACACACCAAGGATGGTTTACAGAAGACCAACGTTTTTTTATCGTTGGAGATGAACTTGACGAAACCAACGGTCCTGGATTTAATACCAGAACATTGGTTTTTGACATGACAGATCTTGATAACCCTGTATTACATTACACACATTATGGGGCTACTCCAGCCATTGACCACAACGGCTATGTAAAAGGAAATAGATTTTATTTGGCGAACTATAGAGCTGGATTACGTGTTTTTAAATTTGAAGATTTGTACGACCCCGCGATTACTGAAAATCAAATGGAAGAGTCAGAGTTTTTCGACACCCACCCAGGTAGCAACAGTGCTGCATATCACGGTGCCTGGAATGTATACCCGTTTTTTGAAAGTGGAAACGTAATTGTTAGCGATTTGGACGAAGGACTTCTTATTGTAAAAGATCCTAATTATGACACCACACCCCCAACAGCTGTTTGCCAACCGTATACTGCCGTATTAAATAAAGCTACCGGAACTGTAACTATTGATGCTTTAGATGTAGATAGTGGCTCAACAGATAATATTGGCATTGTTAAGCGAACTCTAACAGGCCAGAAAACATTTACTTGTGCCGATGCAGGAGAAACCTTTATGCTGGAACTTACTGTGGAGGATGACTACGGCCTATCCGACTCTTGTATGGTAACAGTAACCGTTGCAGGTGAAGAAACAATTTATCAGGGAGGCGGCAGCTGGAGTAACGGCTTGCCAGATATTGGATCCAATGCTAAGATTAGTACACAAGATTACAACACATCCAGTCCGGGAAATACTAGTTTTTCAGCCTGTACCTGTGAAATTGACACCAACAGAACGCTTACCGTTGATGCAGAAGATTTTATTGAAATTGAAAATGATATAACCGTAAACGGATCTCTTATTGTAAAACACACTGGTTCTGTAGTGCAAATTATGGAAGATGCCCAGGTGATAAAAGGAGCTTCTGCTGTTATTAATGTGGAGCTAACCACTCCCGTACTGCAAACACGCGATTTTATGGTGATGGGAAGCCCTATGACCAATGACACAAGAAACGGAGTATTTCAGGATGCATTTTTAGTGTTAGACCATCATCCATTAAATTTTATCCCTTATAATGGAGCACCACAAGGAGCTACAAATTTTTCAGACGATAACGGAAATTTCTGGTTACAGTATTCAGGGGATATAAACCCTGGAGAAGGCTACATTGTAAGACCTCAGGACGGTTATGGAGATCCTGCAAATGAAAATTATTATATGACCTATAATGGCGGCACCTTAAACAATGGTACTATTACAAGATCGGCCATTTTTAATGGCGCTGTAAACAATCCGGATGGAACACCCATAATTTTTGCCAATCCGTATGCTTCGGCTATTTCGGCTTCCGACTTTATTACACACAATACCTTAGTAAACGAACTTTATTTCTGGGAGCACCTTACCCCTCCTTCGGTAATAGTGCCGGGAGACGGACTTCGATTTGATATGGACGATGTTTCTATGTTCAACAATTCCATGGCACTGCCAGCTGCTAATGACCCTGGAACAGATACTACACCAAATGGAGTAATTTCCACAGGACAAGGATTTGCTATAAAATCGTTTGGAGCAGGAGATGTAGAATTTACAAACTCAATGCGCCTTACTACCGGAAACACAACCTTAAGGTCTCAAGAAAGCGAACCAGAAAGCGAAAATTCTATAGTTTTAAATGTTAGAGGAACTAATTATGAACGAAGCAGTTATACAGGTATCGCATTTAACCCTATGGCTACGGACCAATTGGATGCAAGATTAGATTCCAAACGTCTTGGAACGGTTATATCTTTATACTCTCAACTGGAAACAGGCGATGACGAACTTGGAATCCAAACGTTAGGTGCTTTAACCAACGGAACAAAAGTACTCCTTGGATTTCAATCACAAATTGAAGCTGAAGACGAATTTACTATTTCTTTGGCAACGTTTACTGGTGAACAACTATCTGAAGCGACTATCTATTTATTTGATAGTGTCACGGGAATCACTACCAATTTAAATGAAAGTAATTATCAGTTCAGAAGTGGAAAATCTAGACAAGACCGAAGGTTTACAGTACTTTTTGAAGTAGAAGAAACCATATTAGACACAGGCGTCTTTAACAGCAATAGTGTATTGGTATATCCAAACCCAACCAAAGACCTTTTAAATATCAATTCACCACAATCGCCTCTTGAACAGGTAATGGTGTACGATTTAAGAGGAAGACTCATTCACAAAGAGATTAAAGAAGAAAATGTTACTGAAACAACGCTTGACTTATCACGAATGAAAAGTGGGGTGTATTTTATTCATGTGTATACCAAAGCAGGAGCTATCACAAAAAAGGTTATAAAAGATTAAGTTATAGCGGTACTTCCCGTTGATAACTTCAACCTACTTTATGAAGTGACCAGGCATATTACAACTGCTTAAAATAATTCAAAAATTCCCAAAAAGGCCTCTTTTTTAAATAATAGAGGTCTTTTTCGTTTGCGTACGCCTCGCGCTCAAAACTAATATTTCGATAGGCAAGCTTCCTGTTTTTATACTGAAACCAACGTATTAAAAATTCAATCCCGTAGCATAGATAAAAAAACAAGATTAATAGTTCTGCTTGTTGTTTTAAATGAATGCGCTCGTGGTTTAGAAATCTAGCATCTTCCTTTAATTCTTTTTTCCGAAGTATTACAAAAGGCCACAAGGCAATTCCATTAAAGCCTCTTCGAAGTAACCAACGATTCACCAAAACTATCATACGTACAAGATAAGAAATTGGTATTTTTGTTACATGTTGTTTCCGAAGAAAAAAATAGAACTAGAAGAAGGGGATTTTTACCTCACCCCAGAAGGTTACAAATGCTTTACAGAGCAATACCACCTAAAGAGAGGTTATTGCTGCGAGAGCGGTTGCAGACATTGCCCATACGGCTTCAATAAAAAAACATCATCATAGAAGCAACCTTATACAAATTTTTAAGACTTCTAAATACAGTAGTTAGTATATGACATTTAAAGACGAAATTTTACAGGGTATCCCAAAGGAACTTCCAGATGTAAAAGCATACAATACTGAAGTAAACCACGCACCCAGGCGAAAAAAAATCCTTTCGGCCGAAGAAGAGATCTTGGCATTGAAAAATGCCCTACGCTATTTCGACTCAAAACACCATGCCACCCTTCTACCTGAATTCAAAAAAGAACTAGCGGATTACGGACGTATCTATATGTACCGCTTTCGCCCGGATCACAAAATATATGCACGTCCTATCTCAGAATACCCCGGCAAAAGCGAGCAAGCCAAGGCAATAATGCTAATGATCCAAAACAATCTGGATCATGCCGTAGCCCAACATCCACACGAGTTAATTACGTATGGGGGCAATGGTGCCGTCTTTCAAAATTGGGCACAATACAGGTTGGTACTGCAGTATCTTGCTGAAATGACAGATGAACAAACCTTGGTTATGTATTCTGGACATCCACTTGGCTTGTTCCCTTCCCATAAAGATGCGCCACGCGTTGTTGTTACTAACGGAATGATGATTCCCAATTACTCACAACCAGACGATTGGGAAAAATTTAATGCGCTGGGCGTTACCCAATATGGACAAATGACTGCCGGAAGCTATATGTATATTGGTCCGCAAGGAATTGTACATGGAACTACTATTACTGTTTTGAACGGTTTTAGAAAAATTAAAAAATCTCCCAAAGGAGGTTTATTTGTCACTTCTGGATTAGGTGGCATGAGCGGCGCCCAACCCAAAGCAGGCAACATTGCTGGTTGTGTAACTGTTTGTGCCGAAGTTAACGAAAAAGCCACCAAAACCCGTCATAGCCAGGGTTGGGTAGACGAAGTAATTAGCGATGTGAGATTGCTGGCAACCCGTGTTAAAGATGCCCTGGCAGCTAAAGAAACAGTTTCCATTGCGTACGATGGCAACGTCGTGGACGTTTGGGAGCAATTTTATGAAGAAGAAATTAAAATTGACCTGGGTAGCGACCAAACTTCTTTACACAATCCATGGGCTGGCGGGTATTATCCCGTAGGCATGAGCTATAAAAAAGCCAACGAAATGATGGCTCAAAATCCAGAACAGTTCAAAAAAGAAGTACAACGCTCTTTGCAAAGACATGCTGCCGCTATAAACAAACACACCGAAAGAGGAACTTATTTTTTCGACTACGGAAATGCTTTTTTATTAGAAGCTTCAAGAGCAGGAGCCGATATTATGGCCGAAAACGGAATTGATTTTAAATACCCTTCTTATGTACAGGATATTATGGGTCCTATGTGTTTTGACTATGGTTTTGGACCTTTCCGCTGGGTATGTGCTTCGGGAAAGCCTGAAGATTTAGCAAAAACCGACGCTATTGCCTGTGACGTTTTAGAAGAAATCATGAAATCTTCACCTGCTGAAATTCAGCAACAAATGCAGGATAATATTACATGGATAAAAGGGGCGCAGGAAAACAAACTGGTAGTGGGAAGCCAAGCCAGAATCCTATACGCAGATGCCGAAGGGAGAATGAAAATAGCAAGCGCTTTTAACAAAGCCATTTCAGAAGAAAAAATAGGAACGGTTATTTTAGGGCGCGACCATCACGATGTTTCCGGAACCGATTCTCCGTACCGGGAGACCAGTAATATTTACGACGGCAGCCGTTTTACAGCAGATATGGCCATACACAATGTGATTGGTGATAGTTTTAGAGGAGCCACGTGGGTAAGCATTCATAATGGCGGTGGTGTAGGCTGGGGAGAAGTGATTAACGGAGGCTTCGGTATGGTTCTTGATGGTAGTAAAGACGCACAACGCCGCCTGGAAAGTATGTTATTTTGGGATGTAAATAATGGAATTGCAAGACGTAGTTGGGCGCGAAATGAAGAAGCTGTTTTTGCAATTAAACGGGAAATGAAAAGAAACCCTGACTTAAAAGTGACGCTTCCAAATTTTGTAGACGAATCTTTATTTTAAAAAATATACTATGAAAATCTTGAAATTAACTCCGTTTTTACTGTTGTTTGCAGTGTTTGCTTCGTGTACTTCAGTACGGGTGGCAACCGATTACGACCGAAAAGCAAATTTCAGCAACTACACTAGTTTTGCCTTTTACAAACCAGGTGTTGACGAAGCCAAAATTAGCGATCTGGATAAAAAACGAATCCTGCGTGCTATAGAAGCTAACTTACAGGCAAAAGGAATGACAAAATCTGAAGCTCCTACCCTGCTGGTTAGTATTTTTACCAAAGAGCGTGAACGGGTAGATGTATACAACAATAACTTTGGCTACGGATGGGGATGGAATCCTTGGTATTATGGCGGAGGTTTTGGAAATACTGTTTCCCGTTCTACAGAGGGCAGCTTGTACATAGATCTTATTGATGCCAGAACAAATGAATTGGTCTGGCAAGGTGTAGGAAGTTCGCAACTCTATACAGGAAGCGATATAGACCGTCGGGAAGAAAAAATAAGAGAAATAGTTTCTGAAATTTTAGCTGAATATCCCCCAGGAACAATGGCGAAAAATTAGCGCTTAAAACAAATCACTTACAACACAAAAAGCCAATCAATGTTACTTGATTGGCTTTTGTTTTATTTCCTTACCTCGACTTTTAGTTCTTCACGATCTTTTTTGTCACTTGGCCTTCCTCGCCTTTAACCAGGAAAAAGTAGGTTCCTTTTGCCAGGTTCGACATAGATAACACTTTACTCGTCCCCATTCCCTCAAGACCGATATTTTTTATCAATCTTCCAGAAACACTGTACACCTCTATTACATTCAAATTGAAATTTGAAGGATTGCTCAAGGTGACAACACCACTGGTTGGATTTGGATGCAGAGAGATGCTTTTGTTTGTAAAAGTTTCGGTGTCTAAGATAGCATCAACAGTAAGTTGAAAACTACACGTAGCTTCATTTCCATACGCATCTTGGGCTGTTAAGGTAATTTCTTACGAATGCCCCTGCCAGGCTTTTTCAATTTTTTCAATCAAATAATTCATTTCAAAAGGTTTCGCAACAAACCCATTGGCACCGGCAGCTTTAGCCTCTTCATGAGCTTCTGGATGTGCAGACATTATTATTACCGGAATATTTTTAAGTTGTTCATCTTCCTTAATTGCTATACAAGCATCACAGCCATTAGCTCCGGACAAAAGCATATCCATTAATATAATTTGCGGTTTAATTTGTGATACATTTTCAATAATAGTATCTAACGATGTAAGAGAAGAAACTTTCCACCCTTCAAAACCCAGCATTAATTCCAAAAGTTTTAAAATATTTTCTGAGTCTTCTACTATAAGAATGTGTTTTTCCTTGTCTGCCATATCTATTTAAATATTGTTTACTCTGGGAATCTTAAAATAGAATGTAGACCCCTTTCCTTTTGCACTTTCCACCCCAATTTTACCTTTGTGTTTTTTAATAATTTCTGAAGCTACATAAAGTCCAATTCCAAAACCTGGAAAGGTTTTTTCATCTTTCCCCTCTTCTCTATAAAAGCGCTTAAATATTCGCTTTTGATTCTCTTTATTAATCCCAATACCATAATCTTTTACTGAAACAGTAACTTCGTTTGCAGTTACTTCACAATTCACTTCAATTTTGCAAGATTGCGGTGCATATTTTATTGCATTGGTTAAAAAATTTATAAGCACTTGCCCCAATCGCTCCTGGTCTCCCAGCATTTCAATTTCACACATTTCAGGATACGAAATGGTGTGTTTAGGATTTATTAATTCAATTTGTCCTATCGTTTTTTTAAGAAGTTCATATAAATTAAAGTAAGATTTGGTTATCTCCAACCCACCAGATTTCATTTTAGAGAGATTCAACAAATCTGTAATCAGGGAAGTGAGGGTTAAGATATCCTTATCTACTGTTGTTAAGACATTTGTTAAAAAAACATCATCGCTATCCTTATATTTTTTGCAAAGTAACTGAATGTATCCTTTAATAGAAGTTACAGGTGTTTTTAATTCATGGCTTGCCATTCCTATGAATAAATCTTTTTGATTTTCCTGGATTTTCATCTCGTGAATATCCATAAAAGCATGGATGTACCCTTCAAAGTCACCCTGGGAATTATACCGTGGAACGGCGGTATTTTTAACCCACCTAAATCTTCCATCATGTCGTTTTACTCTGTATTCAAGTTCAAATACAGTTTCATTTTTATATGCTTTATGATATACGCGATGGCAATTTTTATAATCAGATTTATGTGTGTTTATAAATCCTGGAGTTCCTATAACTTCAGATAACGGTTTGTTTACAAAAGTTAACCACAGTTTGTTTGCAAAGGTAATATTCCCTTGTATGTCGGTAATTTTAATAAACACAGGAGCGTTATTAGCCAGTCTTTTAAATCGTTTTTCACTTTCTTCAATTTTAAGAAAAGCTTCTTTCAATTTTGATTGAGCTTCGTGTTGCTTTGTTATATCCTGTATAATACCATTAAACCTGTAGGGTTGCTTATGTTCGTCAAACCAGGCTCTACCAATAGTGCGTACCACACGATGTTTTTTTGAAATGGGATGCACCATGGTATATTCCATATCATATTCATGATTGGTGTTATAATCTAAAGAATCTGCAATGGCTGCCTTTACCCGATTCCTGTCTTTTGGGAGAATTACTTCTATACCCTCTTCCAGGGTTATAAGTTTTACTTTAGGCTTACCGTGCCATTCTTTTAAGCGTTGGTTTGCCAAAAAAGTTTTAGTCTTTGGGTCGTAATCCCATGTCCCTAATTTTGAAGCTTCAATTGCAAAATGTAGCTGGTTCTCTTTTTCTGAAATTTCATCGAATGCTTCTTTTAATTTCTGTTTTTGATAATTTTCTTCAGTTATATCCTGAACAACACCGTAAAACTTAACAGGGTTTTTGTTTTCATCAAAATGAACTTTACCCATAGCATGTACTACTAATAACGCCTTAGTTTGCTGATTAATTAGCTCGTATGTAATATTGTAATCACCCCCAGAATCATAAGACATTGCTTTTTGAATAGCCTGATGTACCCTATTTAAATCTTTAGGGACGATAGCCTCTCGCAAAACTTGATTCATATCTATGTCTTGTTTTTTATCAAGACCGAACCATTTTTCAAGAAGTATATTACCATTTACTTCCAGGGTTTTCATATCTACCTCAAAAGTTGCGAGATTTGCACTGTTTACGGCAAGCTCAAGCTTTCTCCTACTTTCTTCAAGCGCATTAAGAGAGTTTACCTTTTCAGTAGTTTCCATAACAGTTACCAGTGCTCCTTGTATGTTTGAGTAGTCGTCATAAATCGGGCTGTAACTAAATGTCCAGTACACATCTTCCATCGCCCCGTTTCTAACAATAGGGACCAAAAAATCTTCATTCCAGGTTGCTCTTTCTCCAGCTTTAATGGCTTTTATTTTAGGCCCGGCAACCTTATAAAAAACATCACCCCATGCTTCCTCTCCTTTTGCTCCAAGCATTGCAGGGTGCATGCCATCATTTCCCAAACTAGGTCTGTAAGCATCATTATAAAAGCATATATTGTCTTCTCCCCAAAAAATAAACATGGGGAACTTAGAGTTTATAATCAAATTCACTGAAGTGACCAGGCTTTGGGGCCAGGAAGTAATAATACCCAATGAAGTACTGCCCCAATCCTTTTTGCGGATAAGGTTACCTATTTCTCCACCTTCTCTAATTAAAGGTTCGTGTTTTTTGCTTTCGTGCATAGGTAAACAGATCTAACGAAACTATTCTTCTAATAATGTTTCTTTAGAAATCTTAATACCCAAAAATACAGCATTTCTTTAATTGAATAACCACTATTTATAGTGTTTCTGCATGGTTTAGTAGTTCAGTATAGCCTCAATCTTAGCTTTCACTTTTTCTATAGAAGGAATCATAGTCTCTTCCAACACCGAATTTAAGGGAATTGCCGGCATATTTTCAGATCCAATAACCATTACAGGCGCATCTAATGACTGAAAGCATTCTTCCTGTATTTTTCCTTGTAACGCCCTACTAAAACTATTCTCACTAGGTTCTTCAGTTACCACTAAACATTTACCACATTTCTTTACGCTCTTAAAGACCGTTTCATAATCTAACGGATACAAGGTTCGTAAATCTACAATCTCTACCCGGCCTGTAATGCCCAGTTCTCTTGTGGCATTATATGCCCAATGCACACCCATTCCGTAGGTAATTACAGATAGCGTTTCCTCTTCTTCCTGCGGCCAGATTTCCTGCAACACCCAAGCTTTCCCAAAAGGCAAGACATAGTCTTCGGCCGGCTCCAAGCTTGTGGCGCCTTTAGTACCTTTTACTTTACTCCAGTACAATCCTTTGTGCTCAAAAATCACCACCGGATTTGGGTCGTAATATGCAGCTTTCATCAAGCCTTTTAAATCGGCTCCATTACTTGGATACGCAATTTTTAATCCCCGAATGTTACTTACTACACTTTCCATAGAGGAAGAGTGATAAGGGCCACCACTTCCATACGCTCCAATAGGCACACGTAATATCATAGAAACTGGCCACTTTCCATTAGACAAATAGCAACTTCTTGAAACTTCTGTAAATAGCTGATTGAGACCCGGCCAGATATAATCGGCAAACTGAACCTCCACAATAGGTTTTAATCCTACAGCACTCATCCCAACGGTGGAACCTACAATAAAAGCTTCCTGAATAGGGGTATTAAACACACGGTTATCCCCAAATTTTTGTGCCAGGGTTGCAGCTTCCCTAAACACGCCCCCTAATCTTCCTCCAACATCTTGCCCGTATAATAAACACTCAGGATGTTTTGCCATGAGTTCTTCAATAGCAAAAAGCGCACAATCTACCATAACTACTTTTTCACCTCCTTTTGGAGATCGTTCTCCTACTTCTTCGGTAATTGAGGTAGGTGCAAAGTCATTTGTGAAAAGGTCTTCAGGTTTTGGATCTTCGGCTTTTAAAGCTTTGTTTAAAGCTTTTTTAATTCCATTTTCAATTTCAGCTTCAATTTTCTTTATCTCCTTTTCTGAAATACCCATACCTGAAAGCAGTTTCAACATTTTAGGATACGGATCACGGCTACGGGCTTCGTCTAAATCGTCACGATAAAATTCCATTCTAACACCCGAAGTATGATGATTCAGCAAAGGAACTTTTGCGTGAATTAAAATAGGACGTCGTTCATTTCGTATGGTTTCTATTGCATTTTTAACCGTTGTGTAGCTTTCTTCAAAATCGGTTCCATCAATAGAAATTGCTTCCAGTCCATGAAATCCTGCTGCATACTCAGCTGCATTTTGAGCACGTGTTTCTGCAGCATTTGCCGAAATATCCCAACCATTATCCTGTACTACATAGAGTATAGGTAATTGTTTTAAAGCTGCCATTTGAAAAGCCTCGGCAATTTCACCTTCGGTTACTGAAGCATCCCCCAGGCTACATACAACAATAGGTTTAGTAGCTTGATCTTGCCGAAATACTTCCATAGACTCCTTATACCAAAACCCCATGGCAACACCCGTAGCAGGAATTGCCTGCATTCCCGTAGCGCTACTCTGATGCGGGATTTTTGGTTTGTCATCGTCCCGTAAACTAGGGTGCGAATAATACGTGCGCCCAGCAGAAAAAGGATCGTCTTTTTTTGCCAGCACTTGTAGCATAAGCTCATAGGGAGTCATACCAATAGCCAATAGCATAGCGTCATCCCTGTAATAAGGAAACATGTAATCCTGAGGTTGCAATTGCATGCCCACAGCAGTTTGTATCACTTCGTGTCCGCGGGAAGTAGCGTGCACGTACTTTGAAACTACTTTAAAATTTTCTTCATAAATCTCGGTCATCGCTTTTGCCGTGACCAGATTTTTGAAGGCTTTTAGGGTTAGTTCTTTGTTTATAGCGTTATCTATTTGTTTACTCATTGTGCTAAATTTGAAACAAGAATCAGGAAATAAGACCCAAGACTTATTGGAAATTACAATTTAATTATTTGGGTCTAGTGAATCCATAACTACTGAAACCTTACCCTGGAGTTTACCTGCTTTCATTTCTAATCCTTAAATTGAAGCTCAGAAATATTTTTTTTATGACATATTGCTAATTGTGTATCCCACTCAAAAGCAGTAGCTAAACTAGCTTCTAAAAATTTGAAAAAGTGATGTCTCAAATTCTATTGCTTCATCCCATATTCTTAATTTTTTAAAGGTACACCTTATCATTTCTTTCGCTGCTTTCTTTAGTCTTGTGTTCTGTATCTTGCTTCCTGTGTCGAAAATTTAAATCTTTCTATCCACAGTAAACTGCTCCATATAGTCACCCACTCTTCTCAAGAAAGATCCTGCTAAAAATCCGTCAACGATTCTATGATCAAACGATAGTGACAGATACATCATACTTCTAATTTCGATGGTGTCGCCTTCTTCTTTCTCCATCACCTCAGCGCGTTTTTTTATAATTCCTGTGGCAAGAATAGCAGCTTCCGGCTGATTGATAATGGGCGTTCCCATTAAGCTTCCAAAGGTTCCTACGTTACTAATTGTAAAAGTACTCCCCTTCATATCATCGCCTTTTAAAGTTCCGGAGCGCGATTTTCCAACCAGTTCATTTGTTGAAGCCGCCAACTCTTTCAGATTTTTTTTATCTGCATTTTTAACCACCGGAACTATTAAATTACCTGAAGGTAATGAAGTTGCCATCCCAATATTGATATCATCTTTTACAATTATGTTTTTTCCATCCAGAGACGAGTTTATCATTGGGAAATCTTTAATTGCTTTTGCAACAGCCTCAATAAAGAGCGGAGTAAACGTTAATTTTTCTCCGTGTTTTTCCTGAAACTTTACTTTATTGTTATTTCGCCATGCAACCATATTGGTTAGATCTGCTTCAATATATGCTGTCACGTGCGGACTCGTATGTTTGCTATACACCATATGGTCTGCAATCATCTCCCGCATCCGATCCATTTCTACAATTTTACCAGTGCCCTTGTCAAATTTTAAATCGGGCACCTGAAATCCTGACACTTCTGGTACCACCTGTGCAAACTGGAAAGGTCTCCCTTCGGTTAGGTAATTTGTGATATCGCTTTTACGCAAGCGACCGTCTTTACCAGTACCACTAATTCGAGCCAATTCTTCATAGGAAATATGATGTTTACGGGCAATAGCATCTACTAAAGGTGAAATAAAAAGATTTTCGTTTACTTTAAACGACTTTGAAGCTGGAGCTGATTTATCTGGGGTGACCAACTCTCTCTTGTGCCTTTCTCTCATTCCTGCATCATTCGTCGGAGGCAAGGAGGAATTTTCCTCCTTAGGGAGCGTAGTATCCATCTTTTCAACCCTACTTGAGCTTACCTCAGATAATTCTAACACAGCAATAGTCTCCCCTACAGGGACTACATCCTTTGCCGAAACCTTGTGTGCAATCATTTTTCCAGCACTTGGCGCAGGAACTTCATTATCAACTTTATCGGTTGCAACCTCAACGAGAATATCTCCTTCTTCAAAACTATCACCTTCCTGAACCAGCCAGTTAAGTATGGTTCCTTCGGTAATACTTTCGCCCATTTTAGGCATTCTAAATTCTGTTTTTGACATATAATGTGTCTTTACTATTTTATCAATTCAAAGTTGTGGTGTAATTTCAAAATTACAAGCACAAGCTTTTTATAAATTGTATGGAAGCATTATTTTCTTTTTACATTTTAAACTCAATGTCAGGCTGAGCCTGTCGAAGCCACTATCGCTGAAGGAAAGCACTTCGACAAGCGCAGTGTGACACCGTTCTATTATTCAATTTTTTGACTTCATCTCTTGAAGGGTTTTATAAAAATCTTCCTGCATCGGTCTTTTTTTTGGGATCTCCCTTAAAGGCTCCACCTCTCTTAAGCTTTCGTGACAATCTTTTGGCAACTGCTGATATAATTTTGTTCCTGCCGTTTTCCAGGCTATCATGTCTTCGGAAACTTCCATGATGGCTTTTGCGGGATTTCCAACTATTAACTGTCTCTTGCCAAAGGTTGCTTCTGCTTTTACAAATGCCATCGCACCTACAATACACTCATCGCCTATTTTGGCATCGTCCATGATCACGCTATTCATTCCTATCAAACAGTTTCGCCCCAGGTTTGCACCGTGAATAATAGCTCCGTGTCCTACATGGGCACCTTCTTTTAACACAATACTTTTTCCGGGAAACATATGTACGGTACAATTTTCCTGCACATTCACCCCATCTTCCAAGATAATCTCCCCCCAATCGCCACGGATTGCAGCTCCAGGACCGATATAGCAGTTTTTTCCAATTATCACGTTACCCGTTACTGCTGCAAGCGGATGAACGAAACTGGATTCGTGAATTACGGGTATGTGACCTTTAAAAGAGTAAATCATAGTAAGTAGTGAAAGGTTAGTGCGCTTCGTTTTGAGTGGTGAGTTATTTATTTTTGAGATGTCTCCTTAGTGACGAAATCATTTTAGCTGTTTCTGTCTATCTTCTCCTTTTTTCTTTATCAATTTCAAAAGTAATATAATTTCTAAGCCTGACTTTTGTGAAAGCAGCTACACATTCATGAGAACTATCCCAAGCCATCTTCAAATATCGATTAAAATTGACATCTGTACTACCTGAGCCTTCGGCAATATTGAAAGCTATACTATCTGCTGCTTTGATGAATGGAGATGACAATTTATAAAGTTCATGTTTGGGAAAACATTCCACTTGCCCATTGACCAATTCACCAAAATGCATAGTTTTTTGATAGACTTGTAAATCCTCGAATTTAAAATGATATTTACTTTTCATATTCTAAAATTTGAGCGTGCGTGTTGAATTAGTTCCGTTATGTTGAGTCTAAATCACTCAATTCTCAAAGAAAAGCTACGCTTTTGCACTCACCTCTCACCACTATTTAAACCTCTTAAGTGTTTCTTTGGTAAAATCACTCAACACCAATCTACCCGAAATAACTGCTCTTTCTGCAAGCAATTCATCCCAGTTTTCTGTACCGCTCCACATAATCTTTTTCATTTCCTTCATGGCTTCAGGGTTATAATTACAAAGATTTTCAGCAAAAGCTTGTACGGCTTCATCCAAAGCTTCGGTGCTTTCATGGACACTGGCGTAGAGTCCTTTTTGTCGTGCCCATTCGGCATCGTAAAAACTATTAGCATCTATGGCAATCTGGCTCATACCTGTTAGCCCTAACTTTCTTTCTACGGCCGGACCTACTACAAAAGGACCAATTCCTATGTTTAACTCACTTAGCTTGATGCTTGCAAATTTAGATGCCATACAATAATCTGTTGCGCTTGCCACGCCTACACCACCTCCTACTGTCTTACCCTGTATTCTCCCGATGATAAATTTTGGACACTTACGCATAGCGTTAATCACGTTTGCGAACCCACTAAAAAACACCTTTCCAGTTTCAGCATCATTAATATTAATAAGTTCTTTAAAGCTGGCTCCGGCACAAAAAGTACGATCGCCCCCACTCTTAAGGATGATTACTTTTACTTCGGGGTTATTACCAGCTTCTGTAATAGTTTTAGCCAGTTTTGCCAGAATATCGCCAGGCAGGCTATTGTGAGCCGGGTGGAAAAATTCTATGGTTGAGATTCCGTTTTCTATTTGTTCTTTTACGTAGGGTTTGGTCATCTTTAGTGCTCGCAAAGGCGGGTATCTTTTTAATAGTTAGTATTATTTACAATGAATCGCACAAGTCATCCCAATTTGGATTTGACTTAGTCATTAGTTTTATTTTCCAATCGCGATTCCATTTTTTTAATTGTATTTTTTTATTAGTGATGATATAAACGGCGTATTTTTTCAAATTAATTATGATTTGTTCTTGTCATTGCCAAGACACCCGCCTGCGCAGGTGCTTTGAGCAATTCAACCTTTTAGGTTGAATTGCTCAAAGTGATGATTTAAATGCTTTCTTTCTAATAAATACGACTCGTATTTGTCTAGCTCCCCGAAAACCAAATTTTTTAAAACTGCTTCTGGATTTTCTTGAAAAAACTTTAAGTATTTAAATCGTTGTTCCAAAAATTTCTCTTTTGCAGTTTGTAAATCGGGGTGTATTAAAGAAGCTAGCGTATCTTTTTCTAACTGCGGAAATTGAGAGTTCTGTGGGAATTTTTCATAATTGTACAAACTGTCATGAACTTTATCCAAATACTTTTCAGGTGTTGAAATTTCAAAATCCTGAATTTCTCCTCCCGCAATTTTATAGGTATATTCCAAATGTTCCAACATATGCTGGGGTGTCATAATACCCCATTTTGGTTTTGTATCTTCTGAAAGTTTAGCAAGTGCAGCATTAATTGTTTCATTGGTCATTTCAGTAAAAACCTCTTGCTTCTTTTCTACCATTGTTAATATGGTTGCAATACAAACTAATGAATCTTCTTTCTCTGCTCCTTCTGGCAAAATTGCATTGGCTGCATCTACATTGGCATCAAAAATTTCTACATACCATTTTACAATTCCGCTTGGGTGTTCTTGTCCTCTGCTGTCTCTGTCTATTTTTTGTTTGCATGTTAAGCGTACATACAGGGTATCATTATGATATATTGGGCGTAAAAAACGGATTTCTTCCAAGCCGTAATTTGCTGCAACAGGTCCCTTATTTGGATATACAAACAATCCTGCTGCCATCGAAATAATAAAATAACCGTGCGCGGTGCGTTTCTCAAAAATACTGCCGTCAAGGCTGGTAATATCGGTATGTGCGTAAAAATGATCCCACGTTAAATTTCCGAAGTTTACAATATCTGTATCTGTAACGGTACGGTTGTGTGTTTTTAAAGACATCCCTGGCTTAATATCTTCCCAATGATATGCAAACGGATGTTTTGGCGACTCTTTGTAAGCTGCTTTTGCCTGGTAAATTCCTGTAACTTCGGTTAAACTAGAAGGACTTCCTTGTACAGCACAGCGCTGCAGATAATGCTTTATACCGCGCATTCCCCCCATTTCCTCTCCACCACCAGCACGGCCGGGACCTCCGTGAATTAAGCCTGGCAACGGCGAACCGTGTCCTGTGCTTTGCTTGGCAGATTCACGATTTAATATTAAAATACGCCCGTGGTGTGTTGCCGCGTTTACTGTATATTCTTTTGCAATTGTATTGTCGTTAGTTACAATTGAGCTTACCAATGAACCTTTTCCCATCTTTGCTAAAGTAACAGCATCTTCCAAATCACTATACGGCATTAACGTACTTACCGGGCCAAAAGCCTCTGTTACGTGGGCATTTTCATTTTGTAACGGATTGTCTTCCCGCATTAAAATAGGTTTCATAAAAGCGCCTTTTTTCGAATCTGCACCCATAGCTTCAAAGTCTTCAAAATTTCCGTAAACCATTTCAGCAGTTTCTGAAAGTTTAGCTACTTGTTCTTTGACACTATTTCTTTGAGCGTCGCTCACGAGACTTCCCATGCGCACTTCTTTTAACCTTGGGTCGCCAATAATTACCTTATCCAACTGATTTGCCAAGGCAATCTGCACGTCTTCCATGAAGTCCTGTGGAACGATAATACGACGAATGGCGGTACATTTCTGGCCACACTTCGTGGTCATTTCATTACGGACCTCCTTAATAAACAAATCGAATTCTGGTGTTCCGGGGATAGCGTCTTTTCCAAGTATTGCAGCATTTAAACTATCGGCTTCCATGGTAAAAGGCACCGATTCTGCAGTTAATTGCGGATGTGACTTTAACTGCCGGCCAATTTTCGCAGAACCCGTAAAAGTCACGACATCCTGTGACTGCACAGTATCCAATATGTTTTTAGCTGTTCCCGAAATAAGCTGTAAAGCTCCTTCCGGTAAAATGCCAGAAGCTATAATTTCTCGCACAACCGCTTCGGTTAAGTAGGCTGTTTGTGGTGCTGGTAAAACTACTGCGGGCATTCCTGCCATCCAGTTTACTGCACATTTTTCGAGCATTCCCCATACTGGAAAATTAAAGGCGTTAATGTGTACCGCAACACCTTCGCGAGGCACCATAATATGATGCGCCATAAAGCGTCCGCCACGAGAAAGATCGATAGGATCACCTTCTACGTGGTAGGTTTGATTTGGGAATAATTTCCGAAGTGAAGCATTGGCAAACAGATTCCCGAAACCACCTTCAATATCTACCCAACTATCGCGTTTTGTGGCTCCTGTACGGTAACTGATTTCGTAAAAAGCTTGTTTTCGTTTTGTGAGGTAAAGCGCGAGGCTCTTTAACATATTTCCTCGTTGCTGAAAGGTCATTTTACGAAGTGCCTCCCCTTTATCCCTTCCATATTGCAAAATGGAAGGTACATCTAAACCTTCAACGGTTGTACTTGTAAAATGTTCGCCAGTAATGGAGTCAAAAACGGGAGTACCTTCGCCGGTTCCCGATTGCCATTGACCTTGTATATAGTGTTGTGTTTTTTGCATGGAACTTAAATTATACTTTAGGAGGACATCCCCCTACCCCCTTTAAAGGGGGAATTATTCTGTTACAAATTTACATTTTCTATAATAGCTGCATACCCTTGCCCTACACCTATACACATTGTAACTAATGCATAACGTTTGTTAGTTTCCTGTAATTCCAAGGCTGCAGAATAGGCTATCCTTGTACCTGTAACCCCAAGTGGATGCCCTATTGCAATAGAACCCCCATTTGGGTTTATTCTTGGGTCATCATCTTCTAATCCCCATTCTCTAATGCAGGCTAAGGCTTGCGATGCGAAAGCTTCATTAAGTTCAATCACATCCATATCTTCCATGGTTAGTCCTGCTTTTTTTAATGCCTTGTTTGATGCTTCCACCGGACCTATTCCCATAATCCTAGGCTCTACACCAACTACCGCTGAAGATACAATTCTTGCCAGTGGTTTCAAATTATATTTTTTTACAGCATCTTCAGAAGCAATAATCGTAGCTGCAGCTCCATCGTTTAACCCTGAAGCATTTCCTGCGGTTACACTTCCTCCTTCTTTTTTAAAAGCAGGACGTAGTTTTGCTAAAACTTCTTTGGTTGTATTGGGACGGATAAATTCGTCTTCTTTAAAAACTATCGGATCTTTTTTTCGTTGCGGAATTTCAACTGGAACAATTTCTTTTGCTAACCTTCCATTTTCCTGAGCTTTTGTAGCTTTCATTTGGCTGTGATACGCAAACGCATCCTGGTCTTCTCTTGAAATATTATGTTTTTCCACTAAATTTTCAGCAGTCACTCCCATTCCATCGGTTCCATAGATTTCTTGCATCTTTGGATTGATAAACCGCCATCCAAAAGAAGAATCGTACATCTTGCTATCATTCCCGAAGGGAGAAGCACTTTTAGAAATTACCCAGGGACCCCGTGTCATATTCTCCACTCCTCCCGAAATAAAGACATCGCCGTCACCTGCTTTAATCGCACGATTGGCATGAATAATTGCCGAAAGTCCGCTGCTACACAATCTGTTTACCGTTTCACCAGGAACCGTAAAAGGTAATCCTGCCAACAGCAAACTCATTCTTGCAACGTTTCTATTGTCCTCCCCTGCCTGGTTAGCACATCCCATAATTACATCGTCGTATGCTTCCTGAGGAATATTTGGATTTCGTTTTACAATTTCTTCAATCACAATAGCACCCAGATCATCTGTTCGGACAGCGCCAAGTGTTCCTTTGTAATTTCCGATGGGCGTTCTTACACCATCAATTATATATGCTTCTTTCATACTCTTATTTTTAAGGACGCAGCACCACAACATTATAAAAGTTGTGGTGTCTTACATCAATTTTCTTCTTCCCAATCTTTGCTGGTTCTGTACACCACTCCTTTAAACAAAGCTACCAATTCTTCATCTCTTTTTACTTCCACAACATTAAAACCTACTTTGGTCTTCTGTAAATTTACTGTTGCTTCAGCCGTAATGTAGTCGCCTTCCACCAATGCTTCTATATGATTTATACTGGTCTCGATGGAAACCGCATATTTCCCATGCGTGTTTGCTGTAAATCCAAAAGCGGTATCTGCAAGGCTGTAACTTATTCCACCGTGAGCTTTGTTCATACTGTTGAGCATTTCTTTACGAATGGTCATTCCTACTTTTACACGACCAATTTCACATTCAAGAATTTCGATCCCCAACCATGTGCTAAAGGCGTCTTGGGATAACATTTTATATGGGATTTGTTCTCCTTTCATTTGTTTAGCTATAACTCACAGCCCAAAGCTCACAACATCTTTCGCCATTTTCCTCAACAAGGGACTACAACGATACCTATCTTCGTGGTATTCATTATAAAGCGCATCCATTTTCCCGACACACCAGTCGATTCCTTTTTCGTCTGCCCAAGCAAGAAGTCCTTTAGGATAGTTTACTCCTTTCGTCATTGCGTTATCAATGTCTTTTGCCGAAGCAATGTTCCAAAACAACGCATCTGCAGCTTCGTTGATGAGCATTACTAAAATACGCTCAAAAATTTTGTTCAATAAGTCCCTGTCTTTTTCAGGCTCTTGTTTGGAGACTTCAGCTCCGTAATGATAATATCCCTTTCCTGATTTTCTACCCAACCAACCCGCTTCAGCGAATCTTTTTTGAGTAAAAGCAGGTTTGTATCGGGGATCGTAGTAAAAGGCTTCGAAAACGGTTTCGGTTACCGTATAATTTACATCGTTTCCAATAAAATCCATTAATTCAAACGGGCCCATTCTGAAACCGCCCACGCTTTTCATAGCATAATCTATGGTAGCAAAGTCTGCAATTCCTTCTTCATATATTCGCAAGGCTTCCCCGTAAAAGGGTCTTGCTACTCGGTTGACAATAAAACCTGGCGTATCTTTAGCAACAGCAACCACTTTCCCCCAACTCTTGATTGTTTCTTCTGAAATTTTAAGCACCGCATCGCTTGTCTGAATTGCAGGAATTACCTCCACTAATTTCATTAAAGGTGCCGGGTTAAAAAAGTGAATCCCCACACAGCGTTCTGGTTTTTTTAATGCTGAAGCTATGGATGCAATGGAAAGCGACGAAGTGTTTGAAGCAATGATACAATTGTCTGAAACATATCCTTCCAACTCTTGAAATACTTTCTTTTTAATATCCAGATTTTCAACGATGGCCTCAATGGTCATATCGCTATCTGCCAGTTCTTTTAAAGAATTTACGTAGCTTATGTTTCCTTCAATTCTGTTTTTTTCTTCGGAATTTATACGACCTTTTTCCACCAAACGGCTCATTATTTTTTCAAGGCTCGTTTTTGCTGTATCTAGTGCATCTTGGTTTAAATCGAATACTTTTACGGTACACCCAGCTGTGGATGCCACTTGTGCAATTCCAGAGCCCATAGTTCCTGCTCCTATAATACCGATCTTATTGATTGTTGATTGTTGATTTGTCATTTTGATTGGAGATTAACGATTGTGGATTGCTGATTTTTGAACTATTATTTTTATTTATTTGAAGCTGTTTTAATACTTACTACAAAAATAGAAATGAGTTGATTGTTTTCATCTATCAATCTATCTAATTCATCGAGCTTCAAAATTAATTTCGCACCTTTTTGAATTTTCATATTGACGTGAGATTCTCTTAATTCTTTTAAACTAATTTTCATCTTATGAAGAAAATCTTTAGTTGACTCTCCACTTCTAGCTTCTCCATAATTTAAAGCGACTGATGTACTTGATCTAATTAGCTGCTTTGTCAAATGCTCGGCTGCAAATGACTTATCCATGCTTTTGCACAGCAATATAATGTCTACAGCAAATTGAATTAATCTTTCTTCTAATTGGTTTGGTTTCATTTTATTTTTTACTTCAAAAATCAACAATTGTTAATCTCCAATCGTTAATCTTTATTTCCCCTTAAACTCAGGTTTCCTTTTTTCAACAAATGCTGCAACACCTTCGGCATAATCTTCGGTGGAGGCAGATTCTATTTGTAATTTACTTTCTAATTTTAACTGCGATTCTAAATTGTTGTTCATCGATTCATTTAGCAATCTTTTGGTAAGCCCAAGTGCTTTTGTGGGCATGTTAGCAAGAATCATTGCCTTGGTATTTACTTCTTCTTCTAAAGTTTCCGAAGACACCATCCTATAGATCATCCCCATTTGCTCTGCTTGTTCTGCAGAAATTTTATCACCCAACATCATAATTGCCGATGCTTTTCCGAAGCCTATTAACCGGGGCAAGAAAAATGTTCCGGCACTATCGGGAATTAACCCGATCTTACTGAACGCCTGAATAAAACTTGCTTTGTCACTCGCAATTACCACATCGCATGCTAACGCAATATTGGCACCTGCACCTGCTGCTACCCCATTTACGCCACAAATGACAGGTTTTTCGATTTTTCTTATCCTTGTAATAATAGGATTGTAATGGTCATCCAGAATTTTTTTAAAACCTGGATTTAAATCGGGGTTTGTAATCTCGCCAATATCCTGCCCGGCACAGAATGCCTTACCGTTTCCGGTTAAGATAATAGCTCTAACAGAATTATCTTTCTCGCAGGCATCTAATTTCTCCTGAAGCAATAATGCCATCTCTCGATTAAAACTATTAAAGACTTCCGGACGATTAAGCGTTAAGGTTGCTACGCCTTTGCTGATGTGTTTAGTGATTGATTGGGTCATAAATTGATAATTATTACAAGGGTTACCTCTTCCGAATTTTTCGCAAAAAAAGCGAAAAACCCACCTTCCCCTAAAAAAGGGGAAGGTGCTATTTTGTTAATTTTACTTTAAACATTTAAAGTAATCAAACGGTTCCTGGCAATCGTCGCATTTAAATAATGCTTTACAAGCCGTAGAACCAAACTGACTGACCAAATGGGTGTTTGTACTGCCACAATTGGTGCATTTTACTAATTTTTTATTTCCTAGAAGTACATCCTTATCTGCAGTTTCAGACAAGGGTCTGGCAATGCCATATTCCTCCATTTTGTGCAATCCAGCCTCACTAATCCAGTCGGTACTCCACGCCGGGCTTAACACTAATTCAATTTCAACTTCTTTTCCTGTTTTTTTAAATGCCGCTTTTAAATCGTCTCCAATCACATCCATAGCCGGACAACCGCTATATGTTGGAGTAAGCTTTATTTTTATAATTCCATTTTCTTCCACAGCTTGCCTAATGACCCCTAAATCCAACACCGTTAAAACGGGAATTTCAGGATCATTTACCTGTTCCAGAATTGGAATTAGGTGTGCGTCTATATTTGCCGATTGGGTTATTGTCATAAAAAACTGGAGATTGGAGCGGAACGATTTACCATTCCATATTAGGATAGGTACGCTGCATGTACTGCATTTCTGCTAAAATGTACCCCATATGTTCGCTATGGGTTCCTTTTTTACCTCCTTTAATAAAATATTTACGCTCGGGCACTTCCAGGGTTGCTTCTTTTAATAACGCTGAAACCTCCGTATAATAAACCTCTTTAAATTTTGAAGTATCTATGCCAATTCCTTCAGAAATCATTGCTTTATCTGCTTCGGTCTGATCAAAAAGTTCGTCTGTGTACACCCACAATTCATCAATAGCTTCCTGCATTTTTTGGTTACTTTCTTGCGTCCCATCACCCAATCTTTTTACCCAATCGCCTGAAAATCGTTTGTGGTAGCTTACTTCTTTTATTCCTTTTTTAGCAATGGCAGCAAGGGTTTCATCGGTACTATTCAATAATTGATTCATAAAAAGCAGGTGAAATACATCAAATAAATACTGACGTCCCATTACGTAACCAAAATGCTCGTTAGGTTGTTCTACCAATAATACATTTTTGTAATCACGCTCTAAACGTAAAAATGCTATACCGTCCTCAGTCTTTCCTTCTCCTTTTATTTTAGCAGCATACTGATAATAATTTCGTGCTTGTCCAATTAAATCGAGTGAGATATTGGTACCTGCTATGTCGGTTTCTAATGTTGGACCGTGACCGCAAAGTTCTCCTAAGCGCTGGGCTAGTATTAGGGAGTTGTCTGCGATGCCGAGGATGTAATTATATAAATGTGTGTGTTTCATTAAATTATTTTTTGAATATGAAAGTAAAGCCGATGTTAAAAAAACCATCTCAAAACTTATGGTACGGAAGCAACAAAATCTTCGCTTCTGGAATTTACGTCGTACTTCTTCCTCATACAATTAACACGTTTATAAGTAACGCTTAATTCGTCTTCAGTTTTAAGTCCCAAAGGCTACATATGTTTCACATCATCTGGCAGATCATAAAATGTTGGGTGACGATATACTTTATCTTGCGCTGGTTCAAAGAGCTCTCCATTATGTTCGGGGTTGCTTGCTGTAATGTTTTTACTTTCCACCACCCAGATGCTTACACCTTCACTTCTTCGGGTATATACATCACGCGCGTTTTCCAGTGCCATCTCGGCATCTGCTGCGTGCAGGCTACCAAAGTGCCTGTGTTCCAATCCGTTTTTACTTCTTACGAAGATTTCCCAAAGGGGCCAGTTTTTTGACATATGTATATGTGTTTGAATCAAGACCGCTACGCTATAGGATTCAAGACACAGGACTAAAAAGTCTTGGATCATGATTTCCTTTAATCTTGCCTTTATTTTTTAACTTACTTTTTTTAGTTCCTTTTTATCCTCTTGCTTTTCAGCATACGCCATGGCTGCATCACGAACCCAGGCTCCACGCTCCCAGGCTCCTACTCTGTCTTTCATGCGTTTTTTATTAGAGGGGCCGTGACCTTTTACAACTTGCCAGAATTCATCCCAGTCTATCTCTCCAAAATCGTAGCTTCCTGTTTTTTCATTAAACTTTAAATCCAGATCTGGAATGGTTAAGCCAAGGATATCTGCTTGTGGAACTGTTTGATCTATAAATTGCTGGCGTAGTTCATCATTAGACTTTCGCTTTAATTTCCATTTCATCGATTGCTCGGTATGAATACTTTCGGCATCTGTAGGCCCCAACATCATTAAACTTGGCCACCACCACCTGTTTAAGGCGTCTTGTGCCATTTCTTTTTGTTCTGGGGTGCCGTTGCAGAGTTTCAGCATAATTTCGAATCCTTGTCGCTGATGGAAACTTTCTTCCTTACATACCCGAACCATGGCTCTGGCATAAGGTCCAAAAGAGGTATTACAAAGGGGCACCTGATTAATAATTGCCGCGCCGTCTACCAACCAGCCAATAGCTCCCATATCTGCCCAAGTTACTGTTGGGTAGTTGAAAATGGAAGAGTATTTTGCTTTCCCACTATGTAATTGTTCATATAATTCGTCCCTGGAAATCCCAAGGGTTTCACAAGCTGAGTATATATACAATCCGTGGCCTGCCTCGTCCTGAACCTTTGCCAGCAAAGCAGCCTTTCTTCTTAACGAAGGCGCTCTAGTAATCCAGTTTCCTTCGGGCAACATTCCTACAATTTCGGAATGTGCATGCTGACTCATTTGTCTGATATGTGTCTTTCGATACTTCTCTGGCATCCAGTCTTTAGGCTCTATTTTTTCATCACGCGCAATGCGGGCTTCAAAAATTTCTTCTAGGTTTTTTATTTGTTCGTTGCTCATAATTTTGTCTTTATAGTATTAGCCTGGGCTTTGACCCCTTCCGTCCCCAGATAATTTCTTGATTCGCTGAAATTTTCTGAATACACTTTTCCATGAAAAAGCGGAAGAAACTAATCTCGTTATGTTAATTTAAATTTTGAATAAGATTCCCGCCTACTCGGGAATACTCGCCAAAAAGGCTCACACATCAAAATCTACTTTTACAGTATCTGTAGTTGGGACAGCCTGGCAGCTTAACACTAGTTTTTGTGCCACTTCTTTGTCACTCAACGCATAATTTATTTTCATCTCTACGGCTCCATCCAACACTTCGCATTTGCAAGTGCTGCAAACACCCCCTTTACATGCAAAAGGCAAATCGGCTCCTGCGCCTAGGGCAGCATCAAGAATATTGTCATATTCTTTTGTCATTGTAAATGAGAATTCTTTTCCACCATCTACAATAGTTACCTGGGTTCCTTCTACGTTTTGTTTTGCCAGGCGCTCTTGTCTTGCAATGTCTTCGTCCGAAAGTCCTGTAACAAACAGTTCAAAATGAACGTGTTCTTTTGGCAGTCCTTCATTAATTAAATACTCTGAAACGTAATTGACCATTTTTTCCGGACCACACAAAAAGACTTCATTTGTATCTGGGATATCGATGAACGTTTTTGTTAATACCTTCATCTTTTCGTCATCAAAACGGCCATTAAAAAGATCAATATCGCGACGTTCTTTGGTTAAAAAATAATAAATTTCTAACCTTCCAAAATACTTGTTACGCAGTTGTTCCAATTCTTCCTTAAAGATAATGGATTTTGCCGTTTTATTCACATAAAAGAGCTTACAAGTAGCGTGAGGTTCAAGTGCCAGGTGACTTTTAACCATAGAGAGTACCGGGGTTATTCCACTACCTGCTGCAAAAAACAAATAGTTTTTTGCCTTATCTAGCGAAACTTCTACACCAAAAGTTCCACTGGGAGCCATAACTTCCATATCGTCTCCTGCTTTCAACACTTCATTTACATAGGTTGAAAAGGCACCTCCCAGAATTTGCTTTACAGCTACTTTCCATTCGCCATCGCCAGGGCTGGAACACAAACTATAGGAGCGACGGGTATCTTTACCGTCAATATCTGCTTTAAGGGTTAAGTGCTGTCCCTGACGGAATTTAAACTCTTCGGATAGTTCCGAAGGAACATCAAAAGTAATTACAGAACAGTCGTCTGTTTCCTTATAAATGTCTTTTACTTTAATTGTATGAAATGTGGCCACAGTTTTATGTCGGTTTAATGCTACAAAACTAACGATTGTTAGTTAAAGTTACAAATCTCTTTCCTAAATCCATTTCTTTAATAAAATGAAAGAGCGCTTCAATAGTCTTTTTTTAAATAATTCCTTTAATGAGCACAGCCACCATATCTTTTTTCAAAACATTTACATCCATTTTGCCTCGTTTTTCATTCCATAAATAGAGGTTTCGAAGGGTTGAAAGAATAGAAAATAAAATTACTTCAGGGTGCTGGGGTTTTATCTCTCCTTGGGAAAGTCCTTGTTTTATAATCCTTCGGAAATTTTCTTCATAAGCTTCGCGCATCTTTACCACTTGCTTCAAGTCGTCTCCCTCCAGATGCATCCAATCATTATTTAAAGTTGCAATGTTTTCTGAATAGTTCACGGTAATATCTATATGAATTTCAATTACCCTTTCAATTTTTTTTAAAGTAGGTAGTGTTTCAGCAGTAATTGCGCTCATTTCAGTTGTAAACGCCTCCGCTACTTCAAGAATTAGCGTAGAGAGAATCTCTTGTTTTCCCGAAATATGATTGTATAAGCTCGCCGCTTTTATATGCATTGCCTGGGCAATGTCTCGCATAGACACCGCACTGTAGCCTTTCTCCTTGAAAAGTGTTGCAGCTACCTGAATAATTTCTTGTTTTCGGGTGGGTTTTATCACTTTGTAAATATACATGGAGATTGATAATTAACGATTTTCGATTGCAGATTTTTGAAATGTACTTATTTACTTCAAAAAACAGTAATCCACATTTCACAATCCTTAATCATTGATTACTTTTGATATATGACTGAAGAGACCCACACTCTAACTCCCCTAAAAGAGAGTATTGTAATTGAATCTAACGAATTGCTGGACAAACTGCCACCACATTTAAAGCAGTATATCAAGCCACAAAACTATGAGCATTACACGCCCATGAATCAGGCGGTATGGCGCTATGTGATGCGTAAAAATGTAGCCTATTTGAGCAAAGTGGCACATGAAAGTTATCTTGAGGGGCTAAGAAAAACTGGCATTTCTATCAATGAAATCCCTTCTATGTACGGGATGAACCGTATCTTAAAAGAGATAGGCTGGGCAGCGGTTGCAGTAGATGGGTTTATACCACCTAATGCCTTTATGGAGTTTCAGGCTTATAAAGTATTAGTAATTGCAAGCGACATTCGTCAACTTGAAAATATTGAGTATACACCAGCCCCAGACATTATTCATGAAGGTGCCGGGCACGCCCCCATTATTGCAAGTCCGGATTATGCGGAATATTTACGGCGTTTTGGGGAGATTGGCGCCAAAGCTATTTCCAGTGCGCACGATATAGCGTTATATGAAGCTGTTAGAGAGTTGAGTATTTTGAAGGAAGCTTCCCTCACCCCAGACGCCTCTTCTGCTGAGAGAGGAGCATATTATAGTAACATTGGCGATGCTGAAAAACGCGTGGAAACACTTCAGCAAAAAAAAGTTGTACCTTCTGAAATAGCATTAATAAGAAACCTGCATTGGTGGACCGTGGAATACGGGATGGTAGGCACAGTTAAAAACCCTAAAATATATGGAGCAGGACTGCTTTCTTCCATAGGGGAAAGCGAATGGTGTATGAAAGAGGAAGTAAAAAAAATACCCTACTCTGTAGAAGCGGCGTACCAGGATTTTGACATTACAAAACCTCAACCTCAACTGTATGTAACCCCGGATTTCGCCTATTTACAACAGGTTTTGGAAGAGTTTGCTAACACCATGGCGGTTCGGAAAGGAGGTTGGCGAGGTCTTAACAAACTCATTGAAAGCAAACAATTAGGGACTATAGAAATTTCTACAGGATTACAAGTTTCAGGAGTTTTTAGCAGAATGATTCGCAATGAAGATAACGATGTTGTATATTTTGAAACCAAAGGTAAAACAGCCCTGGCCTACCGCGAAACCGAAGTGATTGGTCACGGAGTGTCAAGACATAAAAACGGCTTTAGGAGTCCTCTAGGGAAGCTAAAGGGCATTAACCTTGCCATTGAAAACATGGGACCTCGGGACCTGGCAGCCTATAATTTTTACGATGGAAAACCTATTGAATTCGAATTTGAAAGCGGCATTCACGTAAAAGGGATGAATGTTACTGGGATGCGTAACTTAAAAGGTGAATTAATGCTCATTCAGTTTACAGATTGTACCGTTACCTATAAAGATGAAATATTATTTACGCCTGAAGATGGCGATTTTGACATGGCGGTTGGAAAAGAAATAATTTCTGCCTTTGCGGGAGCAGCAGATTATTTAAGTTTCGATCTGGTGGAACATGAGTTGAGCTCTTTGGGAGATGTTGCGGAGATGAGTGAGGAAGAAAAGGAGCTAAATGGGTTGTATGCAGAGGTAAGAGCGATTCGGGAGGGACATCCTCACCCCCAGCCCCTCTCCTTCGAAGGAGAGGGTAGCAAATTGTCTCTTATATTCAAGAGAATTTCTGAAAAATTTCCAAACGATTGGTTATTGCCGCTTGAAATTTATGAATTGACAGGAACGGCAGAGGTTTTCGACTATTTACAGGAATTGAAAGAAAAAAGACCAGAGGTGGCGCATTTAATTGAAGGCGGACTTCAGCTTATTGACAAAACCGGCAACTTAAATTAAAAAACACGGACTAAATCTGCATCAACTTTGTAAGAAAACTATGGGACTACTTAATTTTTTATTTGGAAATAACACCAAAGCTATTCAGGATTTTAAAAACAGAGATGCGGTTATTCTAGATGTACGCACTCAAAAAGAATGGGACGCTGGCCATATGGATGGGGCTAAACATATGCCGTTACAGGAAGTTTCAGCAAAAATTGCAACAATTAAAAATTGGGGAAAGCCAATAATCACCTGTTGTGCCAGTGGGGTGCGAAGCGGAAATGCGGCTTCAGTTTTGAAAAACAACGGTATTGAAGCCCTAAATGGTGGGGGTTGGAAAGCGCTACAAAAAAAACTATAGTTTTACCTGTTTTAGTTCTTCTTCAGTAGTAATGGGCGTTTGGTTGTATTGCAAGGTCCACCCCATAGAATTGGTGAGGATGTATATTTTTTGTAATTCTGAAATAAGCCTGTTTTGGGCATTGGTTCTTAGTGCAGAGGCTTCAATTTTGGTGCGGAGCGATTTTTCTACCCGCTGTTTTATTGTATTGTAATCCTTGGCTTCAAACTGGTTAAAATAATCTTGTGACACGTCGTAATATTCAATGTTCGGATTAATTTTTAGTTCGGGTTCGGGGATGTTTTTTATAGTAACTGTTTTGGTTGCTTCGTCTATTTCGGTTTCTATTTTACTAAGGTCATAGGAGATGGTGGCTTCAGCATTTACTACAATGAGTGCTTTTTTATTTGCATCTATAAAGCCCAGTAACTTATTGGTGTCATTATAGGTTAACACCTGGGCGTAATTGCCTTCGGTTACAATTAATTTACCCACGTTTTTTAGTTGTTTTTGGATCAGCGCAGTACTTTCCAGCAACTGCTCCCGCTCCTCTTTTTGGTGCTCACAATAGCGCAGGCCAAAAACCAGGACAACAGCGATAATAATACCTAAAACAATGTTTCGCATGTTTAAAAAGTTTATTTAAAGATACTGAATAAATAAGAAACTTTTCTTGAATTATTACAAGGAGCATCGAAGAGGAGTGCAGCGACATTTTTGATAAAACCCTATACGATTGACCAAGGCCCCCTTCCGAATTTCGGGTTTTAAGTGTAGCGTTTCATTAAATTTTGCTGCCGAAATCCACCCCGCAATAAAAGTGGGGCAGGCTCTTCCCCAACTCGCAGGACGAAGAATAGAATTGTTATTTAAAAAATTAGCTGCTGGAGGAAAGAGCCAAATGGTTGGTTTTGATATAAATTAAAATTTGAGTTTAGTCGTGTTTCAAATCGACTATTTTTTTCTTCATTTTTGACCTCAACTTAACCTTAAGCTTTAACACCTACAGCTCATATTTCACCACCAACATTAAAATACGGGGCAAAACAAAATATTGAGAGGTGGTATTAAACTGCTCGTTAAAACTATCCTGGTTGGTAAACTCAGTATTAAGCAGGTTGTCTGCTTGTAGTTTAAATTCCCACGGACTGTCGCCTTTTTGGTAATATAAATTGGCATTTACAAACGAGTAATTATTTTCTACCGTGTTATTAGTATCACTATAATTATAATAGTCCCACTCCGCGCTTAGTGTAAAGTCTTTTAAAAAATTAATATCCACATTGGCATAGGGTCGCTGGGTATAAAAGGTTTGTTCACGGCCTCCGTTGTTATAGTCGTTTATGGAAAGTCGATATCCAACTTCAAAATTTGGCCAATCCCTAAAGCTACTTCTAATGCTACCATTATAACTTTGGGTAAAGCTTTCACTTTCTGTTACCACATTATTAATAAGGTTATTGGATGTACTTAAAGATGCATTTGCCTGCAATGAAAACTGTAATTTTTTTATGCGTTTACTAAAACGTCCAAAACCAGAAAATGTCTCATCGGGGAAATTACTATCTATATTAAACGGGCTACTTACCTGATTAATAGCAATAATTTCAGTATTATTCTTGAAGTTATTAATTGTACGCGAATAACTTACATTACCACTCACGTTGGTGTAATTAAACAGATTAAAGCTGAAATACGTTAAATTATACGTATGGGCCAAGGAATTTTCCAGGTTTCTGTTTCCACGGAACAGGCGGTTATAATTATTGAAAACAAAAGCCTCTGCATAGTCGTTTACATCGGTATATTGTGCCGAGATAGCATAGTTAAACCGGAGGCTCTCGCTCTTTTTAATATTCCATATTGCATTAAAATCTGGTAAAACATTCCATTCGTTTTGGGTGTTTTCGGTTCCAAGCTGGCTGTCGTTCAAATTGTAATTATGAACTGTTGCTCCCGGAGTAAAAATAAATTGTCCTGTTTTCAGTTTGTAATGCAATCCTAAAAACACATCGGTAAAGGTGTAGTTTACGTCGTTTCGCAACGAAAGATTCTCCCCGTTAATTGTTGGTGTTTCGTTAAAGGCAAGCTGGTTTCCGTTGTCCAGCACCTGAAAGATACTACTATCAAATAACTGATTGCTATAGGTGCTTCCTAAGGTAACATTAAGGTTACTGGTATTGTTAAGCACATAATAATAATCTACTTTGGCATCCAGCTTATTGGTAATGATATTTTTTTGCTGGTTGGTATTAAAACGATTTTGCAACGTATCTGCCGGAATAATTCCTGCAAAAGGCAAAATATCGGTAATTGCATTGTAAAAGGGGTCTTCATCCTGATATAAATGCTGCACTTGTGCTGCAAATATGTTTTTATCGTTTAAGGTATAATAAGCATTCACATTTTGATTAATGGAGGCTGGTTTATTCTCCTTATTTTCTTCAATATCATTTGTTACAGAGTCAAATTGCGATAACGTATTTGCATTTTCGGTTTGTTTGGAGGTTTTTACCAACGCATCGTAATCTATTTGCAAATTGGTATTAGGCTTGTAAACCCCACTTAGCTTTAACATAGCCAACTGGCTGCGCTGGTCTGTAGTACTGGAGGTATTCTCGGTAGCTCCGGAGGCAATGTATTGCCTAATTGAATTGGTAACAATATTGGTGCGGTTATCCGAAAGAATTCCAAAACCACTAAGATCTAAGGTATTGGAAGCTTTCCAGCTGAAATTTCCTGCAACAAATTTGGTTTCTATTTCATTGGCACGGTTATTTTGCGCCACGGCAAAACCAAGATCACTTTCTGAAACATTAAAGCGTGTCCCTCCGCCGCTATTAAAATTCCTAAAACCGCCGGTAAAGTTGAAATAATCCCGAAATGTAAAAGGAACTTCCCCTATATTATTAAAATCTGTAATAAAATTTAAACTGTATTTTGGACTGTAGTAAAATAGTTTTGGGTGTGCTAAATACCCAAAATCCTCTTCATTTATAGTCCCGCCACCTGCGGCCACTTCTCCAAACCAAAAGTTCTTTTTGCCTTCTTTCAACTTAATATTTATGGCCACATTATCCTGGTCGTTCCCCAGGCCGCGCATTTGGCCCACTTCGTTGTAATTACGAAGTACTTCAACTTTATCCACCGCATCGGCAGGAATGTTTTTGGTCGCCAACTTGGAGTCTCCATCAAAAAAATCTTTTCCCTCCACCATTACTTTGGAAACAGTTTTACCTTCTACTTGTATTTCGCCATCGTCGTTTACTTCAACACCGGGGAGTTTTTTCATTACATCGCCCAACTTTCTTTCGTCGCCCGTAGTAAAGCTATCGGCATTATATACAATAGTGTCGCCTTTAACGGTTACAGGCATTTCGTAGGTAATTTCTACGCCATCTAATTGGTCTGCGAGGGATTCAAGAATAAAGTCTAAGGTTTTGTCCTCATCGTCTTCAGCAACCACCACAGCTTTTTCTTGCGTGGAATATCCCAAAAAACTTGCTTTTAAGGTGTAGGTTTCACCTTTGGGCAGATCTAACTGGTACATTCCCTTTTCGTTAGAAATGGCGTACGATTCTATGGCACCGCTACTTGTTACGGTAGCAACCACGTTGGCAAATTCTAAGGTTTGAGAAACAGTGTCTTTTATTACCCCGCGTACTTTAATACTTTGGGCGGTTAAGGTACTAATACAGCATAGCAATAATATTGCGGGTAGTAGTTTTTTCATAGTTAGTTGAAAATTTTCTTTGATAATTCTTTCTATAAGGCTGAAAGATATGCAGCTAATTGTTTAAAAACTGCTTTTGTATTAGTACTAAAAGTATTGTTTTGTTACACTTCTAAAAACAATTAATAAACCAGTTTTAGTTTTACCATTGGTTAATCTTCAAAAAAAATGTATTCAAGTTCTTAGAATTTAATGTAGGGTTCGGTAATACTTATAATAAAAAATAAAATTTTAACATTTCACATTAAATTTTATGTTTTCTTTGTTTTTTGACACACCTCAAAAAGCTTAAAGCTTATACTCTTAAATAAACATATTATGTTGTGTTCCTATTCAAAAATACTTTTATTATGTGTACTACTCACAAACACAATAATACTTGCTCAAGGCGAAGCAAATATCTGGTATTTTGGAGAAAACGCAGGTCTTGATTTTAATTCTGGGTCGCCTGTAGCCTTACTTGATGGGCAGTTAGACACTTTTGAAGGGTGTGCAACCATATCTAATCCAGAGGGAAGCCTTTTATTTTATACCGATGGTATTACCGTGTGGGATAAAACCCATGTAGTCATGCCAAACGGCACAGGACTCTCAGGAAACTCATCCAGTACCCAATCTGCCATTGTAGTACCCAGACCTGATTTTCCCGACATCTACTATATATTTGCTGTAGATGCACAAGCGGGATCAAATGGCTTAACATATTCTGAGGTTGACTTATCCTTGAATGGTGGGAATGGTGCCGTAACGGCAATTAAAAACGTTCCCCTTGCCACTCCAACCACCGAAAAAATTACCGCTATTGAACAAGCCAATGGAATAGATTTTTGGGTTGTCGGTCACAGATGGGATTCAAACGAATTTATAACTTTTGAAGTTACTGCTGCCGGAGTTAATACAACCCCCATTGTAAGTGCTACAGGACAAGTACATACTGGGGATAATGATGGTGCTATAGGATATATGAAAATTTCGCCAAATGGTGAAAAATTAGCTCTTGCAAAAACATATGAGAACTCATTTGTAGAGTTATTTGATTTTGATACTGTTACCGGTATTATTTCTAATCCCATCTTTATAACTGGTATTTTTCAAACCGAGCTTGAAGGTCCTTATGGTATAGAATTTTCTCCTAATAGCAATCTATTATACATTTCTGATGTAAATGCTTTCGCAAATACAATAGTCCACCAACTGGACATAACATTCAATAATGCAACTGACATTATTAATTCAGACTCCATTCTATACAATGGTCAGAATTTTATTGCTGCTATTCAATTAGCTCCAGATGGAAAAATATATTTAGCAAATGCTTACCTCCCCTTTTTAGATGTTATTGAAAGTCCTAATGAAATTGGAGCAGCTGCAGGATATAGCAATCAAGCTATTGACCTCAATGGTAGATTTTCAGTATTTGGTCTCCCTCCATTTATTCAATCATTTTTTAATTTTGATTTTACTGCAGAAAACTTATGTGCGGGAAATGAAACGGAATTTACTTTAGAAACCAATGAAGACATTATTTCGGTACTATGGGTTTTTGGAGATGGGAGCACCTCTACTGATCAGAATCCCACGCATACTTATGCAGCTGCGGGAACCTATACTGTAACAGTTACTGTAAACACCCAAAACAATACCCGAACAATTTCTGATGAAATAACAATTTTTGACACTCCTGTTGCAAACAAAATTTCTGATTATTTCTTGTGTGACGACAGCTCCAATGATATGATGGAAGAATTTGACCTAAATACAAAAATTCCTGAAGTGTTGGGCAACCAATCAGCCGCTCTGTATGAAGTAGCGTTTTATGAAAATCTATCAGATGCAGAGAACGATATAAATAGATTGTCACTTTTATATACCAATACTATTAATAACCAGGAGATCTTTGCCAGAATATTTACTATTGAAAATAATGACTGTAATGCTATAACGAGTTTTCTTCTCATTGTAACAGATCCTCCCATTGCAAATGAGGTTTCTGATTTTATTGTCTGCGATGACAGTTCGGGTGACATGATCGAGCAATTTGATTTAAACAATAAAATCCCTGAAGTCTTGGGAGGTCAATCCCCTACGCTCTATGAGGTAGCATTTTATGAAAATCTATCAGATGCTGAAATCGATATAAATAGATTGCCACTTCTATATACCAACATCACAAATAATCAAGAAATTTTTGCAAGGATATACACTATTGATGATGCTGATTGTTTTGAAATTACCAGCTTTTTATTAAGTGTAATAGAACCTCCTATTGCAAACAACGTTGCAGATGTGGAACTGTGCAACGACAACGAACCAATTAACCTGGAGCAGTTTAACGATGACGTGCTGGGACAACAATCTTCAGCAGAGCATACAATAACTTTCCATATTTCACAAGAAGACGCAGATAATGATACGGGAGCACTTCCATTAATTTATCAACCCATTTCAAATCCAGAACAGATCTTTGTGAGGATCGAAAGGGTTACAGATAGCTTTTGTTATGCTACAACCTCCTTTTTCATAACACTTGGCGAAGAGGTTGAAGCCTTTGAACCAGAGGCATTAACACTTTGCGATGATGCTACGCTAGATGAAATTGAGGTATTTGATCTTTCACTACAAAATGAGATGATTATAAATGGACAAACAGGCACATACACCATCACATATTATACTTCGCAGATAGATGCTACCAGTGGGAGTAATCCAATTAGCAATCAATACACGAATACATCGAATCCACAAACTATTTTCGCCAGGATTGGAGACAGCAACAATCCATTTTGTTTTGCTACAACATCGTTCCAACTAATCGTCGAAGATTGTGAATTTTTTATCCCTCAAGGATTTTCACCTAATAATGATGGACTAAACGACGTGTTTGAAATAAGTGGACTCAATAAATTTGAAGGATATGAACTTCAAATTTATAATAGATATGGGCAGTTAATTTACAATGGCACTAATGAACAGGGATTCTGGAATGGTATACCTAATTACGGGTTATGGAATCGAGACAATTTAGTACCCGTTGGAACATATTATTATGTTCTATTTCTCAACAATCCCGAAGTCACAGAAAGCCATACAGGAAATGTGTATGTAAATTATTAAAGCTGTTTTTATAGACTAAACAAATCTATTAAAATCCTCCACGTCTTCCGCCACGGCCTCCACTGCCCCGGAAATTTTCACGCATCTCATCCATTTTTTCTTTTACAATTTTATTGTATTCCTCGCGAGTTACTTCGTCGCCTTTTTCGGGCGCTTCAATTTTGTCTCCTGCTTTGGTGCTTAACACTATTTTGGAACATAAAATGGTGGTTCGGTGCATCGTCATTTCTAAAATTAACCCTGGCAATCCGGCATATTCGCCTGGACCGTTACTTACGGGGATTTGAGGAGTGAACCATGCCGTAACTTCAATTTCTTTAGGCACTTCAATATCGTTCATTGGGTCGTTCTCATCCTTCTTTTTATCAGTAGTAGTTTCTTCCCCCGTATATTTAATATCATCTGTATCGCCAGCTTCCTCTTCCTTTTTATCACCCTTTTTCTTATCGTTATCCCTGCTTCTTCTTCGTGCCATACTAAGGTCGTTTTCATCAATCTTTTTAATGGCAGTGGCTTTTACGGCAAGATATTGCCCAATCATTTTCTTTTCATCGGTCACGTTCCAATCAAGGTTTGTAATGGTGTCATTAATTAAAAACTGTTTTCCAAAAAACTCGCGCTCTTCCAGAATCTGATTTTTTTCCAGATTTTTATACTGTACTCCTGCCGAAAAACTATTCATCATCATTCCGAAACCTCCTCCTGCACCTGTCTCTAGTTTTTCTTCTTCTTTGTAAATAGATTCATTCTTGTTGAAAGTAAGGATATAGGTTTTTTCAAGCATACTCTTCATACGCTCCAGGATCATTTTCTTCATTTGCTCTGTCATTTCCGGACTTCCAAACTCATCCATATCTACCGTGGTTTTGGACTCGTAATAGGCTTTTCCACTAATATTCTGTGCAAAAGACACCATCGAAATTAAAGCAATAACTAAAAAAGATAGTAGTTTCATAATAACAATTTTAATAGTGTTAAGTTAGTACCAAGTTTTGGCTTTTGTTACAGAATACTTGGACTATTTTAAAAAAGCAAAGTTTAATTTAACCCCCTATTTTAATAGAAAAATTATTTCCGTCACCATTTTTACGACCATCGCTCTGAAAGCGTTCCATCATTTCCTTTGTCTTCTTTTCTTGAATTTCATCAAACTCCGCTTGTGTAACTTTCTTCCCTTTTTTGGGAACTTCAATTGTCACTTCTTCTTTTGGGTTCAGCACGATTTTAGAACAGAGAATAGTAAGGTCACCATCTTCCACCTGTAAAATTAATCCTGGCAAGCCCCAGTAAGTATCGGGACCGTGTTGTACGGGAAGGTCTAAAGTATACCAAGCGGTTGTAGTTACCAGTTTCGTAACTTCAATAAGGCTATCACTTTCTGAGGTCATTTGTTTTTCGGTTACTTCTCTACTCTTGGTGGCTTTAAAACACGTATAATCACCAATGTTCCTGGTCTCTTTTTCGAGGATCCATGCTGGTTTTTCGAGGGCATCTTTAATTAAAAAAACTTTTCCACTTATTTCGGTTTCGTTGGCATATTCCTTTTGAGGTAGATTTCTATACAAAACATCCGCTCCTCCCGAAACCACAATGCTAATGCCTCCGGCTGTTTGTGGGGCGGGTGCATCCAGGCTTTCAACTTCTTCATAAATAGATTCATCTTTATTGAAGGTCAATGTATATTCTTTCTGAAATTGCTTCCGCAGTTGTGCTGCAATCTGTTCTTTCATAGCATCGTTCATGCCGTCACCCTCCATGTCCAGGTCAACTTTACGGTCGGTTTTATATGTGGCGATGCCTTCAAATTTTTGAGCAGTTGCTACTGTAGCAACACTTAGCAATACAATTACGAGAAGTATAATGTTTTTCATGATATAAGTTTTGGTTTTATAAACGACTGAAAAAATGTACCAATGTTTCAAACAACTTAGCACACTTTAGCACGTATTTTGTATCTTGACACTCTATGCGGTACTTCTTTTTATTTATAATAGTTTTTACTTACCAGCTTTCGGCACAACCTAAAGTTGCTCTTTCAACAGTAGCACTAAACGCAACTGTTTACATTGGTACAGACGCTTACAAAAATAGCTATTTTATTACCAAAATGGCCTTTTACAAACAAGGACCGGACGGAACTTTTGTTTTTAAGGATTTTTCGTTGGGTCCCATCGAAAAAGTAGATCTTATAAATCCTTTAAAAATCATGCTTTTTTACGAGCAGACTAACACGGTTGTTTTTGTCGACAACAGGCTTAATGAAGTAGAACGGATTACCTTTAACAATGTACCCGAATTTGTTAACATAGGCGCCGCTGGAAATGCCGGCAACAACAGGCTTTGGGTTTTTAATATAGACACCCAACAGCTTGAATTATACGATTATCGTTTGCAGCGAAAATTACAGACATCGCTTCCTATTTCAGGAAAACTAACAGCCCTTACAAGTAATTTTAACTATTGTTACTTGCTTTTTGAAGATAAACTGGCAACCTATAATGTATACGGCAGTTTCTTATCTGAAATACGCATGAACGGGGGCGATTTTATAGTTCAAAACGATGAGGATGTCTGGGTGGTAAAAAGCAATGAAGTGTTTAGGTATGCCGAACCCGGCTTGCACTCGCCCGAAAAACCTTCTGAAGTAAAAAAAATAAAGCTTCCTGAAATAACCGTGAAACAATTGCACCTTACGCAAGATTTCCTGTATATTTATGACGGAAAAACGCTCCATCAATTTACCAATAACCAACCAAAGAATTAAGTACATGCACGTTGCAATTGCAGGAAATATAGGCTCCGGAAAAACCACCCTTACCCGTTTACTTTCAAAACATTACAAATGGAAAGCGCATTACGAAGACGTGGAGGACAATCCATACCTGGACGATTTTTACAATAGCATGGCTCGCTGGAGCTTTAACCTTCAAATTTACTTTTTAAACAGCCGTTTCCGCCAGATTCTGGAAATTAGAGAGCGTGGTAAAAAAGTAATTCAGGATCGCACCATTTATGAAGATGCCTACATATTTGCTCCCAACCTGCACGCCATGGGACTTATGACCAATCGGGATTTTGAAAACTACAGGTCCTTGTTCGATTTAATGGAAAGTGTTACCAAAGGGCCCGATTTGCTTATTTACCTTAGAAGTAGCATCCCAAACCTTGTGAAACAGATCCACAAACGCGGACGCGAATATGAAAACAGTATTAGTATAGACTACCTTAGCCGTTTGAACGAACGCTACGAAGCCTGGATACACGAATACGACAAAGGAAATTTACTTATTATAGATGTAGACAACCTGAATTTTGTAGATAAGCCAGAAGATTTAGGAGCCGTTATTAATAAAATTGATGCGGAATTACATGGCTTGTTTTAATCTTTTCATAGTATTTCCCAACATACTTCCAGTGATGCTTCTTTTATTTTAATTTTATTTAAATTCGTTTTTTAACAAAATACATTAAACCCATGAAAATTTTTAAATTTCTTTTCATTTCTATTCTTTTTATTACTGTAACCGCCTGTGGCGATGATGACGATGCTGTACCTGAGGATACTTCTGGTGACCTGATAGGTACTTGGCAAATGACAGACCTTGATTATTCCGGAACATCTTCATCAGAATTTATGGGAACTCCTTTAAATCAAACATTCACAGGTTTTGCTAAGGACATTGACTATAGTATCACCTTTACAGAGAATCCCAATGAATTTGAAGGAAATGGAGGGTACACTATTGAGCTTACCACTACAACAGGAGGACAAAGCGCTACTATAGACGAAACAGTGAGTGGAGAAGCAAATGGAACATGGGAATTGAATGGGATGAACCTTACCATTACCGCAAATGGACAAACGGAAGATCTCGACATTTTAGTTTTAAATGAAAACACGCTTACCTTCACATCGGAAGTAACAGAAACTATCGATGTAAATGGAATTACTTCAACCACAAACGTCACAGTAACTTCCAGCTTTACCAGATAATCGCACAAACATATCTTTATATCCCCCAGCTATACCAAGCTGGGGTTTTTTATATCTAAAAACTTAACATTTCAGCAACACACAAAGGGAGTGTAAATGCCGTATTTTGCAATACGTCTTAAACAACCGTATTCACAAATGGGCAAATTATACAATACCAAATATTACCACCGCGACCTTTCCTGGCTGCGGTTTAACCACAGAGTTTTACAGGAAGCAGCAGACAAGCGCAATCCGTTGTATGAGCGCATTAAATTTCTTGCTATCTTTTCTTCCAATCTGGATGAATTTTTTAAGGTTCGGGTGAGTGACATCAGGCAAATAAAAAAAATTGAAAAGCCCCTTCGAAAAAAATTGATAACCAAACCCAATAAGGTACTGCGTGAAATTAAAAAGCAAGTTGAAATTCAGCAGGAAAGCTTTGGACAAATTTTTAATACTGAAATCATACCTGACCTCAAAAAACACCACATACACCTTATAGATTTTAAGGACTTTTCTACCAATCAAAAAGAAATAGCCAAAACATATTACCAGGAAAACCTCAAGGCAAAAATTGAAATTAAAAAATTCAATACTTCCGAAGAAAACCAGGTATTTGTTGAAAACGAAGCCTTGTATTTAACTGCGCAGCTTAGTGAAAATGAATTTGCCGTTATTAATATCCCGGAAGACGAACCCCGTTTTTTTACTTTCCCGAAGCACAACGGAAAACATTACATTACCTTTATAGACGACATTTTAAAATATAATCTGCGCCAAAACCCCAAAATGGAGCGGGACATTACCTTTTATAGTATTAAAAAATCCAGGGATGCCGAGCTTTATATTGAAAACGAACTCTCCGGAAATCTTGCTGAAAAAATAAAGAATTCCTTAAGTAAACGCGATACGGGACAAGCCACCAGGTTATTAATAGACCAACGCATGCCCAAGGCATTTCAGGAAATTATAAAAAAAGCTTTAGATGTTTATAATGCCGATATTGTAAATGGAGGAACCTATCATAATTTTAAGGATTTTTTCGGATTTCCCAATCCAGCCGAAACAAATTTAAGTAATGAAACCCTCACCCCATTACCCCATCCGGTGTTAGGAAATTGTGACTCCATATTAAGAGAAATTGAGAAAAAGGACCAGTTATTACACTATCCGTATCAGTCTTTTGAACCGCTTATAAAACTACTGGAAGAAGCTGCCATAGACCCAGAAGTAACTACCATAAAAATGACCATTTACAGGGCAGCATCCGAATCCCGCCTCAATGATGCCATTGTCACCGCTGCAAAAAACGGTAAAAAAGTAGTAGTTTTTATTGAGGTAAAAGCCCGTTTTGATGAACGCAACAACCTAAAATGGGGACAAATTTTTGAAGACAACGGAGCCACCGTAATTTATAGTTTTCCCGATATTAAAATACATAGTAAAATTTTATACATTGAAAAGAAAACCGACGACGGGAAACAACGTTACGGTTATATTGCTACAGGGAATTTCAATGAAAAAACAGCTAAATTATACACAGACTTTGGCTTAATGACAGCCGATAAAAAAATTACCAAAGATCTCAACAAAGTATTTTTGGTGTTGCAGCAAAAATTATTAGTTCCTAAAACCAAACGTTTGCTGGTTTCACCCTACACCACCCGGAGTGGCTTTACTGAACTGGTACAGACCGAAATGCAATTTGCCAGAGCCGGACAGCCTGCCTCTATCACTCTTAAAATGAACAGTCTGGAAGACAAAGCAATGATAAAACTGCTCTACCGTGCCAACAATGCAGGGGTAAAAATAAGGTTGCTAATTCGTGGTATTTGTTCTTTGGTTCCCGGCATAAAAGGACAAAGTGAGCATATTTACGTTACTTCGGTATTGGATCGGTTTTTAGAGCATGGGCGTATCTATATTTTTGGAAATAATGGCGAACCTCAAATTTATATAGGCTCTGCAGATTGGATGAAACGAAACCTGAGCCACCGTATTGAGGTAGTAACCCCAATTCTGGATCAGGATCATAAAAAAACAATTCAGGATTTAATTGAGTTACAGCTTAAAGATAACGTCAAGGCTCGTATAGTAGATGCGCACCAAAAAAACAAGTACGTTACCAACGATCACAAAAAAATTCAATCTCAATTGGCCACGTATAAGTATTTTAAAAACTAGCTTGTCTGATTATTAAGTATGTTTGGACACCTTGAATTTATTGAACAAATCCCTGTTGTCTAGCATGTTCTATTGCTTCTTTACTGGTTTTTACTAAAACGGCCGGTACGGTTTTGTAATTTTCAAATAACCCCTGAATTCGCAAAATCTTCTTTTTGTGTTTTACGCTTCTAATGTAAATAGCTTTAATACGATTGGGGAAACTCTCAGCTATTTCTATATAAATATCGGGGTCATGCTCACCCCCATCGCCAATTAATATAAACTGTCGTTCTGGATAGCGGTTTAAAATTTCAATAATCTCTGTTTGCTTTTGGGGTTTTTCTGCTTTTTCCCTTCCGCGCAACGCACCTAGTGTTCTTAACAAAATAGGGCCCTTTGGAAAATTATTTTTCTGAAGAAAAAGTTCCAGATATCGGTATAGATTCCACGGGCTATGGCTTACGTAAAACACAGGATTAGCTTCCTTTCCACTTGCTCCCCGATGTAAAAGATGGTAAAAATTTGCCGCGCCTTCTAAGGGGCTCCTGCTTTCGGCCACTTTAAATAGTGTGTTAAAAATAAGTCGCCATTTTAAAGTTGAAGTAACTCCTGTATGTAAAATAGTATCGTCTATATCGCTTATAATCCCAAAACTACTATTGGCCGAAGGAATTAAAATTTCACCTTGAAATCTATTTTCATTCTGAATAATTCTATCTGAAAAAGTAGTTTCAAAAGACATTTCGTACGCAAGCCAGCCTTCGTCATTTGCCATAGCATCCAATCCTGAAATATCCTCTTTCATTTTAAAATAGCCCGCAGCGTCTGCAGTAGTATAGTGTACCGAATCGTCAGGAAATTTAACCCGTAGTTTTACATTTGGAATTTCATCGGCTTCAAAACGTTTCCATGCAATTTTCAGCAAAGATAAAAATCCGCGTTTAGAGAGGTCTATATTCTCGTCTTCCAGCGCTCTTCCGCGTGCATAAAAATGGGTTGCATCTCCATAACTCTGAAAAGGAATAATTTGTAAGGGGTCTTTTTTAAACCAAGCCATTCATTTTATTTTGTAATTTCTAAAAATGCCATCCTTCGGGCCATAACCACATTAACAATAGCCCCGCAATGATCGAGATCCCAAAAGAAAAACCTACCCATTTTGCCAATTGCTTTGTTCCTAAGACAGCCGCCATTATTCCTTTAAAGACAAGATTGGATAAGGATGCCAGTAAAATAAGGCGCCAGCCACTGTTAGTATCTAACCCTCCACCTTTCATAAGCTGAGAAAGTGAAAGGGTAATGGCATCTACATCGGTTAACCCGCTAATAATTGATACCACATACAACGCTTGATTCCCAAATTCTTCTTTTGTAAATGCTACTGCCAATAAAATAAGGCCATATAACAGACCAAATATAAGAGCACTCTTAAATTGGGCCGGGTTTTTGGGTTCTGGCATTTCATCTTCTTCCGAAGTGTCTTTATTGATCAGGTAAAATAAAATGACACAAAGAATTGCCATAAAAATAAATTCCACTGCTAATGGAACAATAAGCTGTGGCAGTTTTTCCGGAATTACAACGCCAATTTCCACCATGATTCGTGCTAATGCGATAGTGGAAGCTACTGTAATTACAAAAGCGGCCATTTTCCCTATATTTTTTGCCTTGGCGGTTTTTCGGGCATAGCTTACCGTTGTAGCGGTACTACTAATAAGACCTCCCAACACTCCGTTAGAGATTATACCTACATTTTTACCTACAAATTTATAAATGAAATATCCTACAACGCTTATCCCTACTATGAGTGTCACCATCATCCAGATATTCCTGGGATTAAGCACATCTAACGGGCCGTAGGTTTGGTTAGGCAATATGGGAAGAATAACCAGGGAAATCCCCGCAAAGGTCATGATTGCAGCCAGATCTTTGTCTTTTAGGTTTTCAATAAAATTATGCAGGTGTTCTTTAACATACAATAAAACCGCCATGGCGCCTCCTACAATCACACCAATTACCTGATTTCCTAAAACCAGATATGCACCTATTGCGAACATAAGTAAGGCAGCTACTTCGGTGGTTTGGCCTATATCTGTCTCCTCGAGCTTCTTCATTTTTACCATATTTGCCATCACCAACAGAGCAGTAATTGACAAACCAATAGCTGGCAGGATAAATGGGTTATCTAAATCCCTGCTAAGAAATCCGGATACTACTCCCAAAATTGAAATTAACGTGAAAGTACGCACCCCCGCCATTTTATTATCGGTATGCTGCCTTTGAAGGCCAACAAGCATTCCAAGCCCAAAAGCTATTCCGAGGGTTATGAGATCCTGATAATTCATTGTATGAAATTACTAAATTCCATAAAAAAACCCCGCCTAGTAGGCGGGGTTTTAGTAGTTATTTAACTAATAAGGAGGTTAGGGTATTTAAAACTGCCTGCTTAACACGAACATCTTGGTAAGTAACCCGTGTTCCTGTGATTATCCTTTAGTTTTTTTTACATTTATTCTTTTCACAACTTTTGCGTCGTCTTCTACCTTTGCTTCAGCATCTTTTAAAGCTTCAATTTTAGCTTTTACCTCTTCTTCGGTTCCTTCAAACATTTGGGTTTCGGTTGTAGTGTCGCCGTTTTTTGTGGTTTTAATGGTTACTTCGGCTTTTGTTACATTGTCTTCTGTATTCATTTCTACCATGATCTCTTTGGATATTTCGGTTCTAACTGCCTTATCAGTTTGCTGCACTGGTTTTTTGGTTAAAACAGATTTGTTACCGTCTTCATCTATAAACACCATTTCTTCGGCAGTAGTTGTGTCTGCCTCAATATCTGTACTGTGGCCTCCAAGAATAGGAGCTATCACAAGACCCACCAAACAAGTAAGTTTAATAAGAATGTTCATAGAAGGTCCTGAAGTATCCTTAAACGGATCTCCAACCGTATCTCCAGTTACTGCCGCTTTGTGCGCATCGCTACCTTTGTAGGTCATTTCGCCATTAATCATTACACCAGCCTCGAAAGATTTTTTAGCGTTGTCCCAAGCACCTCCGGCATTGTTCTGGAAAATTGCCCACATTACACCGCTTACACAAACACCTGCCATATAACCTCCCAATGGCTCTGCACCAAATAAAAGACCAATTATAATAGGAGTAATAATGGTTAACAACCCGGGTAAGATCATTTCTTTAAGGGCTGCTTTGGTTGAAATATCGACACATTTTGCATATTCTGGGGTTCCTGTTCCTTCCATAATTCCTGGAATTTCACGGAATTGACGACGTACTTCCTGTACCATCTCCATAGCTGCTTTCCCTACACTTTTCATTGCCATTGCTGAAAATACTACGGGAATCATTCCCCCTACAAACAACATTGCCAATACATCGGCGCGGAAAATATTAATTCCATCAATACCGGTAAACGTTACATAGGCAGCAAATAAAGCCAGTGCGGTTAGTGCAGCCGATGCAATTGCAAATCCTTTACCTACAGCGGCTGTAGTGTTTCCTACCGAGTCAAGAATGTCGGTTCTTTCTCTTACGTGAGGTTCCAGTTCGCTCATTTCGGCTACTCCCCCTGCATTATCTGCAATGGGTCCAAAGGCATCAATCGCTAATTGCATAGCTGTGGTTGCCATCATTGCCGAAGCTGCCAAAGCTACTCCATAAAATCCTGCCAACTCGTACGAGCCATAAATAGCTGCTGCAAACAAGATTACAGAAGCAAACGTAGAGTACATCCCTACTGATAATCCTGCAATAATGTTGGTAGCTGCCCCTGTTGAAGAGTTTTCAACTATATCCATAACAGGTTTTTTACCTAAGGATGTGTAGTAAGCCGTTACCATAGAAATTAATGCCCCTACGGCAAGTCCGATACAGGCGGCCCAGAATACATTAATAGATGCAATCTCTTTTACGCCTTCACCAAAAAATTTCATAGACATCGTTTCCGGAAGCATCCAGTTGATCAAGAAATAACTAGCGATTAATGTTAAGATAATCGCTGCCCAGTTTCCACGATCTAATGCAGCTTGCACCTTGCTTTCTTTGGCGTCGTTATTTTTAATACTTACCAGAAAAGTACCTATAATAGAAGCCAGTATTCCAACTCCTGCAATTACCAATGGTAATAAAATGGGGCCCATATTGTTAAAAGCATCTGAAAAAGTGCCGCCATTTGCAATAGCAATATCTCTAATCACATAGTTTCCTAAAACCATTGCCGCCAATACTGTTGCTACATACGAACCAAAAAGGTCGGCTCCCATACCCGCAACATCTCCCACGTTATCACCCACATTATCTGCAATGGTTGCAGGGTTACGAGGATCATCTTCAGGAATTCCTGCTTCAACTTTACCTACAAGATCTGCACCTACATCGGCAGCTTTGGTATAGATACCTCCACCCACACGGGCAAATAATGCAATAGATTCTGCTCCCAGTGAGAAACCAGCTAAAGCTTCTAACACTACGGTCATATTATCGTAAAAAGAACCTTCGGTTCCCATAAATTGTCCTAAAAAGAAAAGGAAAATTAAGCTTAGTCCAAGTACGGCAAGACCTGCTACACCTAATCCCATTACGGTACCTCCCCCAAAAGAAACTTTAAGAGCTTGAGGCAAAGAGGTTTTAGCAGCTTCGGCAGTACGTGCGTTTGCTTCGGTAGCAATACGCATTCCTATGTTTCCTGCCAATGCCGAGAAGATAGCTCCCAAAATAAAAGCCGGAACAATCATCCAGCTAGTAGATGGTACCAGGGTAGACACTAAAAATAATAAGGCAGAAGCGATAACAGCAAAAATTACCAGAAGACGATATTCTGCCGACAAAAATGCCAAAGCACCTTCTTTAATACTTTTTGAAATAAACTGCATACGCTCATTACCAGCGCTCTGTTTTTTTACCCAGCTCATTTTAACAAGCATAAACAAAAGGCCTAGAAGGGCCAATGCGATAGGTACATAAATAATATTTTGTTCCATTTTTTAAGGTTTGATTAAGTGGGGCAAATGTAATGAAATAGCACAAATTAAAAAAGCCCGATAAACTCTTGTTTATCGGGCTTTTAGAAGTAACCAGATTTAGCGGATACTTACATCTTTTACCGGGATATCACTTTCTCGAAATCTATCTACACATTTCGCAACAATCTCTTTTGCTTCGTGTACATCGCCCCAGCCACCAACATCTACTTTCTTTTCTTCCAGGTCTTTATACACTTGAAAAAAATGCTCAATCTCTTTGATTAAGTGCTCATTTAATTCACTTAGATCGTTTACGCGGCTTGCAATAGGGTCGCTTACCGGAACACAAATAACTTTTTCGTCTGGTCCTTTTTCGTCTGCCATATGAAAAACGCCGATAGGCTTTACTTCAATTACACACCCAGGAAAGGTAGGCTCGGTTACCAATACTAACACATCTAACGGATCACCATCCAAAGCCAGGGTTTCTGGCACAAAACCGTAATCTGCCGGATACATCATAGAAGAGAAAATCATACGATCGTAGCGTATTTTTTTCAATTCAAAATCGTATTCATATTTATTGCGGCTTCCTTTTGGAATTTCTACTAATACATCAAAGGTGCTTACTTTATCTGCTGTCATGGCTATTATTTTTTTTATTTTATATAGTTTTCAGAATATTGAGAACTATCTACCTTAACCTAAGGATCCTAAGGACATAGTTTTAAAACAACCTTCGGTTTTGGGGGTGCAAAAGTACGCTTTTTTTGGATTTTAGCCTATTTGATGTAGATTATAATTAATATGAAAGAAAGGATAGCCACTTTCAGTTTTTACTGTAAACAAAAGTAATGTTTGTGCAGGCACTGGGGGTTGCTTAAAATTGTAAAACTAGTTTTTATTTAAGGTTCCTTTTTATTCAGATTTCACAGTACACATGATTAAACTAAACGGAAGTCAAGCTTAACAAAGGACAGAAGTTCGATTTCGATTTCTTAGAACGAAAACCCAAAAACACCTGTCACCCCAAATTTTCTGGCCTCAGGATTATCCAGGTAATTACCACGGAAATTAAAGTCTATCCGAAAAATTCTAAAAATATTACCAACCCCAACACTATACTCATAGTAAATGTCTTCAGGCGCTTGAAGCATTAATCCGTTAGGAGCATTTAGTGCAATGTTTTCATCTGATATTTGACCATATACGGCTCTAAAACCAATTACTTCACGCAAATCCAGATCTCTTAAAAACGGAATCCTGGAAAAAATCCTTCCGCCAAAATTGTGCTGTAAGTGCAAGGAAGCATACGTATCGCTCACAAATTCATAATAGTCGAGATTAGTAAACGCGTTATACAAACTAAAATACGTTTGATTTCCCGGAATTGGACTTAACAGGCCAAGCGGTACCGGATCGAAAATTGTACCAGCTTCTACGGTGGTTAACAACCTTCCAATCCCTCCAATATTCCAGGGCTGACTGTACAATGCCTGAAGTTTTGAGTACTCAAAATCTCCCCCAAAAGCATCTTTTACTCCGTAGGTATACCCCAAAAAGTAATTAGCGTAATCGCCATCGTTAATTATGGTACGTTCTACACCGTAGCCCGAAGTTTTTCTTTTTGGAGTGTAAAAAAGTCCGAGTTCAATTTCGGGTTGTGAAATCTGGGATTGCACCACTCCGTTTTCATCAAGATAGTCCAGGCTAAAGGTATCGGTAGCAGACTCTAATGTTCGGTAAGAGGCTGTGATTCTGGTATTAAAATTTTTAGCCGGCTCAAAAGAAAATCCTGCTGTAGTTAAGTTTACACGTGTTAGCCTGTCGTTTGCCCCTACCGAGATTAGCGAAGAAGAGGCCAAACTTCGCCCTAACACGTCATTGCTGGTGGTAAGGCTTGCTCCGGTTTGCTCCACATCTTTCCGGTTTCCGGCAAAAACGGTAAGCCTGCTTTTTCTATCCAATAACCACTTTGCCGAAAGACCGTATTTAAAACGGTCGTCCCTAAACCCATATGCTCCAAAAACTTCCAAACGCCACGGATCGTTTTGACTAAAATACGTTCGTCCTCCCAAGCGGATTCGCAACCCTTCAGCTTCATTAAAACCAAATACAGAAAATACTGGACCAAAGTCTAAATTACCCACTTGGTAATACCCAGTGGCTAAGGTTGCTCCTATTTTATAGAAAGTTTGGAAACGAGGAACGGTCTTTAGGGTATCCAACATTCTATAGACTCCCTTTTCATCCTTATTAAGTTCTTCCATCCGTTTTTCTTCCCAAAATGAATCGGGACGGTTGTATATTTCTTCCCGATAGGGATCTACCTGTTCTCCATAAAAACTTTCATCTTTTGGAATATTGAACGAATAATTATCGTACAGGGTAGTTCTTCTCCCATACACGCCCTGGGCTTCTTCTTTTTTCCTTAAACTGAAATCGCTCAAAAAATAATCTCTGGTAATTAAGAAAATAGAATCGTTTAGCACGTCAAATTCCTGTTCAATATAGACCTCGCGAACCCAATTAAGATTGGCACTTTTAGAAGCCCGAAGGTTAATTTCCTTGATCGCAAAAGTGGTATCGTTTACCCAAAAATCTCCCTTAAACGTAAGTTCTCCCTTTCGGCGTGGGTAGTATATAATATTGTAACACCATTTATTATCCCGGTAGGCACTGTCTAACAAAACGTAATTATAAACATCTATTCCTGTTCGTGAAAGCGGACTGGTAAAAGCTTTATCGAAAAACTTCAGGTAATTCTCATACACGTCATAATCCTTATATAAATCTTTTACAAAAGCAATAAGTGTCTGGTTATTTTCAAATCCGCTGTTTTTATTCCCTTCTAGAATTTCTTTTTCTTCATTAAGAATATTATCCCCATACACTTTTGAAATGGCTTCGTTTATAAAAATGGGCAGGTAACTATTTCCTGTAATATTAGAGGTGTCTATCTGATCCCAGATAAATTCCATTCCCTTAAAAATCTTGCTTTTTATTAAGGTAGAATCTATAGTATTAAGATCAAATTCTAACTTTTCATATTTATCGTAACTATACTGGTTGAATTTTTTTACTCCATTCTCCCTACGGTTTTCCCATATTTTCCGAAGAATATCCAACGCCGGATTGTCCTTTTTTGAAGTTTTACCGCTAAATATTACTACTTCGTCCAGGGCAGAGGCTTCTTCAGCAAGTATAATTTCCATTTTATAGGTAGTTCTTTCTTCCAAAAGAACTTCTTTGGTTTCATACCCTATAAATGAAAACAAGACGGCATCATAATCTTCATCACTTTCCAGATAAAACCGTCCATCTTCATTGGTGATAGTACCTACGTTACTGTCTTTAAAAATTACATTGGCAAAAGCAACCGATGTTCCTGTAGCATCTTTTACCACCCCACTCACTTTAGTTTGCGAGAAGGCAAGCGTAGATACTAATATAAAAAAGAAGAAGTAAAAGTGCTTCATAAGTAGGTATCGCGCAAGAAACTATTCAATTTTAGCAACTGTGGCGAACGCAAATAACGTAATTATTGGGTTGTTTGCCAATTAAAATAATCTTAAAAAGACTGTTTTGCAGAAAATCTCAATAAGAAAAATCCCAAATCACAAAATGAAGTCTCTTGGGATCTGGGATTTGATTTTTTGGTGCTTGGGACGATTAGTCCTTGTACATGACCTTTTTTACCGCTTTAATTACATCTTCACTATCAGGCAACCATTCTTTTAGCAACACAGGTGAATAAGGCGCTGGCGTATCTGCGGTGTTAATTTTTATGATGGGAGCATCCAGATAATCGAATATCTGGCTTTGCACCTGGTAGGTTATTTCGGTGGCTACATTTCCAAAAGGCCACGCTTCTTCCAAAACTACTAAGCGATTGGTCTTTTTTACCGATTCCAGAATGGCGTCATGGTCCATAGGTCGAACGGTACGAAGGTCTATAATTTCACATTCAATGCCTTCTTTAGCGAGCTCTTCGGCTGCTTTGTAGGCTTCTTTTATAATTTTTCCGAAGGAAACAATGGTCACATCGGTTCCTTTTCTTTTAATATCGGCAACGCCTAACGGAATTAAATACTCCCCTTCTGGCACTTCTCCCTTATCTCCATACATTTGCTCGCTCTCCATAAAAATTACAGGGTCGTCATCGCGAATGGCACTTTTTAGCAATCCTTTAGCATCTGCCGGATTACTTGGTACTACCACTTTTAATCCTGGCGTATTTGCAAACCAGCTTTCAAAAGCTTGTGAGTGCGTAGCTGCCAACTGACCAGCTGAAGCTGTTGGCCCTCTAAATACGATAGGGCAATTAATTTGCCCACCACTCATTTGTCGGATTTTGGCCGCGTTGTTAATTATCTGGTCTATTCCAACCAGCGAAAAGTTAAAGGTCATAAATTCAACAATTGGCCTGTTGCCAGTCATAGTACTCCCTATAGCCACTCCCGCAAAACCAAGTTCCGAAATAGGTGTATCTATAACGCGTTTGGCACCAAACTCGTCCAACATTCCTTTGCTGGCTTTATAGGCTCCATTGTATTCTGCGACTTCTTCTCCCATTAAATAAATGGCCTCGTCTTTGCGCATTTCTTCGCTCATTGCTTCGCAGATGGCTTCTCTAAATTGTAGTGTTTTCATGTTTCGACTTCGCTCTGGTGGGTGATAATTTAATTAAACTTATAATAAAAATTACTCAATGCAAGCAACGATTTCATTATTTCAACTCTAAGTAGGCAAAAGTATAGGACAAAAATAATATTATTTAAGGGTACTTAAACCCTATGAGACAAATTTCTTTATGTCAAATGATTTTTTACTATGCACGCATAGTATTTCTGAATAATATTTGGTATCTTTGGCATCCACAAATTTAAAGCGTTTCAGCTTTAGATTTTCAACAAGAAATTGTTCAATTTAAAGAAATTTATATGAAAATATTAGTATGCATCAGCCACGTGCCGGATACTACTTCCAAGATTAATTTTACCGAGGGTGACACAAAGTTTGACACCAGCGGGGTACAGTTTGTAATTAACCCTAACGATGAGTTTGGTCTTACCCGTGCTATGTGGTTTAAGGAAAAACAAGGCGCTACTGTACACGTTGTAAATGTGGGAGGCGCAGAAACCGAACCTACACTTCGCAAAGCTTTAGCTATTGGCGCAGATGAAGCTATTAGAGTAAACACCCCGGCAACCGATGGCTACAGCGTTGCAAAACAACTGGCAAACGTTGTAAAAGAAGGCGGATACGATCTGGTGATTGGCGGACGAGAGTCCATCGATTATAACGGCGGAATGGTTCCAGGAATGGTTGCCAAAATGATAGATGCCAATTTTGTAAACACCTGCATAAGCCTGGAAATTGAAGGCGATAGCGCTACTGCCATTCGTGAAATTGACGGAGGTAAAGAAACTATTAGCACCAAACTCCCCCTTGTAGTAGGAGGTCAAAAAGGATTGGTAGAAGAAAGCGACCTGCGTATTCCAAACATGCGCGGGATTATGCAAGCGCGTTCTAAGCCCTTACATGTCAAGGAGCCAATTGATGCCAATGCCGAAACCAATACAAAAGCCTTCGAAAAACCAGCCCCAAAAGGAGCTGTAAAATTAGTTGACAACGTAGATGAGTTGATAGATCTTTTACACAACGAAGCCAAGGTAATATAAATCAGGTTAGGAGTGTAGAGCCAAGCGTTCACAGAAACTCACAGCTCAAAACTCATAACACAAAATCATAAAAAAACATGAGCGTTTTAGTATATACAGAATCCGAAGACGGATCATTCAAAAAAATAGCCCACGAAGCAGTTTCTTACGCAAAAGGAATCGCAGATGCAATGGGAACCAGCGTTACCGCAGTTTCAGTAAACGGCGGCGATGCTTCAGAATTAGGAAAATATGGAGCTTCAAAAGTATTGGAAGTTTCCAACGACAAGTTAAACAACTTTAATGCAGAAGCTTACGCAGATGTATTGGCACAGGCAGCAAATGCTGAAGGAGCCAAAGTAGTAGTGCTTACTTCCAGTGCAAACAGCAAATTTATGGCACCATTGGTAGCCGTAAATCTGGAAGCTGGATATGTTCCAAATGTAACAGAATTGCCTTCTTCAACATCTCCCTTTACCGTAAAGCATAGTGTTTTTACTAACAAAGCTTTTAGTAATACTGAAATAAATACTGAAATAAAAGTACTAGGTTTAGGTAAAAATGCCTACGGAATTAAAGAGAACGAAACTTCCGCAACAACCGAAGCTTTTTCACCCTCTTTATCTGAAGACGATTTTTCTACCGAAGTAGTTTCGGTAGACAAAGCAACGGACAAAGTAACTATAGCCGATGCCGAAATAGTTGTATCTGCCGGTCGTGGAATGAAAGGCCCGGAAAACTGGGGAATGATAGAAGAGCTAGCCGAAACCCTGGGAGCAGCAACCGCTTGTTCTAAACCGGTAAGCGATATGGGCTGGAGACCACACAGCGAGCACGTAGGACAAACAGGAAAACCTGTAGCCTCTAACCTGTACATTGCAATTGGTATTTCTGGCGCTATTCAGCACCTGGCAGGAATTAATGCTTCAAAAACAAAAGTGGTTATTAATAACGATCCGGAAGCACCTTTCTTTAAAGCAGCAGATTACGGAATTGTAGGGGATGCTTTTGAAATTGTTCCTCAACTGGTTGAAAAATTAAAAGAATTTAAAGCTCAAAATAATTAAATATATAGCCACAAAAAGTTGTTATGCTGTTTTAATTTTTGTGTGAAACAAAAAATTTAAAATTGTATCGAAGCAAACAACAGCTAATTTTAGTAATTTGTGCCTCGAAATGGGCTGTTTAAATTTGCTAAGCTTATTTAAACAGCCTTTTTTTTTTACAGAGTATTGAAAACCGATTACCCAACATGAGCCTGGTTAGATTAAACATAAAAGGAATTTCGTACAGCCAAACGCAAAATGGCGCCTATGCACTTATTTTAAATGAAGTAGATGGCGAGCGCAAACTTCCCATTGTTATTGGTGCCTTTGAAGCCCAGTCCATTGCCATTGCTCTGGAAAAGGAAATAAAACCCCCGCGCCCCCTTACCCACGATTTATTTAAAAATTTTGCCGACAGGTTTGCTATTGTAGTCAAGCAGGTAATTATTCATAAACTGGTGGACGGTGTTTTTTATTCCAGTATTATTTGCGAACGCGACAATCTGGAAGAAATTATAGATGCCCGAACCAGTGACGCTATTGCCCTGGCACTTCGGTTTAAAGCTCCCATTTTTACCTATAAGGCTATTTTGGAAAAAGCGGGTATCTATTTAAAATCTACTCCTAGTAAAAAGAAGAAAATTTCCAAAGAAGAAGAAAGCATCTTAGAAGAACTTATCCTGGGAGATGACACCGAATCCACCCCAAAAAAAGCCGAAGATTTTTCTAAATACACCATCAAAGAACTTAACACTATGCTGGATGAAGCTGTGAGTAATGAAGATTATGAACGGGCTGCAAGCATAAGAGACGAAATTTCCAAACGCTCCTAACGCACCTCTTTTTTTCAGTATGAAAAAATTTCAAAAATTTATTTTTTTATGTTTGATTTTAGGGTGTTTCGGAACTGGATACGGACAATCTATTGAAAAAAACTGGAACTTTTCAGCCATTGAGGATGCTTCAGGAAATTCACTTTTCAATATTACAAATGAAGATACTTTTTCTCTAAATGAAGGAGTATTTACCTACCAGCTCGCAGCAAAAGACAACTTAAAAGCAACGGGAGATTACATCTATCAAAACAACCTTTTGGTTCTTTTCTACAACACCCCTAAAGATACCATTAGGCGGTACAGAATTACCAAACTCACCGACACCGAGCTTACTTTTACTGAAAACGATATCACGTACCGTTTTTCCAGTCCCTCACAAACCGAAGTATCTGAAGTTACAACCCCTATTCAAAAAATTGGGGATACTAGCAAAAATAATGTTGCACTAGATGTTTCAAAAGGCTTAGGCATAAGCGTAACAAGTATATCCAGAGGTATGCTGGGAATGGTTTTTTTACTTCTGGTCTGTTTTTTATTAAGCAGTAACCGAAAAAACATAAACTGGCGCCTGGTAGGAACAGGACTCGCCTTACAGATTATTTTTGCTCTGTTAGTTTTAAAAGTGCCCTTTGTAGCCAGTATTTTTGATTGGATTAGCGACAAAGTAGTGACGTTTCTTAATTTCAGTGAAAAAGGAGCCGAATTTCTCTTTGGGGGCTTGGTAACAGACATGGATACATTTGGGTACATCTTTGCTTTTAAAGTGCTACCTACTATTGTATTCTTTTCGGCATTTACATCCTTGCTTTATTATTTGGGCATACTACAACTATTTGTAAAGGCTTTTGCCTGGGTTATGAGTAAAACCATGCGTCTTTCCGGTGCCGAAAGTCTGGCTGCAGCTGCAAACATTTTTATAGGACAAACCGAAGCACCACTTGTAGTAAAACCCTATCTGGATCGCATGACAAAATCTGAAATGCTTTGCTTAATGGTGGGGGGCATGGCTACCATTGCAGGAGGAGTTTTAGCCGCTTTTATTGCCTTTTTAGGAGGCGATAGCGATGTTGAGAAAATAATTTTTGCAAAACACCTGTTAACTGCTTCTATCATGTCGGCTCCCGCTGCCATTATAATTGCTAAAATGCTGTACCCAGAAACCAAAACCGTAGATAAAAAACTAGATATTAGTAAAGAGAAGATAGGAACAAATGTACTTGACGCCATTTCCAGAGGAACTACAGAAGGGCTAAAACTAGCTGTAAATGTTGGAGCCATGCTATTGGTTTTTACTGCTGTTATTGCCGTTTTTAATTGGATTACAGTAGATATAATTGGCGCCCCTACTGGATTAAATGATGTAATCGCTTCGGCCACTGAAGGACGCTACAACGGATTTTCACTCCAATATATTTTAGGAAATGTATTTGCACCTATTGCCTGGATTATTGGAGTACCAACAGAAGATATGATTGTAGTAGGCCAGTTATTAGGTGAAAAAACTATCTTGAATGAGTTCTTTGCCTATGCTTCCTTAAGTGAATTAAAACAAGCCGGAGCTATTACCAACTATCGCTCTATTGTAATTGCAACGTATGCACTATGTGGGTTTGCAAATTTTGCATCTATAGGGATACAGATTGGCGGAATTGGTGTATTGGCACCAAAACAACGTAAAACCTTAGCAAAATTTGGAATAAAAGCATTAATTGGAGGTACAGTAGCTGCATTACTTACCGCAACAATTGCAGGCATGTTAATTGGCTAGGCATCTTTAACAACTGTTTTTGACCAACCTATAGCATCTTCCATAGTAGTAAAAAAGCTAAAAGCCCCGTCAAATAAAGACTGCTCTATAATTGCCTCTTCACGCACTCCTGCATCTTCAGACACAATAGCAATCCCCATAATTGCTTGAGAACGTGCTGCAGTATACACTTCTGGGTTTATATTTTTAGTTAATTTTCTATCAGAAATAACTACACAGGTTCTATTCTTATAATGTGTATTTAAAACAGCTAAAAACTCTTCAGCTTCTTTAACGCCGTAATCATGACCGGTAAAATCGAATATGGCATAAGTACCATAACATTTTAATTCACCACTTGATAAGCTATATACTTTTTCCATACTAATAAGTTGACAAGCTAATTTAAGAAATTTTTAACAATTGCAAGAGGTTAATAACTCGTAATAAATCCATGGGGTTTCCATTTTTGTAATCGCAAGTGATTAATTACATTTAGCTCCATAAATTATTTGGCAGATGAAGCAATACCACGAATTAGTTAAACACGTTTTAGAACACGGTAACGTTAAAAATGACCGCACAGGTACAGGCACAAAAAGTGTTTTTGGATACCAAATGCGGTTCGATTTAAGTGAAGGATTTCCCATGGTAACCACTAAAAAACTACATCTTAAATCTATTATTTACGAACTACTGTGGTTTTTAAATGGCGACACAAACATTAAATACCTGCAAGAAAACGGGGTACGCATCTGGAATGAGTGGGCAGATGAAAAAGGCGATCTGGGTCCTGTTTACGGTCACCAGTGGCGCAACTGGAACAGTGAAGAAATTGACCAGATTACCGACATTATTAAAACCCTGAAAACCAATCCAGACAGCCGTAGAATGCTGGTAAGTGCATGGAATCCCAGCGTAATGCCAGACACATCGGTTCCGTTTTCTGAAAATGTGGCAAAGGGGAAAGCCGCATTGCCTCCATGCCATGCATTTTTTCAATTTTATGTTAGTGCTCCAGAAATAGAAGGTGACGAAAGTACAAGAAAATTATCCTGTCAACTATACCAACGCAGTGCAGATATTTTCCTGGGAGTCCCCTTTAACATAGCTTCTTACGCGCTCCTTACCATGATGATGGCGCAAGTTTGTGGCTACCAGGCGGGAGATTTTGTGCATACCTTTGGAGATGCCCATATATACAGCAATCATTTTGAACAATTAGAGTTACAATTGTCCCGGGAAATACGTCCATTACCAAAAATGTTGTTAAATAAAGAGATAAAAGATATATTTGGCTTTAAATTTGATGACTTTACACTAGTAAATTACAATCCGCATCCACATATTAAAGGTGCTGTTGCGGTATAAAACCTATACACTTATGAAATACGCCTTAGTTATTTTTAGCCTTTTTCTTTCTACATCACTTTTCGCTCAAGAAGAATGGGGAGATGTTCAAAAAAATACCTTAACCATGAAAGAACTGGCCCCTGTCTGGCCAGGGTGTGAATCTGGAAGTGCTACTCAGCGCGATCATTGTTTCAAACAAAAATTAGCAACACATATTGCTAAAAATTTCAAGTACCCTACAGATGCTTATAAAAAAAATGAACAAGGGCGTGTGATCGTAGAATTCTTTATAGACGAAAAAGGACTTGTAGACATTAAAAAAATCTCAGGAGGAACTACAGCCTTACAAAATGAAGCTAAAAGAAATATTGGTCTTATCCCAAAAATGCAAAAGCCCGGAATGATGGGCGGAAAGCCAAAACCTATTAAATACGTAGTACCTATTACGTTCAAGACTGGACGCTAAATGAAGTTTTTACTTCCACTATTGTGCCTTTTTAGTTTTATAACGGCTCCTGCTCAAACCGAACATTTATCTTTTGAAACAGTTGAAATTCCCCCATTACATAGTGAATGTACGTCAGGCACTGTAGCAGAAAACAGACAATGTACCCAACAAGCAATTGAAAGTTTTGCAAAGCAAAAGTTTAACGCAGGTCTTTTTAAAAACCTAAACCTAAACGAAAAAAGGATACGTGTTTACGCACAATTTACCATAGACAAAACTGGTAAAGCAACCAACATTAAAGTCCGTACAGCCCATCCGCAATTAGAAAAAGAAACCAAAAGAGTTCTCAATCTGCTACCCAGATTAACCCCTGCCAAACACGATGGTAAACCAGTAGTAACTCAATTTAATTTACCGCTTATATTCATATTAGGCTAGTTTAACAAGGGTTTAACGAAAATTACAGCCTCTAAAAATTTCAAGAATTAGTATATTTAAAGCACAGAAAAATCAACGTTTCTGTGCTTTTTTTTATGATTAAAACAAAAACCCTTCTACAACTATTTACCGAAACCCGAGAACACACCGAAACACTCTGTAAGCCCTTGGAGATTGAAGATTACGTTGTACAACCCATTATAGATGTTTCCCCGCCTAAATGGCATCTGGGGCACACAACGTGGTTTTTTGAAGAATTTATACTGAAACGCCACAAACCCAATTACAATATATTTCACGAAGATTTTGCCTTCGTTTTTAACAGCTATTATGAAACCCTAGGTGAACGTGTTATCCGGAGTGATCGCGGCAATTTATCACGTCCCGGAGTTGCCAAGGTGTACGATTACAGACACTATGTTACCAATGAACTAAAGGAATTCCTTTCTGCTGAAATTTCCGCAGAAATAGAAGAAGTGCTTCTTATTGGCATACACCATGAAAAACAACATCAGGAGTTATTGATGACGGATATAAAATATATTTTTGGCAACAACCCGTTACTCCCTAAATACAACAACCATTTTACTGAACACCTCATAGAAGAAGAAGCCCAACAATGGCTTCGGTATGAAGAAGGGGTATATGAAATTGGTCACAGCAAGGATTCCTTTTGTTATGATAACGAGTTAGGACGCCACAAAACCTATATTCAAAATTTCGAGATTTCGAACAAACTGGTTACCAATGGTGAGTTTATTGAATTTATAGAAGCAGGAGGATACAAAGATTTTAACCACTGGCACGCAGACGGTTGGGAATGGGTACAGCAAGAAAAGCAAACACAACCCATGTACTGGCATTATGTAGAGGGACACTGGCATCATTACACCTTACAGGGCTTACAAAAACTTATTCCGGAGGCTCCTTTATGTCACGTTTCCTATTACGAAGCTTTTGCCTATGCACAATGGAAAGGATGCCGCCTCCCTACCGAATTTGAATGGGAAATAGCACAGCAGGATTTTAAGTGGGGCAACCGCTGGGAATGGACTGAAAGTGCCTACCTCCCCTATCCGGGATACACTAAAGCGCCAGGAGCTATTGGTGAATATAACGGTAAGTTTATGGTAAACCAGAAAGTATTGAGAGGAGGCTCTGTTGTAACAGCAAACAAACACACCAGACCTACGTATCGTAATTTTTTTCAACCCAACCTACGCTGGCAATACACTGGTATTAGATTAGCCAAATAACCTCTAACTTTCTATGAGCAGTAAAACAACCCCAGACATTGATACATCTTTTAAAACTGATGTTCACAAGGGTCTTACCAGTTTTCCTAAATATTTATATTCAAAATATATTTATGACTCAGCAGGGGATAAATTGTTTCAGGATATTATGGAACTTCCCGAATATTATCTCACGAGCTGTGAATTCAATATTTTATCATGCCACACACAAGAAATAGCAACATTATTTAATAACCCAAAAACTGGTTTCGACCTCATTGAACTGGGAGCAGGCGATGGAAAAAAAACAAAAATAGTATTGCGGTATCTGTCCGATAATAATTTCGACTTTGTTTACAAACCTATAGATATAAGTCAGAATGCCATTAACTCTTTAGCTGAAACCCTTGCAAACGAACTTCCAGACGTTACTGTAGACGGTGAAAAAGGGATGTATTTTGAAGTGTTGGAACGCTTACAAAAATACAACTCCCGAAAAAAGGTTTTAATGGTTTTAGGGTCTAATATTGGCAATTTACTACATGACAAAGCCATAGATTTCCTTACCAAGTTAAAAGACATTATGGGTCCAGAAGACTTATTATTTATGGGCTTTGACCAAAAAAAGAATCCACAAATAATTTTAGATGCCTACAATGATCCCACAGGAGTAACAGCAGCTTTCAACAAAAATTTATTACACAGGATTAACCGAGAACTGGAAGCTGATTTTAAAGTAGAAAAATTTAAACACTGGGAAAGTTACGACCCGGAATCCGGCACCGCAAAAAGTTTTTTAGTAGCAACCGAAGCTATGAAAGTTTCCATAGAAGCTTTAGGCCTCACTATAGATTTTGACCCCTGGGAAACCATTCATACCGAAATTTCTCAAAAATATGATGATAAAGTCGTACAATGGCTTGCAGATGCAGCTGGATTAGTAATTGAAACTTCATTTAAAGACGAAAAAGGCTACTATAAAGATTATGTTTTCAGAAGAAAATTAGATTAAAAGTAATTGATACACTCTTACATAGCGGTTACCAACTCTTTGTATTAGCGGAATAATAATACTAAATTTTCAGCTTCTTAGCAAAGCTCTACTTGTAAATTAAACACCATGAAAGCCATTTGGAATAACACTATTATAGCCGAAAGTAATGACACTGTAGTTGTGGAAAACAACCATTACTTCCCACCCGAAGCAATACATAAAGTATACTTTAAAAAAACCGACACGCATAGCCATTGTCCCTGGAAAGGAGATGCATCGTACTACACCATAGAGGTGGATGGGAAGACCAATGAAGACGCAGCCTGGTATTATCCAGAAACCAGTCATGCTGCTAAACCTATAGAAGGGTATATTGCATTCTGGAAAGGTGTAAAAATTATAGCATAAAAAAATCCCTTCGTATGAGAAGGGATTTTAAAGAATTGCATTTTCTATTGTTTTATCAACTGTTTTACAAGCTGTCCTTCTTCAGAAGTAATAAGTACCATATAGGTAGCACTTGCCAGTTCTGAAATATCTATATGCTGGTCGACACCCATATTTGAAAGATCTACTTTTTTTATGAGCCTTCCACCCACATCATAAATTGAAACATCATTTAAGGAAATTCCTTGCGGATTTGCCACTGCAAAATAAGTACTGGCTGGGTTAGGATATACCAACACCGATCCAATATCTGGAGTATTATCAACCCCTAAAATTCCCTCAATATGCAACTGAAATACACAAATTTCCTCATTATTTGAAGGGTCTGTTACACCCATTATAATATTATAGCTACCGGGTAACAGCACAGTACCTGGAGGAGGGGTTTGGGAAAGGGTAAGATTACAATTATCTACACCTACCGCATCGCCAGTTGCAAAGTAATCTGGCAAGGTGTACGAATCTGTTGCTGGGATATACTGGTCTTCTGGACAGGTTATAGTTGGATCTAAAGAATCTACTACGTGTATAAAAGCCTGACAGGTATCAATAACCCCGTTTTCGTTCATAACAGTTAGTATTACTGGGATAGGAGGCCCCACATCTTCACAGGTAAATGTATCCAAATCTAAACTTAATGTACCATTACAACCAATTCCTAATGAATTATTATTAATAGCTTCTGGCAAAACTGTAACCATTCCGTTTTCTCCTAAGGGAGCTGTAACGTTTTGGCAAATTGCCATAGGTGGTAAAATAGTTTCCTGAACTGTAACTATAGCAGTACAGGTTGCTGTTTCATCGTTGGAGTTGGTAACTGTAAGCGTTACTTCATTTGGTCCAACATCGGCACAGGTAAATGTATCCTGAGACAGGCTCATACTTGTAATATCACAATTATCGAAACTACCGGCATCTACGTCTTCTGGCTCTATGGTAACTTCTCCATTATTATCTAGCGTAGCTGTTATATCCTGGCAAAGCACAGTTATTGGAATAGTGTCTTCTACGGTTACAGTAGCTACACAACTAGTACTATTTCCAGAGTCATCTGTAACTGTAAGTATTACATTGTTAATAAGCCCAACGTTATTACAGTTAAAAGTATCTATGTTTAGCGTTTCGCTTGCAATACCACAATTATCGGTACTTGTACCACCTATATCATTTGGAGTAATGGTAGCCATTCCTGAAGCATCCAGCTGTATGGTAATATCTGTACAGTTTACGATGGGTGCTTGTGTATCAGTTACAATAACATCAAAAGTACACATGGTGGTAAGTCCCGAAGCATCGGTTACTTCAAAGGTATTTGTAGTAGTTCCAATAGGAAATATGCTTCCACTGGCCAATCCGTTGGTTTGGGCAAGTACTTCCCCAGGACAATTGTCGGATACTGGTACGTCAAAGGTTACTACAGCACCACAATCGCCTGGATCGTTGCCTACTGTAATGTTTCCTGGACAAGAAATTGAGGGCGCTTCTGTATCGTTTACAGTAACATCAAACGTACACGTACTAGTAAGTCCTGAGGCATCGGTTATTTCATACGAGTTTGTAGTGGTACCTATTGGAAATAAGCTTCCACTGGCCAACCCGCTGGTTTGTGTGAATACCGGATTGGGGCAGTTATCCGAAATTGGCACAGTAAAGGTTACAACTGCACCACAACTACCAGGATCGTTACCTACCGTAATAGGTGCAGGACAGGTAATTGCAGGACCTTCTACATCGTTTACGGTAATGTCAAAACTACATGAAGCAGTATTTCCTGAAGCATCGGTTATCTCAAAAGTATTGGTTGTTGTTCCTACAGGAAAGACACTCCCAGAAGGTAAGCCAGTAGTTTGCGTTACATCTATGCTTCCGGTGG
>PANU01000029.1 GCA_002707745.1 Flavobacteriaceae bacterium
AACGTGCACATACTCTTTGTCGCTTACTTTCGTATTCGTCATATTTTTGGTGTATTCTGCACTTACAATTCCGGTGGGCACAGCAATAATTCCATACCCCATGATCATAATAACCGCCGCTATTAATTGCCCAAGCGGGGTTACAGGAGCAATATCCCCAAACCCAACGGTGGTTAAGGTAACAATACACCAATACACACTCACGGGAATACTTACAAAGCCACTTTGTTCACCTTCAACAATATACATTATGGTACCAGCAATAATAGATATAATTAGCACGGCAAACAGAAATACAAAAATCTTGGGGCGGCTGTCCAAAAGAGCTTTCTTGAGCTTATTGGACTCACCTATATACCTTGTTATTTTTAATATTCTAAACACCCGCAGGAGTCGTAATGCTCTAACGGTGAGTAAAAAACTACTGCCGGCAAGGATAAATGACAGATATAGCGGTATAGTAGATAAAAAATCTATAATTCCATAAAAACTAAAAATGTATTTGGAAGGGCGTTTAATGGTGAGAATACGGGCAATATACTCAAACGTAAAAAAAATGGTAATAACCCATTCACCATAATACAGATAATCGTACACATAGCCTGGCCAGCCTCGCACACTCTCTATCATTACAAAAATAACACTTAGCAAAATGAGGATGAGCAACACCACGTCAAACAACTTCCCCATGGGTGTGTCTGCTTCATATATGATGGCGTGTAAATTAGCGCGCCAGGTACTGTTTTTTGTGGGTTCCAAAGAGGAGAATTTTTTGTGTGCTATAAATGTAAGTAAGTTTCTTTAATTTGAAGGCTCTGGAGCCAACGGAATGATTTTTAACACCCTTCTTTTTTTGAGGTATGCTTGTATAATATGCTGGGCATCTCTGTTATTTGTCATTGGCGTGATAATAGATTTTAAGACTTCCGGATTGGTAATTTGATAGTTTAAACTATAAAATCCGAAGCCTTTATACACCCCATTTTCAATTAAAATAACAGAGCGTTCGTCCACATCGCGTCCGCGATCTATAATTAGCATATGCTGGTTGGCATAGCTATACTCGTCTAAAAATAACTGTACCCGTATGTTATAATCTCTGGCATTTTCAAGTTTTATACAGGCTCCTTCACAATTTTTTACGGTATAATTAAAACAATTGCTATTGGTTTTATAGAGTCCTGTTAATTTTTGGCACAAATCGTATTTCTCGGTGATTGCAAATAAAGAGGATTTTGCCTGCTGGTAATTGCTAAACGTTGTAATAGCTGGTTTGGCATTGTCTGCCTTTTCAATTTTAAGATTTATATAATCATCTTCATCTACAAAAGAACCTAATTGGTATTGAAACAACGTTTTACGAAGTGCACGATTATACGTTGGTTTTTTCCGTTTAATCTCTTCGCTTTCTTTTAAAAGGGCAATTAGTTCGTTGCCTGTGAGTTCATAGGTAACGGCGGCTACTTCTACTTGTATTTTCTTGGATTTTCTATTGTCGTTTGTAAAATGCTGGGTGAGGCGTTTTTTTATATTCTTGCTCTTGCCAATATAAATTATCTCACCTTCTTCATTATGCATATAATACACTCCTGTTTCCGAAGGTGCTTCTGCAATAAGGTCTAATAATTTGGTATCCAGATGCCGTTTAGGATCTTTGCGAACCGAAGCCTGTATAATATTTTTGTTTACATCTTTTTGTAGCAATAGCTTAAAAAGCTCTACTGTAGCCTTGGCATCGCCCTGTGCCCGGTGCCTGTCGGTAATAGGAATACCAAGAGAACGCACTAATTTTCCTAAACTATAGGAGGGCATCTCGGGAATGAGCTCTTTACTAAGCTCTACCGTGCAAAGGGTGTTTTTGTTGAAATCGTAACCCAAACGGTCAAATTCTGTAGTTAAAATCCGATTGTCAAACTTAGCATTGTGCGCCACGATAATAGCTCCGTTTGTAATTTCAATAATGCGTTTGGCTATTTCGTAAAATTTTGGGGCGCTCCGGAGCATTTCATTATTAATGCCGGTAAGGTTTACTACAAAAGGCTGTATTTTGCGCTCTGGGTTAACCAGGCTGGCAAACTGATCTACTATTTTATGCCCGTCAAAACGGTAAATGGCTATTTCAGTAATGCCTTCTTCGTTGTACTTACCTCCGGTAGTCTCTATGTCTAGTATTGCGTAAATAATTAAGGGTCTAAAGTTTAAAGTGCGCTAACGTGGCTAATAGTTTAAAATTGTTTCAGAAATTTTTGTATTCCTAATTTCGTTCGCCAAAGATAGCACTTCCCACACGTATCATGGTGCTTCCTTCTTCTATGGCAATGGGGTAGTCGCCACTCATGCCCATGCTTACAATGCTGAAATTTTTATGGGTGGTACTAAAATCGTCATACACGCGTTTCAGTTTTTTAAATTCGGTTCTTATTTGTGCTTCATTATCTGTAAAGGTAGCCATTCCCATAAGGCCTACGACCGAAATATTATCATACTTCTGATAGGCTTCTGAAGCTAACAATTCTCTGGCTTCAGCTTCACTTAAACCAAATTTACTGTCTTCTTCTGCAATTTTAATTTGTAAAAGACACTTAATCACCCGGTCATTCTTTTTGGCTTCTTTATTAATTTCCTTTAGCAAACGTTTGCTGTCTACGGCTTCAATTAAACTTACAAAAGGCGCCATATATTTTACCTTATTGCGCTGCACGTGACCAATCATGTGCCATGCGATATCCTTAGGAAGTTCCTGCCATTTGGCTTCCATTTCCTGTACTTTATTTTCGCCAAATATGCGTTGCCCGGCATTGTAGGCTTCCATAATGTCGCTCACAGGCTTGGTTTTTGAAACCGCGACAAGGGTTACAGTTTCAGGAATATTGTTTTTAAAAGAAGTTATGTTTTTTTGTATGGACATTTAAAAGGTGTAGTTTCTGAATTGTGATTTACTTTTTTTTATGTGGATACCGTCTAAATACGTTTTGCTGAATTATTAAAACTCATAAATAGTAACGCCACTCCTCAGTTTAGGTTCAATGTAGGTGCTTTTTGGAGGCATCGTCAAGCCTTCGTCTGCAATTTGTTTCATTTCTTCTACGCTCACAGGAAGTAGCCCAAAACCAACGGTAAAATTGCCTTTATCAACCTCTCCTTTTACAAAAACCATGTCTTTTTTTCCGTCCGAATAATCCAATCGGGTGTCATTACGCACGTCTTCAATCCCTAAAATGGGTTGTAAAATAGTGGTATAGAGTATCTGGGTGTCTAAACCTTCCAGCGCATTGGTGATTTCATAGTTGTTTTTCCGAAGGTATAACGAGTAAAACTCACCATCCAGATACATGCTAAAGTGGTTCTTTTTTGAAGGCTTATAATAGGCAACCCCTCTGTTTTCAATACGGTACATGGCGTCCAGTTTTATAAGGAACTCCTCTTTTGTCAAACCATGCAACCCTTTTACCAGGCGGTTAAATTCATAGATCTTAAGATCGCTTTCCGGAATTAAGAAACTCATAAAATAGTTATAAGCTTCAGTACCTGTGTGTTCCGGGTTTTCGTTTTTAAGATCGTTTGCCAGTAATGCTGAAGAGGACGAACGGTGATGCCCATCGGCAATATACACTGCTTTTATTTCAGCAAAATAGGCTTCAATGTTTTTAACAAGTTCAGGATGGTCTATGTTCCAGACGTAGTGGGTATCGCGATACGTAGTGGTAAACTCATATTCTGCCCTGGTCTCCATGACCTTTTCAATCACTTTTTCAATTTCTGAATGGTCCGGATAGGTAAGGAGCACAGCTTCGGCATTAAAGCCCACTGTTTTTAGGTATTCTTTAAAGGTGTTTTCACGGTATTCAATAGTAGCTTCATGCTTTTTAATCAGATTGTTTTCATAATCTTCGGCACTCGCAGCGGCTACAATTCCGTTAAACTCGAGTCCGTCGCGGTTTACTATTTTATAGATGTAATAGCAAGGCTTTTCGTCCTTCATAAAAATCTCATCCTCCTTAAATTCCTGATACCGGTTACGTACTAATTGATAGCGTTCTTTCCCCGAAATCTCCTTCTGGTACTTAAACCCCGGATTCAGAATCTGTAAAAACGAAAACGGATTGTCCCGTAGCCTGGATTCACGTTCTTCGGCGGTGTAGCTTTCGTAGGAACGAGAAGCCAACAGACTCACCTTGTCCCGTGTAGGACGAACGGCTTTAAATGGAAGGATTTTAGGCATATTTTAAGTTTACAGTAACTAGTAGGCAGTACGCAATTTTGATTACTGCGTACTGAACACGGCGTATTGGATTATTGGAACATTTTAGCTACCGTTTCGGCTTTTCTGCTTTCAGAATAATCATAAAAACCTTCGCCACTTTTTACGCCCATTTTACCAGCCATCACCATATTTACTAACAACGGACACGGAGCGTATTTCGGATTTTTAAATCCGTCGTACATAACGTTTAAGATAGAAAGACATACGTCCAACCCAATAAAATCGGCTAGTTGAAGCGGTCCCATAGGATGCGCCATGCCTAATTTCATCACGGTATCTATTTCTTCCACGCCAGCCACGTTGTTATATAACGTTTCAATGGCCTCATTGATCATTGGCATTAAAATACGATTGGCAACAAAACCCGGATAGTCATTTACTTCAACCGGAACTTTTCTAAGTATTTTTGAAATTTCAGCCACAGTATCATAGGTTTCCTGACTGGTATTGTAGCCTTTTATAATCTCCACCAGTTTCATAATAGGTACCGGGTTCATAAAGTGCATTCCAATAACCATTTCCGGACGGGAAGTAGCGGCGGCAATTTTGGTGATAGAGATAGAAGAGGTGTTGCTGGCCAGAATCGTGTCGTCCGGACAATATTTATCAAGATCCCGAAAGATTTTCAGCTTTAAATCTACATTTTCGGTAGCAGCTTCCACCACTAGGCTAGCATATTCTACGCCTTCTTCAAGACTGGTATAGGTGGTAATGTTTTTTAAGGTGCGTTGTTTGTCTTCTTCGGTTATACGTTCCTTGGCAACCATCCTGTCCAGGTTTTTGGTAATGGTGGCAATGCCTTTATCCAGGGATGCCTGAGAGACATCTATAAGTTGGACCTTATAATCGGTTTGCGCAAAGGTATGGGCTATTCCGTTGCCCATGGTTCCTGCGCCTATTACTGCTACGTTTTTCATCAAAAAATTTATTTTTCAGTACCCGGGAAAACGGGTTCCTTATTGTTAATTATTGAAATTAGCTGTTGCAAATTTCTTATTGCTATACTAGTTGTTTATAATGTTTTAAAATTTTCAATTACCTGCATTGCTACTGTTAATGCCTGAGCTCCTTGTGACAAGCTCACCACAGGAGTTGTGTTGGTGTTAATGGCATCGGCAAAGGCTTCCAGCTCATCTAAGATGGCATTGTTAGGGTGAATGTCCGGATTGTCAAAATAGATTTGCTTTTTAATGCCTTCGGCATTGGTGAGGATCATGGCGAAATCGTCCGGATCTTTGGGAGCGTCCTTCATTTTTACCACTTCTACTTTTTTCTCTAAGAAATCTACTGAAATATAAGCATCCCGCTGAAAGAAACGGGCTTTCCGCATTTTTTTCATAGAAATCCTGCTGGCGGTTAAATTGGCTACACAGCCATTTTCAAACTCGATACGGGCATTGGCAATGTCCGGGGTTTCTGAAATCACCGAAACGCCACTGGCATATACATTCTTAACATTAGACTGTACCACACTTAAAATAGCATCAATATCGTGAATCATTAAATCCAATACTACCGACACGTCAGTCCCGCGCGGATTAAACTCTGCCAGACGGTGCGCTTCAATAAACATGGGATTGTCCATCATATCTTTTACCGCCATAAACGCCGGGTTAAAACGTTCTACGTGACCTACCTGGCCCTTAATCTTGTGATTTTCGGCTAATTTCAAAATCTTTTCAGCTTCTTCAACGGTATGCGTAATAGGTTTTTCAATAAAAAGATGCTTGCCGGCTTCTACTACTTTTTCAGCACAAAAATAGTGATGAATCGTAGGGGTTACCACGTCTACCACATCGCAGGCAGCTATTAGCGCTTCCATAGATTGAAAACTTTTGTACCCAAATTCTTCCTCAATCTTTCGGGATGCTTCCGAATTGGCATCATAAAATCCAACCAAATTATATTTAGCGGACTGATTCAATAGTTTTAAATGAATTTTCCCAAGGTGTCCGGCACCTAGAACTCCAGCGTTGAGCATGTGTATTAGTTTTTAACAAAGATAAGGGTTTTGCGGACAAATAATTAAAGCTTTTCTACTCCTGTATTAAAATTGGGACATCTTTAAATCACAAATCACAAATCACAAATCACAAATCACAAATAACAAATAACAAATAACAAATCACTTTTATGTTTTCGCTTTTCTACTATTGAAGAGAATATATTTTTGAGTTCTTCGGCTTCTTTGTAGAGCGCTTCTAATAATTCAACGTGTAGTTTATTAAAATCGGTTTTTAGCAAATTCAACCAAAGCATCGTTTCCTTTGCTTCTTTACGGCAGATTTTAATTCTGAAATCAAAATCTTTATCACTCAAATGCTCGTTCGCTTCCATATAGTTAGCTGCCACAGAACCGGATGACCGAACGACTTGCTTACCGTCTTCCTGATTTGTAATACTAAATTTCAATGCGTAAATTAAATCACGGATCTCCTTAACAAACAATAGAGTCCTTTTCTCTAAATCCTACGGTTTCTTCATTGCGAGAGAATTTTTGTGATTGGTGATTTCAACGGAATACTGAATTTGGAAACACCACCACGCTCTCATGCCCGTTAGCTCCTACGGCTGCAACCCCAAAAAAGTAATTGTCTATCACAATGCCATCCAGGGTAAACTCTGAAACATCGCCTACATACCTGCTATAATCCCAGGTTGGAGAGGTAGTATCCCGCCAATAAATTTTATATCCCACGGCGCCTTCCACCTTGTCCCATTTAAACTTAGCCGATGGCTCCACAATACCACCAATAGCAACACTTTTAGGGGCAGGAGGTGCCCAAGCCAGACTTGCCATAGTGATGGCGTTTACGGCAGTGAGTTTTTTGGCGTAATCAAAATTTACAAACTTTAATTTATCGCCGTATTCTATACCGTTTTCGGTACGGAGGTCCTGGTGTTGTTGGGTGTAGTTTTCGTGGGCTTCCATAATGCGAATGCCAGCATATCCCAAATCGTTAAACGGGCGGTGATGCCCGCCACGCCCAAAACGGTCCAAACGATAAATCATCATGGGGTTCATTTCGGGCATATAGGTTTGTACGGTTTTATGGACGTAACGTGCCAGTTGTCTGGAAATACCGTCTACTTCTCCTCCGTAAAAGCGTCTCCTTTGGCGTTCCTCTTCGGTTTCGGTAGGAGGGACGGGTTCAGAAAATATTCTGAAATCTACATTGCTTATCACGCCATCTACCCCTTTAATATTTCCTATCATATCGTTATTGAGTACCCCAATAATATCCCACCCTTTTTCTTTAGCGTAGGCTGCAAACCCTGCACCGCCAAACAAACCCTGTTCTTCACCGCTTAGTCCCAGGTATACAATGCTGCTTTCAAAAGTGTAGTTGGAAAGTACTCGTGCGGCTTCTATAGCTCCTGCCATACCGCTCGCGTTATCATTGGCACCTGGTGCATCTTTGGTATAATCGCTGCCATCGCTGTTTCGGCTATCAATATCGCCGCTCATAATAATATAACGATTCGGGTATTTGGTTCCTTTTTGAATGGCCGCCACATTTACAATCCATGTATCCTTGGGGACACGGCGATTGCCTTCGGCTTTTACAAAATCTTTCTGGTAAAAAACGTCCAGGCAGTTGTTGCAGTTTTTAGAGATGGTTTCAAATTCTTTCTTAATCCAGCGTCTGGCTGCCCCAATACCGCGGGTGCTGCTTACGGTGTCACTAAAGGTGTTACGGGTGCCAAATCCGGCAAGGGTGGTGATGTCTGCTTCAATCCGTTCTGCGGAAACTGTATGGATGATGTTGTAAATTTTAGCATCTGTCTGAGCCAAAAGGGGATAACAAATAACTAGGGATAAAATACAAAGACGGAGTTTCATAAAATTTTCTTTTGTCTAAAAATAAGAAAAAGAATTTTGAAGAAACTTACATAGCAATTTAGTTTTTTATTTAAATTTCAGCCACAAATGCAATATGCTTCCTATCCCGACTTACAGAAATGCGGGTTATGTTTTTAATGTTTTTTGCCGAAAGGTCTGCCACTTCCACCCATTCTCCCGGGCCAAACATGTCGTACACATACAGTTTGGATCCGCTTCCTAAAAGCAATGTTGTGGCATCCAGCCAGGTATGGTCCTGTATACCAACAGGTAATTGACACACAAAGTAAGTGTCTTTGGCTTTGTTTACATCTACGATATAAACATCCAGATTTTTTTCTTCGTTTACCACCGTGTAACTTACCGTGGTGGTGTTTGGAACCTTATGAATAGAACGCCCAGCATTTTCTACATACAAGCCTGCTTCATCCTTAGGAATATTGGCAATAACCAGGTCCAGTTGTCCCCCTGAAAACACCGAAGCTACCAGGTACGTTTCATCATAAAAAGCATAATAAGCAACTTCCAGATCGCTTAACAACATAGTAGCAGTACCAGTTCCTGGGGTATTAAGGGGGTAGGCGTACAGGCGTTGTAACCCCGTTGTGTCTAACCTTACTGCCGCAACCTGTTTACCATTAGGCATAAGTTGCGGGGAATACTCGCCCCCTGAAGTTACAGCATTAATGCGGTGCCGTTTATTTTCTGAAATAGCATACATCATAATTTCTGTCTGTCCGTTTTCACTGCCGGCAAACAACAACCTGTTATTGTCTATAAATGAAGGCTGATTGTCATACCCATCACTATTTGAAATATTTTTGAAATTGGAAATGGTAAACGTACTATCACTTCTTTCCAGATCCATCAAGTAAACCTCGGTATTGGGTTGCGACAGGGCACAAGCGGAAATCATAAAAAGGAAAACGCAAAAATACTTCATAGGTTTAATTTTGAAATTGAAAGGTACAAAGATTGCCCCAAAGTTTAGGAAATTGACAGGGAACTACACTTGTAAAATAATTGGTGTGTTGCATCCTTCTCCGTTCTGGGATGACTAAAAAATGGTTTGCAAAACATACCATTTTTTTGCTTTAAAAGTTGAAAATTAGTTGACTTCATCGTTTTTCGATTAAATTTTATACTAAAATCACCAAAGTTTGTTTTTTCTGAAAAAAATAAAATTAAATATTTTTTTTATTTTTAAGAGAACTTTTAAAATACCTTACGATGAAAACAAAACTACTTTCCTTTATTTTATGTTTCCTATGGATTGTTAGCTACGGAAACAATGTAAAAACATTGGGCGATTGCGAGCCCGAATGCCCTGACGATTTTACGGTGCAGGCAGACATGAATGACCAATACACTATACCCGATTACGTGGCAAACGGAATGGTGACCATTTTTGGACCCTGTGAAGGCGCCAGTGTGGTACAAACCCCTGCTCCGGGTACAGTGGTGGGTCTGGGAGAAATTGAAATTATTGTAACGGTCACCCTTAACGGTGACGAAGAAGAATGCGATTTCGATGTTACTGTTGAAAGCAACATAGGAGGGGGCGATTGTATGGTACAATGCCCGGCAGATTTTTCAGTAGCAGCAGATGCTAATGGGGAATACTCCATACCCAGTTATTTTGGCGAAGGACTTGTTACCATAAGCGGAGACTGCTTTGGAGCTATTATAGATCAAACCCCAGAAGCAGGAACCATTGTAGGTCTTGGACAAACTACAGTGATTGTAGAAGTGGAAGCTGGTGGAGTAACCGACGACTGTGATTTTATTTTGACGGTAACAGATCAATTAGGGATAAATGATTTTGATGCAAACAAAATACAAATGTACCCTAACCCGGCCTCTGATAACGTTGTTATAAACACTCCTATACGCGCTGCCACCATCTACACCCTGCAAGGACAAACTGTGAATGTAATACACAGTAGCACCATACCTGTTGGTCATTTAAAAGCAGGGATGTACCTGGTTGTTATAGAAACAGAAAACGGTAAAACTACCAAGCGGTTGCTTATTGAGTAACTAAAATATGCTACAAATAGCGCATAAAAAGAGACTGTCTAAAAAGTATCAAAATCATAAATTTGTCACATTGAGCCTTTCGAAATGTATTGAGTATCAATACGCTTAAAACTTCGACAAGCTCAGTTTGACAATATGAGTACGCTTTTTAGACAGCCTCTTAACTCACTTAACCTAAATTTAAACTAACTAACATACCCCCTTTAAAAGGGATAGGTATTTTCTGCCGATACTTTTTCGGCAATTTTATTACGTAATGCTACTACGTTAGGCATATTTTGGTACTTTGTAAAGCGCTTTAAGCCCATTAACATCATACGTTGTTCGTCTCCTTCAGCAAAACTTACAATCCCTTCTTTTGCTTTTTGTGAAACGATATCTACAGCGTGATATAAATATAACTGCGCCATTGCAACCTGGTATTCAGCATTTTTACCGTTGTTTTTAGATGTTTTTTCGGCTCTAAGAATACCACTCTCTGCCATATATATTTCAATTAAAATATCGGCACTGGCCAATAGCAATTGTTGGTGTTCTTCTAATTCGGCTCCGTATTTTTGTACGGCGCTTCCTGCTACCATTAAGAATACTTTTTTCAGATTTTCCAGCAATGCTTTTTCTTCTGAAAGTGTTTCAGAATAATCGGGTGTCTCAAAACTTGGAATACCGGTTAATTCTTTTGCAACCTCCTGAGCTGGATTTAATAGATCTACATGACCTTTCATAGCTTTTTTGACCAACATTCCTACGGCAAGCATTCTGTTAATTTCGTTGGTACCTTCGTAAATTCTCGCAATACGGGCGTCTCTCCAGGCAGCTTCCATAGGGGTGTCTGCGCTAAAGCCCATTCCGCCAAAAATCTGTATTCCTTCATCGGAACAATTTTGAATATCTTCAGAAACCGCTACTTTCAGGATAGAACATTCAATCGCATATTCTTCAACCCCTTTTAATTCGGCTTCCTGATGGGTGGCGCCGCTGTTTTCACGAATGCTAATACGGTCTTCAATATTTTTTCCTGCACGGTAGGTAGCAGATTCGCTCACAAAGGCATTGGTGGCCATTTCAGCCAATTTCGATTTTATAGCCCCAAATTTTGCAATCGGGGTTTTAAACTGAACGCGCTCATTAGCATATTTGGTAGCTTCGGAAATAACACGACGTTGTGCGTCTAAACTGGCAGCTGCCAATTTAATTCTGCCAACGTTTAGTGCGTTCATGGCTATTTTAAATCCTTCGCCACGTCCAGCCAGCATGTTTTCTACAGGTACTTTGGTATCGTTAAAAAATACCTGACGGGTAGAAGAGGAGTGAATACCTAATTTGTTTTCTTCCTCTCCCATAGAGATACCGTTAGCGGGATCGTTTTCTACAATAAATCCTGTGATGTTTTTATCGTCTTCAATACGCGCAAAAACAATAAACACACTACAAAACCCAGCATTAGAAATCCACATTTTTTGTCCGCTAATGCTGTAATGTTTTCCGTCCTCGCTTAGTACGGCTTTCGTTTTTCCGCTATTGGCATCGCTACCTGCGCCTGGCTCGGTAAGGCAATAGGCACCAAACCATTCGCCTGTTGCCAATTTTGGCACGTATTTTTGGCGTTGTGCTTCGGTACCGTAAAGGGTTATTGGCATGGTACCAATACCTGTATGTGCACCAAAAGCCGTAGCGATGGAACCCGTGGCCCCAGAGATATAATCGCAAACCAACATGGTGGTAACAAAGCCCATTCCCAAGCCACCAAATTTTTCAGGAACAGCAATACCCAGCAGACCAAGGTCTCCGGCTTTGCGCATTACTTCTTCGGTAAGGGCGTAGTCTTTATGTTCAAATCTTTCCTTGTGAGGCCAGATTTCACGATCTACAAATTCTTTTACCGATGCCTTCATCATATTTTGTTCTTCTGAAAAATCTTCAGGTGTAAATATATCCTCGCAAGGAGTTTCTTTTACCAAGAATTGTCCTCCGCGGAGTAGGTCTTTATTTGTTGTTTCTGTTGCCATAATTATTTATAAAATTGAGTCAAGAATCAGGAAGCAAGAGACAGGACAGGTCGTGCTGAATTTGCTGCTGGTTCTTTTTTTGTTTTAAATTGTTCTTTTATGCGTGTTCCATGTTTCGCTTCCGTCCTTTTTTCTTTATTTAAGAAATTCAAAGATTCCTGCAGCGCCTTGACCGGTTCCTACACACATGGTTACCATACCGTACTGTCCTTGCATGTTTCTTTTGCGCATTTCGTCGAATAATTGCACTGAAAGTTTTGCGCCGGTACAACCCAGTGGGTGTCCCAGGGCAATGGCTCCCCCATTTACATTTACGATGTCCTTATCTAAACCAAGCTCACGAATTACTGCCAAGCTTTGTGATGCAAAGGCTTCATTTAATTCAATCAGTTTTATATCGTCCTGCTTAAGTCCGGCATTTTCCAGTGCTTTCGGAATGGCTTTTACGGGGCCAATTCCCATAATGCGTGGTTCTACTCCCATGGCGGCATAGTTCACCATCCTTGCAATGGGCTCCAGGTTTAATTCTTTTACCATTTCTTCGCTCATTACCATTACAAAAGCAGCGCCATCACTCATTTGTGACGAGTTTCCAGCGGTTACACTTCCACCTTCGGCAAATACGGGACGCAATTTTGCTAATGCTTCCAGACTGGTTCCTTTTCTTGGACCTTCATCTTTGGTTACCGTGTATTTTTTTGTTGCTTTTTTTCCGTTGTCGTCCACATAGGTTTGTTCCACTTCAATAGGAACAATTTGATCCTGAAACCTGTCTTCTGCCAGTGCTTTTAAGGCTTTCATATGGCTGTTGTAGGCAAATTCATCCTGGTCTTCGCGAGAGACGTTGTATTGGTTAGCAACGGCTTCGGCGGTATTACCCATTCCCCAGTAGTAATCTTCGTGTCCATTTTTTACGATGTCGTAATTTAATTCTGGTTTGTAGCCAGACATAGGGACGCTACTCATACTTTCGGATCCCCCTGCGATAATGCAATGCGCCATCCCCGACTGAATTTTTGCTGCTGCAATGGCAATAGTTTCAACTCCGGAGGAGCAAAAACGATTTACTGTCATTCCCGGAACATCTACAATGTCTAATCCCATTAAAGAGATTAAGCGGCCAAAGTTTAGTCCTTGCGAGCCTTCAGGCATGGCATTCCCCACGATCACGTCGTCGATACGTTTTTTGTCTAGATTGGGCAGTTCCTTCATCATATACTGAATGGTCTCTGCGGCCAAATCGTCTGCTCTTTTAAATCTGAACACGCCCCGAGGTGCTTTTCCTACGGCCGTTCTGTATGCTTTTACTATGTATGCTGTTTTCATATCTTAATTTTATTCTAAAATTGACTTAAGAAGCAGGAGACAAGAAACAGGACGAACTGCGCTGTAGTGACTACTGGTTCTTTTTGTTATTACTTTTTAAATATCGAAGCTGTCGATAAAATTTGATATTTTCTTTTGTAAGGTGTTAACTTCCTTTTCTAATTCGCTAAACTTTTCTTCTGAAATGAATTTTTGACGAAAACAAATCATTAATTGTGTTTCCCATTCAAATGCTGAACCCAAACTATCGTCCAAAAATTTTGCAAAATGAACATCGGTCCTTTTACTGCTTCCTTCTGAAATATTTGAAGCAATCGAAACCGAGCACCTATTCATTTGTGACCGAAGACCAAATCTCTCATAGTCTGGTAGCGTAGCAGTAAACGTGTAGTTTTTATCTATTAAGTTCATACTATCCGCCCAAATTTGAAGTTTTTTAAAATTATGTCTTCTCATGCTTCGTCCTATTTCCTGATTCCCTTCAGTCCTGTGTCAAAAAAAACTTAGTTTCTCAAAGGTTTCCCCTTCTGTATCATATGTTGTAATCTTTCCAGAGTTTTACGCTCTCCTGTTAAACTGAGGAAGGCTTCTCTTTCCAGATCCAATAAATATTGTTCGCTTACTTCGGTAGGTTCGCTTAGGTCACCCCCGGCCATTACGTATGCCAACTTATCGGCTATTTTTTGGTCGTGCTCACTAATATAGTTGCTTGCTTCCATGCTGTCTGTTCCTACGTAAAACATACCCAGCGCTTGTTTTCCCAGTACTTTTACATCGGTACGTTTTGGGGGTTGGGTGTAGCCCATATCTGCCATTTGTCTTGCTACGGCTTTTGCTGTGGCTAGCTGTCTGGCTGTGTTTACTACTACAATATCCTTTCCGTGTTTTAGAATGTCCAGATCGTAGGCTTCGTGCGCTGAGGTAGATACTTTTGCCATAGCAACGGTAAGGAAGTGTTGGCGCAATCTATTTAATTCTACATCGTCTTTTTTAAAGGTATCGCTTGCTCTCAGGGCCATTTCTTTAGAGCCTCCTCCGCCAGGGATCACCCCAACGCCAAATTCTACCAGGCCAATATAACTCTCGGCTGCGGCTACTACGCGGTCTGCGTGCAGGGTAAGTTCGCATCCACCGCCCAGGGTCATTCCGTGGGGAGCCATAACGGTTGGGATAGCAGAGTAGCGTAAGCGCATAACGGTATCCTGGAAAAATTTAACGGCAGCGTTTAGTTCGTCATATTCCTGTTCTGCGGCCATCATAAAAATCATTCCGATATTAGCACCTACCGAAAAGTTTTGACCCTGATTACCTATAACCAGCCCATCGTAGCTTCTTTCGGCAAGGTCTATGGCTTTGTTAATTCCGCTCAGGACATCGCCACCAATGCTATTCATTTTACTACGGAATTCTACATTTAAAATCCCATCGCCCAGGTCTTGTACTGAAACGCCGCTATTGCTGAAAACTTCAGCAGACTGACGGATGTTATCCAAAATTATAAAGGCGTCCTGTCCTGGTACTTTTACGTGTGTTTTCTTCGGAATGTCATAAAAATAGGTGTTTCCTTCTTTTACGGTATAGAAAGATGTTACACCAGCATCCAGCATTTCCTGTACCCATCCATCTACTTCTTTTCCAGCTTCTTTTATCAGTTCCAATCCTTTTTCTACTCCAACGGCATCCCAAATTTCAAACGGACCGTGTTGCCAGCCAAATCCTGCTTTCATGGCATCATCAATTTTATATAGCTCGTCGGTAATTTCCGGGATACGGTGTGAAACGTACGCAAACATAGCCCCAAAGTTTCTTCGGTAAAATTCCCCGGCTTTGTCGTCTCCTTTTATAAGAATTGGAAAACGGTCTGCTACGTTGTCTACAGATTTTGTTTTTTCAAGCGTGCCAAATTTTGCTTTTTTAGCCGAACGGTATTCCAGCGAATCCAGATCCAGCCCTAAAATTTCAGAAGAACCATCCTCTTTTTTTACTTTTTTGTAGAATCCTTGTCCGCTCTTGCTTCCCAGCCATTTGTTATCCATCATGGTCTGGATAAACGGAGGGAGTTTAAACATATCGTGCTCTTCGTCCTTAGGGACATTTTCGTAAATACCATTGGCAACGTGCACCAGGGTATCCAGCCCCACAACATCTACGGTACGAAAGGTAGCCGATTTGGGCCTTCCAATTACGGGACCGGTTAATTTATCTACTTCTTCCACGGTTAACCCCATATCTTTTACCAGATGAAACATAGCCTGAATGCCATAAATACCAATTCGGTTACCAATAAAGGCCGGGGTATCTTTTGCAATTACGGTGGTTTTTCCTAAGAATTTTTCGCCATAGCTATTCAGAAATTCTAAAATCTCGGGATCGGTTTTCGGACCCGGGATAATTTCAAATAACTTAAGGTAGCGAGGGGGATTAAAAAAGTGTGTTCCGCAAAAGTGCTTCTGAAAGTCTTCACTTCGACCTTCACTCATAAATTTAATAGGGATCCCGGAGGTATTGGATGTGATAAGCGTGCCGGGAGTTCTGTGTTTTTCAAGGTTTTCAAAAACTTGTTTCTTGATGTCCAGGCGTTCTACTACTACTTCAATAATCCAGTCTACATTTTTTACCTTAGCGATATCGTCTTCCAGGTTTCCCGTAGTAATCCGGCTTGCAAAATCTTCGTGATACAATGGTGCTGGCTTCGATTTAATAGCGCTTTGCAACGCTTCGTTTACCAGACGGTCCCGTACTTGTTTATTCTGTAGGGTTAGTCCTTTTGCTTTTTCCTTATCGGTTAGTTCGCGTGGGACAATGTCCAACAACAGGACTTCTACGCCAATATTTGCGAAATGGCAAGCGATACCGCTCCCCATGATTCCGGAACCTATTACTGCAATTTTGTTTATTCTTCTTTTCATTATAAAGTTATGAATTGTGAATTATGAATATGGCAACTATAAATTATATAGTGTTGGTTTTTGTGCTTGTATTCTTAATTGATTTATAAATTCTTTTATTATTGATAAGCTCCATGATGGTATGAGCTACTTTATTAAATGTTTTTAATTCTTCTTCTGAAACGTGCTCTTTAACAGCCTCGTCAAACCGAAGTACCACATTTTTTGAAAAGTCCCTCATTTCTTTACCAAATTCGGTTAAATGAATAAGCACCCCCCGACCGTCGTCCGGATTTGGCTTACGCTCTATAAGACCTTTTTTTTCCATAGCCTTTAAAGTACGGGACAAGGAAGTGGCTTCCATTCCCATTTTGGGACCCAGCGCGGTGGAAGGGGTTCCCTCTTCGGGGTCTATACTTATAAGTGCAAACCCGGTAGCCATAGTGCTGTCCTTGCGGCCCGCTTCTTCGTTATACATTTTTTGTACGGCCATCCAGGTGGAACGCAGTACATAATCTATGGTTTTTTCTTTCATAAAATTTCCTTTCTCTGGTTTCGCTTACACCCCTAGTTTAGTATTAAAATAAACCAATGCGGTGCCAGAGATTACTTTTGGAAAACCAAAGATACAAAAATTTACTATGCGTGCATAATAAAATGATGTAAATTTTTAGTAATTTGTATACTCAAATTTTTTACAGTGCGTGTTATATTAGACTTGATTTCTCATAAGGGAACTGATTGCATATCAATAGGTTTTGACTACGATTTTGATTTAAAGGAATACCTTAAGCAGTTTCCCGGGGTTCGTTGGTCCAAATCCAAGCGGACATTTTATATTCCTTTTTCAGAAGAAGGTAAAAAGGGCTTACATGATCATTTAATAGCAGGGGACTACAGGGTGGTTTATGCTGAAGATGTTGCCCGTATGGACAAGCGTATGGTGCAGTCACAAACCAGTTTAATGGCGCTGGATTCTGAAAAGATTAAAATACACACTTTGTTTGTAGCGTATTTAAAGGGCAAGCGATATGGTGAAAGTACTGTTGCTTCGTATAGTGGGTTTATTTTAAATTTTCTTCGTTTTATTAAAAAGGACATTAATCTGGTAGATGAAGATGATGTGCGCTTGTTTACCGAATGGGCTGTTGCCACGTTCGATTATTCTATAAGCACCCACCGGCAGTTGGTAAGTGCCTTTAAGCAATTTGCATATTTTTATCCTGCTTGTGCTATTAATATTGATGCAATAAACCGGCCCAAGCGAGACCAGAAGTTACCAACGGTGCTTAACAAGGAAGAGGTAATTGCGCTCATACAGGCTACAAAAAACTTAAAACACAGAACTATTATTGCGCTTTTATACGGTTCTGGATTGCGTGTGGGCGAAATACTAGCATTAACTCTTAATTGTTTCGATTTTGAAAGGAAAATGCTACACGTAAAAAGAGCTAAAGGTCGTAAGGACAGGTATGCTACTATTCCGGAATCTTTACTTCCTATTCTTAAAAATTATTACGCTACATATAAGCCGAAGCATTTTTTTATTGAAAATCCAAAGGGTGGTGCTTACACGGCTGGGAGCATACGTAATTTTATAAAACAAAATTGCAAGCTTGCAGGCATTACAAAGAGGGTTACCCCGCACACGTTACGTCATAGTTATGCCACGCATTTGCTGGAGGCGGGGACTGGAATAAGGCATATACAGGAGCTGTTGGGGCATAGCAAGCCAGAAACCACGATGATTTACACCCACATTGCAGAAAAGGATATTCAGGTAATAAAAAGTCCTTTGGACATGATGGTACAGGAGCTAAGGGGTTCCAAAAAAGAGCATAACAATCTACTGATACCCGGTCCAGATTTCCGGATATAATGCATAAATTGCAACATATAACGAGTTGGCAATAATTTTGAAGAAACTACTTTACATACCAATTTTACTGATTTTTAGCATTATTATTTCTTGTGGACAAAATTCAGCAGAAAAGAAACTAAATGGTATGTGGTATGAAATTGAAAATGAATACAGCACTTGGCATTTTTTTAAAGATAGCCTTGTTTTTAAGATAGCTGGAAATACGGAGGAAAAAACCGAATGGAACGCCAATAATTCAAAAATTGAGTTTGAAATTCCAACCTTCTATTGGAACTCATTAGGAAAACCAATTGATACAATTAATAAGGTTTTAATTAAATATCGCCTTTCAGATAAAAATGATAGCCTTTTTGGAACATTAGAGAATAATTATGGAATGCATAAATTTAGTATGCTCAAAACAGAAAGTTATGTTGAATATCTAAATCAAAAGTATGGAGTTAAATTTCACTTACCTCAAGACAATTCAGCTAAACTAATAGAAACTGACGCAATTTATGGACTTAAAGTGTTTATGGGAATCTCAGATGACAAGATAATTGCTAAAACAGAATTATCTGACAATCTAGAAAATTTAGCGACTGATATAAAAAAGTTTAAAGATAGCATTAAACCTTCTGAGCAATATCAAATTGATTCGCATGAAATAATGTTAAATAGAAGATTTCATTTTAGGGTTTTTGCAGATAAAAATATTCCTGATTCAACGATAACGGATTTTTTAAAGATTACAATTAACCTCAAAAATTCGGAATTAGATGAACACTTGCCTGAAAGGTTTAGAGGCAAAGAAAGAGATACATTACCGATTAGAATTTTTAGAATACATAAGAGTAAACAAAAAACTAAACCTTGGAATATGAAAGCAACCGAAATAAAAACTATTGCCAACAACGCATATAATACAGCGGTCACATTCGGCTACAATTAAATTCCCTAACTTTATAGAAAATTTGGTACAGCGGATAAATACGTAGTGGCGCCGCCACTGCCCACGGCTGATTCGCACGCTGCGCTTCCCACTTTCGCTGACGCAAAATGTTGGCACTGCCGAAGCTGCCGCTTAAAACCCGCCGTATCAT
>PANU01000030.1 GCA_002707745.1 Flavobacteriaceae bacterium
CGCGTTCCGCATTGGACCAGACCAGGAGCAGGCCGAAAATCCAGGCCGCGATCATGGCCGGATTCATGATGATTTTTAGCAAACGCCGTTCCTGCAGCTTCAGCGTCCGGTCCAGTTCCCCGCCCGGCTCGGCGCCGCAGTGATAGACATAGAGCCGCGGCAGATAGAGAAGACCCGCCATCCAGGCGATCACGGACAGGATGTGAAGGGCACGAAGCCAGTCATAGGCGGCAAGGATCATCGGGACAGGGCTTTCAGGTACGACAAGGACAGGCGGTACGTTCGACCGGACATATACGCGCGCCGCAATCCGGAGCGACGCCCGCCTCCCGGGCGAGCGCAGACTTCACGATCCCGGCTAGAGATTCAATGAAAATGGGATCTTCGCCCAGAGCCGGCACCCGCACATAGGTGTCCACGCCATTTTCCTCGGCCAGCTCCGCATATTCCTCATCCAGCTCCACCAGGGTCTCGATGTGCTCCGATACGAAGGCGATCGGCGTGAGCAGGATATTACGCCCGTCCACAGCGGCCTGCTCGATGGCGGCTTCCGTAGACGGGCCTATCCATTCGAGCGGCCCGACCCGGCTCTGATAGCAAATCTGCCAGTCCGGCAGTTCAGGCAGCTGCTTGGCGACCGCCGCTGCAGTCTGTTCAACCTGCCATTGATAGGGATCGCCCGCCTCGACGATCTTCTTGGGAAGGCCGTGAGCCGAAAAAAGCAGACGCATATTCTCAGGGCGGCCAGCTTTTTCCCAGGTCTTCCGGATCAGCGCGGCATGGCTGTCCACAAAGGCCGCTTCGGTCGGATAACAGCAGATCGTTCGCGTCTCGGGACCATCGGCATCACGCCAAGCTTTCAGCGACGAGCCCGTCGTCGTCGTGGAAAACTGCGGATAGAGCGGAAGCAGCAGGGTCTCGTCGGGTCCCCAGGCTTTTACCTCCTCGGCGACGTCCTCGGTGAAGGGATGCCAATAGCGCATGGCTGGCCAGATCCGGATTTCGTCCTCCGGCAGAAGGCCGCCGAGCGCCGCCGACAAGGCGTCCGCCTGTTTGAGCGTTTCCGGCAGGAGCGGCGATCCGCCGCCCATCTTGGCGTAGTTCTCGCGCGCGGACTTGGCTCTCAGCGTCGAGATCATCAGCGCCAGTCCCTCGCGTATCAGGCCCGGAGCCTGGATAATCGCCGGGTCCCGAAACAGATTTCTCAAAAAGGGTCTGACAGCGGAAGGACCGTCAGGTCCGCCCAGATTGAACAGGACAATTGCGATCTTCCGGCTGTCTTTCGCCACCAGGCCTTCCCCGTATCAGCGTCCGTTTCGGATCCGCGCCAGTAATTGCTCCACGTGAGCGACCGGTACATCCGGCGTGATGCCGTGACCGAGATTGAAGATATGGGGCCGGCCCGACCAACTATCCAGCAGGCGATCCACTTCGCCGTCGAGCGCTGCGCCGCCCGCACGGAGTGCGGCCGGATCGAGATGCCCCTGGACCGGCATGCCTTCGGGAAGCACGGATTGGGCCCAGTCCGGATCGACCGATGTATCGAGCGCGATCGCCGTAATCCCGGTTTCGCGCGCATAGCGCGGATACAGGGTGCCGGCTCCGCGCGGAAAACCGATGATCGGTACGGTAACGCCCGCAGCGCGTACCGCATCGACGATCCGTCGCGTCGGGCGGATGATCACGCGCTCGAACAGAGGCTCGGGAAGCCCTTCCGCCCAGCTGTCGAAAAGCTTGAGAACTTCCGCCCCAGCATTGGCTTGCATGACGAGATATTCCGCGGTCGCATCGGCGATGCGGTCCATCATCCCGTCGAAGGCTGCGGGGTTCTGCCAGGCCGCGACACGCGCCGAGAACCGGTCTTTCGACCCGCCGCCTTCGATCATGTAGGTCGCAACGGTCCAGGGCGAACCAGCAAACCCGATCAGCGTCGTTTCATCGGGAAGTTCGGGCTTTACGAGACGAAGGGTTTCTCCGATCGGGGAGAGAATCTCATCCACTTTGCCCCGCTCGAGCTGTTCGAAGTTCACCGGGTCGAAGGGTTCCAGTCTGGGCCCTTCGCCTGCAACGAACCAGACCTTCCGCCCCAGAGCGATCGGGATGAGCAGAATGTCTGCGAACATGATCGCTGCATCGAAGCCGAACCGCCGGATCGGCTGAAGTGTCACTTCTGCGGCCAGATCCGGAGAGAAGCAGAAATCGATGAAATTCTTCGCCCTGGCTCGGACCTCCCGATACTCGGAAAGATAACGGCCAGCCTGGCGCATCAGCCAGACGGGAGGCGGTGTGCGCGCCTCACCGGCGAGCACCGCGAGAAGCGGTTTCTGAGCGTTTCGTGTCATGACGTCTGATTAGGCGTCTACGCTCGATCATTCAACGTGTCCTTTTCATTCCTAATCAGGATAATTGAATTGATGGATGTTTGTTGTGCCGTGGAAGCTGTGAGTGACTCCGCTTATCAGCCTTTTCCGGTTTTTTCTGTCCTCAGGAAAGGTCTCAACAACCGAGATTTGAACGACCCGGCAGAAATTCAGTTAGCAAATTTGAATCAGCAAATTACCGGGAATTCCCGATGTGAATTCAACGTTGAAAAGCCTTTGGTCAAGCGACATGCTGAAATTCTTGCCCACGCAGTTTTCAACAGGCTGTCAGGGTGTGGACAGTGTGGGTAGTTCCACGGAGTAACACCCGGTAATACCCACACGGAAAAGCAACCGGATGCGAGCCTAGGGAAAACTCGCCCAACTTGTTAACAATTCCTAAACGCGCATCGGGACCAGTGGATCCATGACCCAGTCAGCTCAATCGCCCTTCGGCACCTGCTTTCATATCCACATGGTGTCGGATTCGACCGGCGAGACCCTGATGGAAGTCATGCGGGCCTCTGTCGCCCAGTTCGAGGGAACCAGCCCGCTCGAACACCTTTATGCCCTGGTGCGCTCGTCCCGCCAGCTCGACCGCGTTCTTGACGAGGTTGCCGCCTATCCCGGCGTCGTCATGTACACGATCGTCAATACGGAACTGCGGCGCGAGCTCGAAACACGCTGTGCTGAACTTGGCGTACCCGCGATCGCCATTCTCGATCCCATGTTGGCCACGCTCAGTTCCTATCTCGGGCGACCGGCGGCGAGCCGGGCCGGTGCTCAGCGTTCCCTCGACGCAGAATATTATCACCGCATCGACGCGATGAATTACGCCATGACGCATGATGACGGCCAGGGCGAGGACTTCGAAGGCGCCGATATTGTACTGCTTGGCGTCAGCCGGACATCCAAGACACCGACCAGCATCTATCTCGCCCATCGCGGTTTCAGGGCCGCGAATATCCCGCTGGTCAAGGATGTGCCCCTGCCGGAGGCGATCTTCAATCTGAAAAAGCCTCTGGTAGTCGGTCTGACCGCATCGCCGGAGCGGATCGTCCAGATCCGGCGAAATCGCCTTCTCAGTCTGCATGAAGAGCGGGACACCGACTATATCGACGATTTTGCGGTACGTGAGGAAATCGTCTACGCCAAGCGGCTTTATGCCAAACATAAATGGCCGACCATCGACGTGACGCGGCGTTCGATCGAGGAGACGGCCGCCAAGATTATCAACCTGCTGAACGAAAAGCGTAATACTGACCAATGACCCGATTTGTCCTGGCCTCTGGCAGTCAGATCCGGCGCCTCGTTCTGGAAGGCGCCGGCGTTCCCTTCGATGTAATCCGGCCGGATGTGGACGAGGCCGCGATCAAGGCCGAACGAAGCGAATTGTCTCCTTCGGATATGGCGCTTTGCCTGGGGCAGGAAAAAGCCCTCGATGTTTCGCGTCGGGTGCCGGATGCGCTTGTCCTCGGCGCCGACCAGACCATGGAGCTGGAGGGCCAGTTGCTGGACAAGCTGCCGCGAGCCGATCTTGCTCGCGAACGCCTTACGGCAATGCGTGGACGTCCTCACCACTTGCACGCCGGACTGGCTCTGGCTCAGGGCGGTGAAACGGTCTGGACGCACCGGGCCAGCTCGGCAATCCATGTGCGCGATTTTTCCGATGAATTCCTGGACGACTATATTGCGCGTGCCGGTGATGCGCTGACCGCCAGCGTCGGAGCCTATGCCTATGAAGGCCTGGGCGCTCAGCTTTTCGAACGCGTGGACGGCGATTATTACGCCATTCTCGGTCTGCCTCTCCTGCCGGTTCTGGCGGAGTTGAGATCGCGCGGCGTTATCGCGTCATGAGGATTACGGGCCAGACGCGGCTGGCGGGCGTGACCGGTGACCCGGTCGCCCACTCGCTGTCTCCCCTCATGATGTCGCACTGGATCGCGGCATCCGGCCTCGATGCTGCCTATCTGCCCTTCCCGGTCGCCCCGACCGATTTTTCCGATTTCGTTCGCGGTTTGGCGAAAAGCCCTAGTGTATCCGGGCTCAATGTGACATTGCCACACAAGGAAGCGGCGCTGGCTCTCGCGGACAAGGCAACTCCGGCCGCACTGGCGATCGGCGCAGCGAACCTCCTGACATTCCGAGGTGGTGAAATCCACGCCGACAACACGGATGCGGATGGTTTTCTGGCCGCCCTCGAGCCCGCCGAACCCGACTATGGAAACGCGATAGCGCTTGTCCTGGGCGCGGGTGGCGCAGCGCGGGCGCTGGTACACGCCCTGCTGACATCCGGTTGTGCGACGATCTTGCTGTCCAACCGCACGCGCAGCCGAGCCGATGCGATCGCGGACGAAATCGCCCCCGAAGCCGAAATCATCGACTGGCAGGACCGCGACGAGGCGTTGGCCCGGGCGGACCTGGTCGTCAATGCAACCTCGCTGGGCCTGAAAGGCGGGTCCGAGCTCGAGCTGGATTGGTCTGCCGCGCGCAAGGGAGCGATCGCGTTCGACAGTGTTTACGTCCCGCTTCGCACCGGTTTTCTGCGTGGAGCGGAGGAGGCGGGCCTGCAAGCCATTGACGGTCTCGACATGCTCATCGGTCAGGCCCGGCCGAGTTTTGCGGCCTTCTTCGGATGCGACGCGCCACACGATCCCCCCGTGCGCCCGGTTCTGCTGGATGCGTTGGGGGGCAGGTCATGAAAATCGTCGGCCTCACCGGTTCCATCGGCATGGGAAAATCGGCGACAGCGGACCTGTTCCGGGAAGCGGGGATTCCGGTTTTCGACTCCGATGCCTGCGTGCATGCGCTTTATGCGCCGGGAGGCGGGGCGGTCGACGCCGTCGGCGCCGCATTTCCGGGTGTGGTGCATGAAGGCGGCATCGATCGCGATCGCCTCAGTGCCGCGCTGAAGGAAGATCCGGCCGGGTTCGAGCGCCTGGAGGCGATCGTCCATCCGCTCGTTGCCGAAGCCCGGCACGGATTCCTCGAAACGGCCCGAGCCTCCGGAAAGCCCTTCGCCATTCTGGACATTCCGCTCCTCTTCGAGACCGGCGGGCATGATGCGGTCGATGCCGTAATCGTGGTTCACGCTCCGCACGATGTACGCCGCGCGCGCGTCCTCAAACGCCCGGGCATGACCGAGGACAAGCTGGATGCGATCATCGCTCGCCAGCTTGACGATCATCTGAAGATCGCCCGGGCCGATTACACGATCGAGACGTCCGGGGGACTTGAGGATGCTCGCAAACAGGTCGAGAAAATCATCGAAGCGCTGACGGGTTCGGCGCAGCGGAGCGAAAGCTGATGTCCGGGGCGAGATAATGCGCGAAATCGTCTTCGATACGGAAACGACCGGCCTCGATCCCAATACGGGCGATCGGGTGACCGAACTCGGCTGCGTCGAGGTGATCGACTGCATCCCGACGGGCAAGACCTTCCATGCCTACGTCAATCCGCAGCGCCCCATTCCCAAGGAAGTGGTCGAAATCACGGGCCTGACCACGGAGTTCCTGGCGGACAAGCCGCTTTTCGAGGAAATCGCCGACGACTTCATCAGCTTCGTGGGCGATTCCGTGATGGTCGCCCACAATGCGCCCTTCGACCGGGGCTTCATCAATATGGAGATGGCCCGGCTGGGTCATCCGATCTATCCGGAAGACCGGTTCAAGGACACGGCGCGTATCGCCCGTGCGAAATTTCCCGGGTCCTACGTGTCGCTCGACGCGCTCTGCAAGCGCTTCGACATTTCCCTCGAGACACGGGACAAGCACGGGGCGCTGATTGACGCCTATCTGCTTGCCGAGGTCTATCTGGAGCTGACGGGCGGACGTACCCACAAGCTCGACCTGTCTGGTCAAGGCGAGACTGTCGGCGGCAAGGTCGAGTTTCCCGCGCGACCGCCGCGTCCGCAGGTTCTGAGCGGACGCCAGACGGACGAAGAGCGCGCCGCCCATGCCGCCTTTATCGACGAAATGGGCGAAGACGCGCTCTGGAAGAAGCTTGAAAGCTACTGGGCCGAAGCCGAAAAGGCCTGACCCCTGTCGTCCTAGTTGGCTGCGGCGGGATCGCCATTGCCGTTGGTTTCCGAACCGGTTGCCGCAGCGGCGCGCTTGGCCATCTGCTGGCGGTAGAGGTTCGCGAAATCGACCGGGTCGACCATGAGCGGCGGGAAATTGCCGTCGCGGGTCGCATCAGCGAGGACGCGGCGGGCATACGGGAAAAGAAGGCGCGGACACTCGATCAGCAGGAAGGGCTCGCGATCCTTCTCGCTGACGCCGGCCAGCTGGAACAGACCGCCATAGGTCAGCTCGGCGATGAAGACGATGTTTTCGTCATCGCGTGCCGCTTTGGCATTGATGGTGAGGATCACTTCATAGGTGTCCTCGCCCATCGTGCGGGCCTGAACATCGATCGACAGATCGATGCCCGGAGCCGGCTGTCCCGGACGCAGTGTGTCGGGCGCGCCCGGATTCTCGAAAGACAGATCTTTGACGTATTGAGCGAGAACGCGCAGGGCAGGCTGCTGCGGGGTCGCGGAATCGGCGGGCGTGGACGGTGCGTCGGTCATGAATTTCCCCGGGATGGGTGATCTCTAAAACAAACAGCCTGGAAAGGCTCGAAACTGTGAAGCGCGCCCGTTAACACGCACGGTGCGGCCCGGCAAGCTTGCAGGACCACAGTGCAGAGGCTGACGTGGCCGCCAATAGGGCCTATATCTAGATCAAACGGCGACAATCCCGTTTCAATGGCGGAGCGAGATGTTCGAACTTCTCACCACAGTCCTATTCGGCGCCATCGCGATTTTCTTCGCGGTGCGCCTGTTCAACGCGCTGGGACGCAGCGAGGGCCATATGGAGGCGCCCGCTTCCAGCGATCTCAAGGAACAGCTGGCCGGCGATGCGCCGGGAGCCCATCTGCGTCCGGCTTTTGAAGGGCCCGCCGCGGCCGGTCTGGAGGCGATCGCACGGGTCGACACCACATTTGCGCCAGAACAATTCCTCGACGGGGCCCGCAAGGCCTATGCGATGATCGTCGACGGGTTCGCGAGCGGCAATAAGGACGCCTTGTCCAGCCTTCTTGGAGACAGGGTCTACGCCCGTTACGCCAAGGCGATCGACGAGCGCGAGGCTCGCGGCGAGACGACGCGCACCGAAATCGAGCGTATCAAGAAGGCTGAAATCGCCGACGCTGCACTGGAGGACGAGACCGCTCGCGTCACCGTCCATTTCATAGCGGAGATCGCGACCGAGACGACGGATGCGGACGGCAAGGTAACCGCCGGTGATTTCGGCCGCCTGGCGACGGTCAGCGAGAACTGGGTCTTCGAGCGCCGCACCGATACCGACAATCCGAACTGGGTCCTGACCCGTGTGGCGACGGCTTAGCCTGGCGCTCGTTTTCGGGGCCGGGCTGACGCTGGCCGGATGCCAGAAGCCCGGCGAGGCTCCGGAAGAGCCTCCGACTGAACCGGAGACGCCGGTTTCTGTCCCCGATACGCTGGATTTCCTGCCCACCGAGTGGGCAGCGATGGAAGGCTGGGCCGATGCCGACCCCCGCGACGCGCTTGCCGCCTTCCGGCGTAGCTGTGCCCGGCTCGACAGCCGCGGTGATGACGAATTCCTCAATCCGCAGGCCGCCTGGGCTGGCCGGGTCGGTGAATGGCGGGCGGCGTGCACGGCCGCCGCGATGACCGATCTGCAGGCCGAACCCGATGTGCTGCGAGCCAGCTTCGAGGCTGTCTTCTCGCCGGTCCGCGCCCTGGCGGTCGATCCGGACACGGGCGAGAGCCAGGTGAGCGGCCTGCTGACCGGGTATTACGAACCCTTCGTCGAGGTGCGGGAAACCCCGGGTGACGGCTTCACCCAACCCCTGCGCCGGCGTCCGGACGATCTCGTCACGGTCGATCTCGGCCTGTTCGAGGACGATCTTGCCGTCCGGCGTATCGTCGGCGAGGTGCGGGACGGGCGGCTCGTGCACTACAAGGACCGCGCCGCGATCGAGGCGGCCGATGCGGGCGAGGTCTTTGCCTGGGGCCGGCCGATCGACGTCTTCTTCCTGCAGATCCAGGGCTCCGGCCGGCTCGTCTTTCCCGATGGCAGCCAGGAGCGCGCTGCCTTTGCGGCCCATAACGGACAACCCTATCATTCCATCGGCCGCGAACTGATCCGCCGTGGCGAGCTTGAGCCGCATGCCGCGTCGAAGGCCGGTATCGAGCGCTGGCTCAACGAAAACGGACCCGAGGCAACGGCTGAGCTTTTCTCGGTCAATCCGCGCTACGTATTTTTTGCCAGCGAAAGCCTGACCGACCCTTCGCTGGGGCCGCGGGGCTCGTCCGGCGTGGCGCTTACGCCGATGGCGTCGATCGCCATCGATACCCGGCAGCATGCCCATGGCGTGCCGGTCTGGCTGGAGGCCGACCTGCCCGACCTGGCGGGCTGGTACGGTCTGGTCATTGCCCAGGATTCCGGTGGCGCGATCAACGGGCCACTGCGCGGGGACTTTTTCTGGGGGTGGGGCGAAACGGCCGAGCGCCGCGCCGGGACGACGCGGGCCCAGGCGGAATGGACCCTGTTGCTTCCGCACACCGTGGTGGCGCGTCTCTTCGCCGATACCCAGCCGGCCTGATCCGGTGAAGGGCAAGCGGACCATCCGGCCGGAGGAAAAGGCGCTCTGGCGAAAAGTTGCCCGTTCGGTGACACCGCTGTCAGAGGACCGCCGACGTGCCCTGGAGGCCGACGATCCGTCATCTCCCGCCGAGACGGAGCCGCCGGCATCAGGCAAGGCGAAGCTGAAATCCTCTTCCGCACCCGTGCGCCCCTCCAGGCCGCACGGCGTGAAGCCACCGCACCATCATCACATTCCGACGCCTCACGATCGCAGCGCCGAGAAACGCGTCCGGCGCGGGCGGGTCGAGATCGATGCCCGGATCGACCTGCACGGCCTGACCCAGGACCAGGCGCTCTCCTCGCTCCGCCACTTCCTGTCGATGGCGCATGCCTCGGGCTACCGGACGGTTCTGGTCATTACCGGCAAGGGCCTGAAGGCCCGCGAACGCGAGGCTCAGCCCTGGGAATATCCCGATGAGCCCGGCGTGCTGCGCCGCAAGCTGGGCGAATGGCTGGGCATGCCGGAATTCAAGCCGCTGGTGTCGGGATATGCGGCGGCCCATGCCCGGCATGGCGGGAGCGGGGCGTTCTATGTGACGCTGCGGGTGAGGCCGAAGACCTGACGGGCCGGGTGCCGGCCCGAAACCCGGTCAGAGAATGAACTTCGACAGATCCGCATTCTTCGCAAGCTCGCCGACATGTTCGGCGACATAGGCCTCGTCGATGGTGACGGTTTCGCCGGAGCGGTCCGAGGCCGTGTAGGAAATCTCCTCCACCAGCTTTTCCATCACCGTCTGCAGGCGGCGGGCGCCGATATTCTCCACCGTCGAATTGACGTCGGCCGCCAGCTTGGCGAGTGAGTCGACCGCATCGTCCGTAAAGGTCAGAGTGACGCCTTCCGTGGCCATGAGCTCGGTGTACTGGCGGATCAGATTGGCTTCCGGCTCGGTCAGGATTCGCTTGAAATCCGCTTCGGTCAGAGCCGAGAGCTCGACGCGGATCGGCAGGCGGCCCTGGAGCTCCGGCAGCATGTCCGAGGGTTTGGCCACGTGGAAGGCACCCGAAGCGATAAAGAGAATATGGTCGGTCTTCACCGCGCCATGCTTGGTGGCGACGGTCGTGCCTTCGATCAGCGGCAACAGGTCGCGCTGGACGCCTTCGCGACTGACATCGGCGCCGCGCGCATCGGAGCGGGCGGCGATCTTGTCGATCTCGTCGAGGAAAACGATGCCCTCATTCTCGGCCAGCTTGATCGCGTCCTGCGTGATCTGCGCATCGTCGAGCAGCTTGTCGGCTTCTTCGGTGATCAGCGGCTCATAGGCGTCCTTCACCTTCATGCGGACGGTCTTGGTCTTTTGTCCGAAGCCCTTGCCGAAGATATCGCCGAGATTGATCACACCCGCGCCGCCCGAAGGCATGCCGGGAATATCCAGCATCTGCATGGGCGAGCCGGTCTCTGCCATCTGGATCTCGACATCCTTGTCGTCCAGCTCGCCGGCGCGCAGGCGTTTGCGGAAACTGTCCCGCGTGGCCTCGCTGGCACCCGGTCCGACCAGGGCTTCGAGCACCCGGTTCTCGGCTTCGGCGTGGGCCTTGGCTTTCACGTCCTCGCGCTTTTTCTCACGCACGATATTGATGGCGACTTCCACCAGGTCGCGGGCGATCTGGTCGACATCGCGGCCGACATAACCGACCTCGGTGAATTTCGTCGCCTCGATCTTGATGAAGGGCGCGCCCGCCAGCTTGGCCAGGCGGCGCGATATCTCGGTCTTGCCGACGCCGGTCGGTCCGATCATGAGGATATTTTTCGGCGTGACCTCATCGGCGAGCGCATCGTCCAGCTGACGCCGGCGCCAGCGATTGCGCAGGGCGATGGCGACCGCCTTCTTGGCGTCGGATTGCCCGACGATGAAGCGGTCGAGCTCGGAGACGGTTTCGCGCGGAGAGAAGTCTGTCATGGGAATTGTCGGGCCGGATTGATTGCAACGGGCCATGATGTAAGCAGGGTGAGGGGGCAAGACCAGCCCCGGACCCGTCATTGTTTCAGTCCCAGCCCGAAGAGCAGAGACATTCGCCATGGCCCGACCCCGTTTTCACCTCGCCTTTCCCGTCGACGATCTGGCTGCGGCGCGCCGTTTCTACGGCGATCTGATCGGCTGCGCCGAAGGCCGATCCACCGAGAACTGGGTCGATTTCGATTTCCATGAGCACCAGATCGTCGCCCATCTAGCGCCGCAGGAGTGCCAGGCCGTGAAGGCCGGTGCGGTCGACGGAAAGCAGGTCCCCGTCCGCCATTTCGGCCTACTGCTGGACTGGTCCGACTGGGAAGCCCTGGCCGAACGCCTCAAGGCGGCCGGCACCGAATTCATCATCGAGCCCTATGTGCGCTTCGAGGGACAGCCGGGCGAGCAGGGCACCTTCTTCGTCCGCGACCCGGCCGGCAATGCGCTGGAATTCAAAACCTTCCGGGACGAGGCTCAGATCTTCGCGAGGTAGACGTCTCTTTCGTCTTCCCCCGCTCGCGGGGGAAGTGGGCCGATGCGCAGCATCGGGTC
>PANU01000031.1 GCA_002707745.1 Flavobacteriaceae bacterium
GTAATGGTAATAACCGTCATGTAAAATGCATCCACCCATGTATAACCAGACAATATTCTATACCCCAACACCCCAATAGAAAAAATTACCAGGAGCAACAAAAGGGCTAAAGTCAATTTTGAACTAATTATTTTTCTCATAAGTCGAATACCGAGGTGCGTTTGGTATAAATTAAGTCTTTTAACCGTAATAAAAAGCCCAGTGTTAAATACACAGCAAACCAAACTCCAAGCGTGGCAAAAGACACATAAATAAAAAACAAGCGTACGCTTTTTACCCGCATCCCCAGTCTTTCTGCTAGACGGGAAGATACATAAAAGCCATTTTTTTCAAAGTAGTGTCTTATTTTATAAACCAGGGAAAGCATAGCCGCAAATTAGGAAATTTTTGACTAAGTAACTCTTTTAAGTTCTATTTAAAAGCGAATTTCCTACAGCACAATCTAAACATTTTTTTGGGTCACAGTACGCCTTTTTGAGTTGTAGCAAACCCTGACTTCCCATTGCAGTATTTGCGACAGGCTGCAAGGCATTAAAGCGCTTTACTATGGTATTCTCTTCTTTAGAAATGGAAGCCGCCAATTGCATGAGTTCTTCAGAAATATCTTTACCCTCACATTGGGCATAACAAAACTTTAATGGGATTACAGTATTTATGAGTAATAAGTCTATAAACTTTTTGGTTAGTACTTTTCCTTGCTTTGAAGTTAAAACCCCAAAATTAAAATGTGTATCCCAATACGTACTCGCTTTACAACTAAAAACAGCATAGTATTCTTCAATGGTTTTCGCTTTTATAATAGTAGAAAACAAATGTTCCTTTTCAGTATATAATGAAGCCAGTTGTGAAAGTCTGATAGTAGGGAAATTTGCTGGACGCAAGCGAAAGAATTTTGGTGCAATAACTCCCTCTTTTGTAAATTGAAATTTATGTTGCAGAAAGTTGTATTTCTGCTGAAGTATTTTAAAGTATTCATCGGTTGGTTCTTTTTCAAGCAAGCCTGCTTGTCCAAAAAACAGGGCTTCCAATTCAAAAACTGACATTCTTGATTTTTGAACCACTGTAAAGTTAACCGAAGTTGCTATGCTAAAAAAAGACGCCCCGTTCACCTTCAACCCAAAATTTTTACTCAGCATTTGAAACAACACTGCCTCCCAATGGTTATTATTTTGTGACAATTGCTGAAGAATAGGTACTGTTTTTTGTTGTAATCGCTCCAGGTACAACCGCTCCAGCCAGTTTTCAATAATAAAAGGAGCAACATTACCAAATTGGTGTTCACAATTAATCCATTTTTGTTCGGTTGAAAACAGCTTTTTATACCCGTTAAGCGCCTTAGTGTTTACATACTTTTTTAACTGAAGTGTTTCAAAAGGTTCACCGTCTTTATTGAAAACATCGGTGTCGTGTTCCCAAACTACGTGCAGAATAATACTATTGTATGCAATGTCTTTTTCGTGCTGGTGTACATACCAATCGCTGGATTTTATATGTAGCTCAACATTGCCGGCCCATAATTGTCCGTTTATTTTTACCTGAGCATTAAAAAAATCTGGTCCCGAATTATAATTAGGCTGTCCCGGATGTATCACAAGCACTTCATCCCCTGTTACTGTTCGCAAATTTGAAGTGTTCACTTTTTGATACTTCCACACATAATGTAGAAAATCTTCTTTCATTTAAAAAAATTGCGGGGAGCCGTTCTATAAAAGTACTGATTTTATGGAAGTTTATCTCGAATTTTTTTGTTTAAACGGTATGATATTCTTTATTTCGTGCTTCAACTTTTTACCAGATTGAAATATTCTTTATTACTAGCATGTATACTTTTTTGTCTTTTTGGTCCTATAGAGACCACAAAAGCACAAGACTCCAAGTTTATTGCGATAGATTATTACCGAGGCAAGCCAATTACGCCTTCAGAAAAATTTCCCGAATTAAAACGCAAAGGCTCTTATTTTCTTCGATTTGGAAAAAAACATCAAGGTGAAGAGGAATGGATCTACAGATTAAAAAATCCGGAAACAGGCCTTCTAATCGGAGTTACAGATTTTGGAAATGCCACTTTTACTGGGTACGCCTACACCGTCATGCCTTATATAAATTTCAATCTTTTTGGACAGGAACGTTTAATGGGATATGCAAGTATGGGCGCAGCCTGGATTGATCAAAAATACCATCCAAAGAGAAACCCTTTAAATGAAGCTACTACCACAAATTTAAACTGGTCTTTTTTTGTAGTTGCATCTTTTAAAGTATTAGATACGCGCTCTGTAAACTGGAGTTTGGGCGCCGGATATTCTCACTACTCAAATGGACATTCCCGGTTACCCAATTTGGATACAACACTGTTTTGCTGGTTACAAGTTTGCAACTTAGCACTACTAAAAACAAGCCCGAACCGTGGCAGGCAACAAAAGGATTTAAAAAGAAACGGAATTATTATCTGGAATTACGCAGCGGATTGGGACACCACGTATTGTCACGAAATTTTAATAAGCAGCTTCCTGTATTTTCCTTGGCTGTTTCGGGCGGAAAAACATATAACAATACCTTAAAAATAGGGGTTGGCATATACGGAAGGTATTACAGGCATTACCACAATTATATAAACAACAACGAATTTCTCATAGAAACAGAATACCCGCGATTTCGAAAAAACCCAGACAAATACGCAAGTGCCTTTGGGGCTTTTGCTTCGGCTGAAATTTTAATGAACCATATTTCCATTATTGCAAACCTTGGGGTAAATGTGTACAAACCTTTTTATGAAGTGGAACGTAAAGTAGGAGCCTATTACGAATATTACACCCCGGAAGGCAAAAAGGTAGTCGTTTCAGATTATGGAGATTTGGATGGAGATTACACCTTAAAAAAATACATTTCCAGCCGTTTAGGATTGCGATTTTATATTTTAGGAACCAAAGCACACAAAAAATGGAATGCTTTTGCAAGTGCTACTATTAATGCGAATGCGGGGCAAGCAGATTTTAATGAATTTAGTATCGGGATTATTCGTAATTTCTTGTAGCTTACTTTTTACAATGCACTAATAATATCGTGTTTGGTAATAATATGGTAAGTACCATCTCCTAAATCTACCAGTACCGCATTGTTTTCCTTATGTATCAATTTAGAAACTTCTTCAATAGATGTGTTTTTTTGAACTATAGGAAAGGCTTCATGCATCACTTCTTTTATAGGAAGGTTGGCTACATCTTTATTATCCAGGTATTTACGAAGCAAATCGGTTTCATCCAGCGCTCCAACAAATCCGTTGGTATCTTCTACCGGAATTTGTGAAATTTTATAGGTTTTCATGCGCTCAATGGCGTGGCTTACCAGTTCTTCGGTACGCACGGTCACCAATGGTTTGTTTGCATGGGCTTTAATCAGATCGCTTGCTACGGTAACCTCATCTTCCACAAAACCACGTTCCCGCATCCACTCGTCGTTAAACATTTTACCAACATATCTACTTCCATGGTCATGGAATAATACTACTACTACATCATCTTTACTGAAATGTTCTTTTAACTGAAGTAACCCTTTCATAGCTGCCCCAGCCGAATTGCCCAGAAACATACCTTCTTGTTTTGAAAGCTTCTGGGTGTAAATAGCCGCATCTTTATCGGTAACCTTCGTAAATCCGTCAATTACAGAAAAGTCTACATTTTTGGGTAAAATATCTTCTCCTATCCCCTCTGTGATGTATGGGTAAATTTCATTTTCATCAAAAACTCCGGTCTCATGGTATTTCTTGAAAACACTTCCGTAGGTATCTATCCCCCAAACTTTTACATCTGGATTTTGTTCCTTTAGGTACTTTCCAACACCACTAATTGTTCCGCCGGTACCAACGCCTACTACAAAATGAGTTACCTTACCCTCGGTCTGTTTCCAGATTTCGGGCCCTGTACTTAAATAATGTGCTTTTGTATTGCTAGGATTGTCATACTGATTTACGTACCAACTGTTTGGGGTTTCTTCAGCCAGACGCTTAGATGTAGAATAATAACTGCGGGGATCTTCGGGTGCTACATTGGTTGGGCACACCACTACCTTGCTCCCAACAGCTTTTAAAATATCTATTTTTTCTTTGCTTTGCTTGTCGCTAATAACACACACCATTTTATACCCTCTCACTATAGCAGCCAAGGCTAGCCCCATTCCTGTGTTACCAGAAGTTCCTTCAATAATAGTTCCACCAGGTTTTAAACGACCGTCTGCTTCGGCATCATCTATCATTTGAACTGCCATACGGTCTTTTACCGAATTACCCGGATTAAAGGTTTCATATTTAGCCAGTACCAAAGCCGGAATTTCTTCGGCTAACTTATTTATTTTTACCAAAGGTGTATTACCAATAGTTTCTAGGATATTTTTTGCGTAGTTCATAGGTTATTTTGAAGTTGCAAAGGTACGATGAAGAAAAAAGACCTGCAACGGTTTTTAGATTACAGGTATATACTATTTCACATTGCAAAGCGAAGCTGTATAAGCTGAAAAAAAATACAAAAAACATTAATGCAATCCTGGAGTATCTTCAAACTCCGCCTTGCTGTAGTTGCTGAAACAAAAATAATAACGTTGTACAGGTTAAATTTCCTATGCAACTAACTGGCACCTGCTGTTGCTATTTATTAGTTACAACAGAGGGTATGAGCAAACTCCATTTTTCATCCAGGGGTTTGTGGTTTTTAGCAAATTCAGAAGGTTCGGTCAAAAAAAAGGTGTCATCAAACGAAAAAGTGAAACGATAATTAGACATATCTATGGTGCCACTGGACCACGTTGCATCACATAAATACCAGGTACCATTTAGTTTCACAACATTCCAGGAGTGGTTAGGAATATCCAGGTTATTTAGTTTCATTACATTCATTGTACCATATCCGTGAACAATTTCACATTCCAGACCTACCAGGTTCGCAAGTTCCTTCACCAGATATGCATACCCTGTACACAGCGTGGTTTTTTCTTCTCGTAACTTTGTAAAAACTTCTTTTGTAAACTCATGATTCCATTGTTGTAATTTTTTGGGATGGTCTTTAAACTTTTTCCGTTTGTATTCGTTCTGGGAGGTCATATGGTAATCGCCACGAACATTGTGTGTAATCCAATAGTAAATTGCTCTAAAACGTTCCACATCGGTATGTAATTGCGCTGTTAACCGCAAGGCAAGTACTGGCAAACTCTTAAGTTCTTCACCCTGGTACCGCATTGCGATGGCGTCTGCTTTTTTAAAATCGATTTCTACAAAATCGGTTCGCTGTGCATGCAAAGACAGGGTAAAGGTGAAGAACAGTAAAAGAATAAGATTTCGCATAAGCGTTAATTTAATCTCTGTTAGGTTTAGGCACTATTGTAGCTTCTGAAGTTCGCAGCGCCCCTACAATTACAACAGCAATATCTTCCAGAAATGGTTCTATAAACGATGTATTGCGGGTAATAGTTACCTCACTGTTTTTGTAGCCCAGATAGCTTACTACCAGGACATCGTTTTCTTTCAGTTTCCGCGGAAAAGTGAAAGATCCATCCTCATTGGAAGTTACACCAATAGTAGTCCCTTTAAGAACTACATAAGCTCCTAACAGTGGACCGTCAAGACTGCTTACAACTCCTGTTACGGTACGTTCTTTGTTTTGCGCAAGCAGTGGGTTGGCAAAAAAACTCAAAGTCATAAAAAGACCTAAAGCCCATAAAAGTTTTAAACTGTTTTGTTGCAAAGTAATAGTTTGTGTTTTCATAATAATATAGTTTTGATTTCCTCAAACATAGCACTATACAAGCTGCAAGCAAACCTGTAACTAGGCAACAGAACAAATAAATGAGGAAAAGGGTGGAGTTGAGTTAGGGAACTGATTACTAAGTTGAATTTTTCAGCAGGTGCTAAGAGACCTTTTTATTTGAAAAACCAAAAAATTAAAACGAAAGGATCAAAGGAAAGGTCCAGTCATCTTCTTTAGGAATTGCAGGGAATTTATTCTTAATAGAATGCGTGCTATATTATTCTGCTAACAACATCTTTACAAACCCCTCAAATTCCTTTACAAAATCATCATACTTAGCTCCTGTTGCCGGACCATTAAAACCTGTGTGTATTTTACGTACAGTGCCGGTTTTATCTATAAAAATAGTGGTTGGATAACTTAGTACGCCACTTAACATAGGTAATTTCTGACTGGCTTTTTTCTTATCGCTGGAACCAAACTGCGCAAGCAAGATCGGGTACTGCACCCCTACTTTCTCTTTTAATCTGCTAATGGCTGCCATTGCCTTTTCTTTAGTAGGGGCATGCTCAAAAGCCAGTGATACAAATTCCAGCTGCTCGTTCTTATTATTCTTGTAATAATCTGCAAAGTATCGGGTTTCATCCAAACAATTAGGGCACCAGGTCCCCATGATTTGCACAATAACCACTTTGTTTTGAAAGCGTTTATCATCCAGGGAAACTTCTTCTCCATTTGTATTTGGAAAAGTAAACTCCAGTTTTTCGTAACCATCACGTAAAAAAGTAAGTGAATCTGCTTTTGGGAGTTCATATTGTTCATTCTTTCGAGCTGTAAAAGGTTCTTTAAAATGGTTTCCCGAATAAAAAACACCATTCATTAAAGTGTCCCCTTGTACTTTTGCTTCAAACAAGAAAGCATGGGCACCATCAAAAGTAGAAAGGCGCAATGTATCGTTTTCTACCGAACCATCCAGGTAGCGATAATCTCCGGTAGTAGTTCTAAAGGTTCCGGTAACCTTATGCCCTTTTTGCTCAAACATACCTTTTGCAACATACCGATCGGCTTTTGTATCCGGACTAAACACAGCTTCCCAAGTTCCTGTAACAATTGCTTTTGGCGCTGCAGAAACGTCAAAACGTTCTTTGCGACCCTGTTTCATTTTAAAGGGTACAGCTCTGTTCAGACTTCGATTTATAAAGGTTCCAGTAATACTGTCTGGTGTAAAAATACCTTTAAAAATGCCTTCATATATGGGATGTGCAATAATTATAGAATCGCCAACAATGGTTACATCGTCAAAAACTACTTTTTCACCAGCATTTAAAACGGTTAACACTTGATTTTCAGAAAATGTGAATAAAAACGGCAACTGCTTTTGCTCCATCGTTTCTAAGGTAGCTCTCCACTCGCCCGCTTTTGGTTTACTTAGCTCTCTGTTACAAGAAAGCAAAAAAACCGATGCGCATAAAACAAGTACAAGTTTTGATAGAATATGTTGAAACATGAAATTTTAAATTTATGGGTTGCTTAGAGTCTTTACATTTTCTAAAACTCATTTTATATTCATTATAAAAGTAATCACAAAAAATGGTATAAATGCTATCTTTGCCGTTCGTTAAGAATTTTTTAAGATGAAGATATCATACAACTGGTTAAAACAATTTGTAAAACTAGATTGGGAAGCCCAGAAAACAGGTGAGTTGCTCACAGATTTGGGACTGGAAATTGAAGGAATCACTCCCTTTACATCGGTTCCCGGGGGACTGGAAGGTGTTGTAATTGGCCATGTAGTGGAATGCCAACAACATCCTAATGCAGACCGTCTTAAACTCACCAAAGTTGATATTGGAACTGGTGAACCTGTGCAAATTGTTTGTGGAGCTCCCAATGTTGCCCAAGGACAAAAAGTGCCCGTCGCTACTGTAGGAACTACACTATATGATGAAAACCAAAATCCCTGGCAAATTAAAAAAGGGAAGATTCGGGGAGAGGTAAGCATGGGGATGATTTGTGCCGAAGACGAACTGGGTCTTGGAAAAAGTCACGACGGAATTATGGTTCTTGATGAAAAATACACACCAGGAACTCCTTGTGCCAAAATTTTTGAAATAGAAAATGATACTGTTTTTGAAATCGGCCTAACCCCTAACCGTGCCGATGCTATGAGCCATTGGGGCGTTGCCCGGGATCTTCGTGCCGGACTTTTACAACAGGATATTTCCTTAGAACTTATAACCCCTTCTACCAGTAATTTTCATATAGACAGCCGTACTTTAAAAATTGATGTAGAAGTAAAAGATACCGAAAAAGCACCTCGTTATTGTGGTGTAACTTTAAACGGCATAAAAGTAGAGGCCTCTCCCGCTTGGTTACAAAACAGGTTAAAAGCTATCGGGCTGGCACCTATAAACAATGTTGTAGACATTACCAACTATGTATTGCATGACCTGGGACAACCTTTACACGCCTTTGACGCTGCAAAAATATCCAACAATAAAATTGAAGTAAAAACACTTCCCGCAGGAACAAAATTTATAACCCTGGATGGTGTGGAGCGTGAATTACACGAAGAAGACCTTATGATTTGCGATGCCGAAAGACCTATGTGTATTGCAGGAGTTTTTGGGGGCGAACATAGTGGCGTAACTGAAAGTACCACGAGCATCTTCCTGGAAAGTGCATACTTTAATCCTGTGAGTGTTCGTAAAACCGCAAAACGTCATGGTTTAAATACTGATGCCTCTTTCCGATTTGAAAGAGGTATAGATCCCAATAGCTGTGAATATGCGCTATTGAGAGCAGCAATTTTAATTCAGGAAATTGCCGGAGGTGAGATTACAAGTGAAGTAACCGATATTTACCCCAATAAAATTGAAGACCATCAGGTATTTCTTAATTTTAAAAATACTACAAAGCTGATTGGTCAGGAAATACCCCGGGAGACCATCAAGGATATTTTATCTTCTCTGGAAATAAAAATAAACAATGTAACCGAAGCCGGTCTGGGAATGACCATACCCGCCTATAGAAATGACGTTACCCGCGAAGCCGATGTGATTGAAGAAATCCTGCGTGTATATGGCTACAATAACATAGATTTTACTGAAAAATTAAATGCCAGTATCGCTACCAATCTAAAAGTGGAGGATCATTTAATTCAGAATAAAATAAGCAACGTTTTAACTGCGCTGGGATTCCACGAGATGTTAGCAAATTCACTAACCAACCCATCTTATGTTACCTTATCTGAAACTTTAAAGGCTGAACACAATGTAACCATGCTTAACCCGTTAAGCAACGAGCTCTCGGCAATGCGTCAAAGTATGCTCTTTGGAGCTCTGGAAGCCTTAAGTTATAATCAAAACCGAAAGATGCCCAATGTAAAATTGTTCGAGTTTGGTAAAACATATCACAATTTTCCAGGCGGCCGCGAAGAACACAAGCATTTATCGCTTCTTGTGTCCGGAAACAGATACCAAGATAGCTGGGCAACACCACAAAAAGCTACTTCTTTCTTTTATTTAAAAGGAATTGTAATGTCCCTGCTTGAACGGTTGGGAATTAATGAAACTTCAGAGAAACAAGCAAAGAATTCATTTTTAGCTGAAGGAATAGCTATTTCAAAAGGAAAGAAAACGCTGGTAGAATTTGGCGTGCTGAAAAAGCAAGTCCTCAAAGCATTTGGCGTAGAAACAGAAACATTGTATGCAAACTTTAACTGGGATGTTATAGTAGCTGAAATTTCTTCAGAAACTTTTCACGTTACCCCTATTGCAAAATTTCCGAAAGTAAAACGTGACTTTGCATTGTTACTGGATGAAGAAGTTTCGTTTTCGGCATTACAAGAAGCCGCTTTTAAAACAGAAAAGCAGCTATTAAAAGACGTTAATTTATTTGATGTGTACACTGGAAAAAACCTTCCGGATGGGAAAAAATCGTATGCGCTGAGTTTTACACTACTCGACGAACGAAAAACCCTAACCGACAAGCAGATAGATAAAATCATGAAAAAACTCCAAAATCGATTTGAAACCGACTTTGGAGCTCAATTACGCTAACAAACAAAATTGTTAGCAGGCTAGTTCATACGGGCTACGTATTACATTTTCTTTTTATCCTGCGCAGGTAGCAACACTGCATCAACCACATGAATAACTCCGTTGGACTGGTTAACATTTGCGATAGTAACCGTTGCTGTGTTTCCGTTCTCATCGGTGACAATTACAGCACTCCCACTTAGGGTAGCAGTTAAAATTCCTCCTGCTACTGTTTTTAAAGTTGCTGTACCATTTCCTTTCTTAATGGCAGTTAGTATATCGTTGGCTTTCATATCGCCAGCCACTACATGATACGTTAAAATAGTCTGTAGCATCTTTTTATTTTCAGGCTTTAGCAAGGTTTCCACAGTGCCAGAAGGAAGTGCACTAAAAGCTGCATTTGTTGGGGCAAAAACTGTGAAAGGTCCTTTGGATTGAAGTACATCCACTAATTCTGCTGCTTTTACTGCAGCAACCAGCGTTGTATGGTCTTTTGAATTTACAGCATTTTCTACAATATTTTTACTGGGATACATCGCTGCACCTCCTACCATTACGGTTTTTTCTTTCTTCATTTTCTTCTCCATTTTGGCTTGCATCTTTTCATCCTTCGACATTTTTTCTTGCCCAAATGAAGTGGTTCCTGCCAGTAAGCATACTGAAAATAAAGTTGCGGTAATAATTTTAATACGTTTCATACTATTATTGTTTTATAGGTTATGTACTATATAAACGTAGTAGTAGAAAAGGAGGTTTTTTAAGTTGTTGCCTTTGGGTTTTTTTTAACCTTTTGAAAAAGCTGAGGTTCTTTACAATTCACTGGTAGTTTTTAGACATACCCTATCACCACCATACATCTAACAGGCAGGTTTCGTGTTTACATAATTGATGGAAGAAAGAGCTATTTTTCAGAGGCAGGCATAAGCAGCCCGTTTACCACGTGAAAGAAACCATTTTTATGGTAGTAATCTGAAGCAATAATTTCAGCCGTATTTCCTTGTCCGTCAAAAAGGACTAATTTGCCGTTTACTTCTTTTACACCAAGACGCTGCCCAAGAACCGTATCAAAATAGGCGGTGCCATTCCCATTGGCAACAGCTTTAACCAGGGCATTACTATCTACCCGGCCTGGAATTAAATGATAGGTCACAAAAGGCTTCCAGGAATCTGCAAACAACGATTCTTCTTCATCTTTGGTAAGCTCATTAAAGGAGCTGTTCACCATTACAAAAGCTGTAAGCATGGCATCTTCTGCAATTACCCCATCTTTAAACAACGGCCAGGCCTTAGAAAATTCATCGGCGTTCTCGATATTTTGAAAGATAGATTTTTCGGAAGAGAATGTCAGTCCTTTCCACTCTTTTGTGGTAGGTTGCGTTTGTGTATTGGTATATTTTTGAGCCGAAACAGTAAAGACCGTAAGCAGGCAAACAAGGAGTAAAGATTTCAGTTTCATAATAAAGGTACTTGTTTCAAAGGTACATAAAAAATACTTTCAACAGCTATAACGCAAACTTCACATCATTATTGAACAGTATGTATTTCAATTTGTTAAAATCTTGTGTCTCAGTAAAAGGTTTGCTATTTTTAAAAGAAAAATTTTCAATGTTACCTAAGACAAATCTTGAGACCAAATTGCAGCGTATTCGGGATAAGCGGATACCGTCGGAAGATATTCTCTCCGAAGTTAAAAGCATCTTTCAGCAAAATGAAATAGAAAGAACCGATATTTCAGAACGCTTAAAGGCTAAAAACCACATTGGCGAAAACACGTGTAACCTTCAGTTATTAAAGGCTGAAAAGATGTATCATATCTCGGACATCAAAAAAATATGTGTAGAATATCGCTTGCGTTTCCTGGATTCGAATTTTTTTAAAAAAGAAATTCCCGAAGAGGCTATTTCAAAAATAAGAGAGCTTGAAAAAGAACACAAGAGTACTTTTGTTACTTTTAAAATTGTAGCACCAGCAAAATTACTAAAACTGGAAAATGCCGATGACCCATTGTTATTCCTGCCATTAGGGAACGATTATTTTTATCTGATTCACAAATGGGGAAACGATTTGCATCCTCTTCGAAAATGGCTTATGTGGCCTTACAAAAGTTTCGAAAATTTAGTTGCGGCTGTTTTTGCAATTAGTATTTTACTTACTGCCATTACGCCTATGGGAGCATTTACCAAAGGCGAAGCGACCAACCAGGAATATCTGTTGCTATTTCTATTTATGTTTAAAGCCGTGGGAGGAATTGTACTATTTTACGGTTTTGCCAAAGGTAAAAACTTTAATAACGCTATTTGGAACAGTAAATATTATAACGCCTAATCCTTACATTATGAGCGAAAATAAAGAAGAAACTACAAGAATTTACACTGGTCCGGCCATGATTGCGCAGGGATTACGAGCAAGATTAAACGATCTGGGCATAGAACCCATTATTAAAGACGACCACCAAAGTGGTATTACCAGTGGATTTGCCATTGGAGTTCCTGGGCAGGTACGTGTTTTTATTCGGAAAGACGAGTTGGGCGCTGCTCAATCCATCATCCAGGAATTTTTGAAGGAGATCGGGGAATCTTAAGGATTTTTAATTTCTAGTCCTGATTTTGGCTCAAAGATTTCTCATCCCAAGCCCTTCTCGCGCTGAGAAGGGGGCTGCAACTATTTTACAACATTCCCAAATTTAAGAATACATCTCGTCCCGTTGCTCCTTAATTTTCTTGTCGCTCATATACTCATCAAACGTCATATAGCGGTCTATTACTCCTTTGGGGGTAAGTTCTATTACTCTGTTTCCTACGGTTTGTGCAAACTCGTGGTCATGGGTGGTAAAAAGAACAGTTCCCTTAAAGTTTTTTAAAGAGTTGTTAAAAGCTGTAATAGACTCCAGATCCAGGTGGTTTGTAGGTTCATCCAGCATGACTACATTGGCACGCATGAGCATCATTCTGCTTAGCATACAACGCACTTTTTCTCCTCCAGATAACACATTGCTTTTCTTTAAAGCTTCCTCACCACTAAAAAGCATTTTACCTAAAAATCCGCGTATATACACCTCTTCTCGTTCTTCTTCCGTTTTAGCATATTGTCGCAACCAGTCTACGAGGGTATCTTCGCCATTTTCTTCCTTAAAAAAGGAACTGTTATCCAACGGTAAATAACTCTGGTTGGTAGTTACTCCCCAGGCGTACTCACCTTTATCGGCTTTTTTATTTCCATTAATTATTTCGTAAAAAGCTGTGGTTGCTCGAGAATCACGGCTAAACAGCACTACTTTATCACCCTTGGTTAAATTAATATTAATTTTACTGAAAAGCGTCTCTCCATCTAAGGAGGCCTCTAAATTTTCAATATTTAAAATTTGATCTCCGGCTTCACGCTCCCGTTCAAAAATAATAGCCGGATATCTTCGGCTGGAAGGTTTGATATTGGAAACATCCAGTTTATCAATCATTTTCTTTCGGCTGGTTGCTTGCTTACTCTTGGCAACGTTTGCCGAAAAACGACGAATAAATTCCTCTAGTTCTTTTTTCTTGTCTTCAGCTTTTTTATTCTGTTGAGCGCGTTGTCTTGCTGCCAGTTGGCTACTTTCGTACCAGAAGGTATAATTTCCGCTAAAGTGGTTTATTTTACCAAAATCTATATCGCTAATATGCGTACATACACTATCCAAAAAGTGACGGTCGTGCGATACTACAATCACACAATTATCATAATTGGCCAGAAAGTTTTCTAACCAGGTGATGGTTTCGTAATCCAAATCGTTAGTAGGCTCATCCATAATAAGTACGTCCGGGCTTCCAAAAAGAGCTTGCGCCAACAAAACACGTACTTTTTGTTTTCCGTCCAGATCACTCATCATGCTGTAATGAAGGCTTGAGTCTATCCCTAAATTAGACAGCAAAGCAGCGGCATCACTATCGGCATTCCAGCCATTCATTTCTTCAAAAGCCACTTGTAATTCGCCAATGCGCTCGGCATTTTCATCTGTATAATCTTCGTAAAGTTTATCGATTTCAGACTTAATAGCAAATAACTCTTTATTTCCGCGTACTACGGTTTCCAGCACAGGATACGTGTCGTATGCGTTGTGGTCTTGCTCCAAAACCGACATACGTTTACCAGACTCTAAGTGTACCTGTCCAGATGTTGGATCCTGTTTGCCTGAAAGGATTTTTAAAAACGTAGATTTTCCGGCACCGTTAGCGCCAATAATTCCGTAGCAATTGCCCGTTACAAATTTTGTATTTACATCGTCAAACAATACACGTTTGCCAAATTGAACCGAAAGGTTTGAAACTGATAACATTCTGTTTTTTCTTTAATTGGGCGCAAAATTAACCAAATACCCTAGATTGAAGAAACATTAACGTTTATATATTCCTTTTAACCTGCAATTAACAATTGGATGCTTTGGGGAAGTCTATTTTTGTGACTCATGTTGGTATATAGCTTATGACTAAATATTTACTTTTTCTACTTACTGCAAGTATACTATTTTCGTGTAATTCTAAAAAAGAACGCTCTGGTGAAACCTATTTTGGCGGTGAAATTGTTAACCCAAAAACCAGCTATATTATTCTCTCCAAAGACGGAGTTCCTATAGACAGCGTAGCCCTTGAGGAAGATAACACTTTTCTTTATAAATTTAAAGATCCAGAACCTGCCAGGGGTATTTATACATTTCAGCATAACGAATTTCAGATGTTTTACCTACAACCTGGCGATAGTTTAATGGTGCGTGTAAATACTATGGATTTTGACGAATCTCTTCACTACTCTGGAATTGGTGCAAAAAACAATAATTTTTTAATAAAGTTATTCCTTCAAAATGAAGCCGAAGTAAAATTACTGGCGAATGATTACCTGCTGTCACCCAAAGAATTTTCAGAAAATTTAAAATCGCTGGAAGCGGAACATACAAAAGAATTAAAACAATTTGTCGAAAAAAATGATCCTTCCGAAGAGTTTATAAAAATTGCAGCATCTAATATTAAATACAACGAGTATATTAAAAAGGAGCTTTACACAGCAGTGTTTAACCAAAATCCTGAAAGAGTAGCCAACACCAGTTTTCCTAAGGATTTTTATGATTACCGATCTGATATAGATCTTGGAAACAATAAATTACGCACCTATTATCCTTACTATAGATTTTTAGACTTGTATTTTGATAATCTTGCCTACAAAAGATATAGCGATGAAGCTCCCAGAGACCGATCTTCATTTATACACAAAAGAGAAAAAATAATTTTAATAGATAGTCTTATTACAAACGATTCTTTAAAAAACAGCCTCATCAGGAGAAATGCCCGAAAGTATTTATTAAGTACCAAAGACCCTGTTAACGGAAGGAAAATGGTTGAAATTTTAAAGAAATATGACGACAACCCCATCCATCATAAAGAAATTCAAAAATTAGCACAAGCCACTATTAAGCTAACCCCCGGACAACTTGTCCCCAATGTATTACTGGTAAACTCCAATAATGAAGCAAAACAATTACAAGAAATCCTTACCCAAAGAACAGTGCTATATTTTTGGACTATGGAATCTGTAACTCACTTTACAGACATCCATACCAAAGTAGCCGAATTGTCTTCAAAATACCCGGAGTTCGAATTTATTGGCATTAACACGGACACCCATTATAAAAAATGGCTTAAAACCGTAAAAACATCTGGTTTTAATAAAGAAAAAGAATACCAACTGGAAGATATTGAAAATGCCGAAAGAAGATTAGTGCTTACTTCAAATAACAAAGCACTTATTATCAAGAAAAATGGTGAAATTTTAGAAAGCAACACCAACCTGTTCAGTCCAGACATTGAAAAACAACTCCTGGAGTTTTTAAACCTGTAGTATTTGTAGTTTTTTTCTTGTAAAACCCACCCTGAAGCATAGAACTATGGTTAGGATTTAAAGAGCGGCAATCCCGCCATCATTGCATTTACTTTTTTAGACACAGTTTGCAGTGCATTTTCATCTTCAAAATTTGTAATAGCTTCATCTATTAAAGCTACTATTTCCTTCATAGCATTTTCTGTTAACCCCCTGGTGGTAACAGCTGCGGTTCCTATTCTAATTCCGCTCGTTACAAATGGAGATTTGTCATCAAAGGGAACCATATTTTTATTTACCGTTATATCAGCTTTACCTAAAGCTTCTTCGGCTTGTTTTCCAGTAATATTTTTGTTTCGAAGGTCAATTAACATCATATGGTTATCGGTCCCGCCACTAATAATTTTATAATTTTTAGCAACAAATGCTTCTGCCATAACAGCGGCATTTTTTTTAACCTGAATCATGTAATGCAAAAACTCATCGGTTAATGCTTCCCCAAAGGCAATGGCTTTAGCGGCAATAATATGCTCTAAGGGCCCGCCTTGATTCCCTGGAAAAATACCGCTATCCAACAAAGAGGACATTTTACGAAGATTCCCGTTTTTAAGTTTTATTCCAAAGGGGTTATCAAAGTCTTTTCCCATCATAATCATTCCCCCTCTTGGTCCGCGTAATGTTTTATGCGTCGTGGTAGTAACTACATGACAATGTGGTATGGGATCGCTTATAATTCCTTTGGCAATAAGGCCGGCAGGATGCGCAATGTCTGCCATTAGTAAAGCATCAACCGTATCGGCAATTTCACGGAACCGCTTGTAATCTATCTCTCTGGAGTATGCAGAAGCACCAGCAATGATCATTTTTGGCTTTTCACGAAGCGCAATTTCTTCAATTTTATCGTAATTAAGTCTTCCGGTGTCTTCCTCTACTCCATAAAAAACCGGCTCATAAAGTTTTCCGCTAAAATTAACGGGAGAACCGTGAGTTAAATGCCCGCCATGTGCAAGATCGAAACCTAAAAACTTGTCCCCTGGCTGCAAACAAGCTGCAAATACAGCTGTATTTGCCTGCGAACCACTATGGGGCTGTACATTTACATATTCGGCACCAAACAAGGTCTTTGCACGGTCAATTGCAAGTTGCTCTACTTCGTCCACCACTTCGCAACCTCCATAATAACGCTTTCCGGGATACCCTTCGGCGTATTTATTGGTTAATACAGAACCTGCAGCTTCCATCACCTGGTCACTCACAAAATTTTCTGAAGCAATAAGCTCCAGTCCGTTTAATTGACGTTGTTTTTCGGCTTCAATAAGTTCAAATATCTGATGGTCGCGTTGCATAGCTGTGTATAATTTATGTTGAAAGTTTTACACCAGCCCTACCTGGTCTTTCAAAAATTTTAAAATCTTAAAAAAATCGTACCCAATAGGGTTGGGTATGTAATTTTATATGTGTTGTTTTTTCATGTTTATTTTTGAAATTTCAGAAAAAATAAAACTCAAAAATGCAGGTTGCCGAACGATTTTTAATCACTTCCGTTAAGGAAAACATAAAAAACTGTTTCGAGACACCAAAAATACAAAATGCTTGTGGTTAGTTGTTCAGAAATTATATATTTGATTCAACAAAATTACGAACAAAAAACTTCTAGATATGCCCTTAACCGCTAACGACCCAAAAAGAAAATCCTGGTTACACGTACCTAAAAACAGCGATTTCCCCATACAGAATATTCCTTTTGGAGTATTTTTAACCCGTGACGATATAATTACTATTGGAACCCGGATTGGAGAGACGGCAATCGATCTGGGAGCCCTGCACCAATTAGGGTATTTGAATGGGATAGACCTTACCGACGATATCTTTTTGCAAGACACCTTAAACGACTTTATCGCGGATGGAAGAAAGACCTGGCGACTTGTTCGCAACCGAATTAGCGACTTGTTTCTGGATGGAAATGACGAGTTGCGGAAAAATAAAGAGCATTGCAAAGAAGTACTGTTTCGTCTGGATGAAATTGAAATGCAACTGCCAGTAGATGTTGGCGATTATACCGATTTTTATGCCAGCAAAGAACACGCGACTAATGTAGGCTCACTTTTTCGTGATCCGGAAAACGCATTATTACCAAACTGGCTTCATATCCCTATTGGATATCATGGAAGAAGTTCTTCCATTGTACCATCGGGAACTCCCATTCGCAGACCTATTGGACAGACAAAGCCGGGAGATGATGGAAAACCTGGGTTTGGACCTTCAAAATTATTGGATTTTGAACTGGAAATGGCATTTATCACAACAGCTACCAACGACCTTGGAAAGCGGGTTCCCATCAAAGATGCCGAAGAAAACATTTTTGGACTGGTTTTGTTTAACGACTGGAGCGCACGAGACATTCAGGCTTGGGAATATGTACCCTTAGGCCCATTTTTAGGAAAAAGCTTTGCTTCTACCATTTCCCCATGGATAGTAACTCTGGATGCGTTACAACCCTTTAGAACCAACGGACCAAAACAAGAACCTAAACCACTGCCTTACCTTCAGCAAAAAGAAAACATGAATTACGACATTCACCTGCAAGCTGCTATTCAGCCCAAAGGCGGGAAGGAAACTGTAGTTGCCAATTCAAACTTCAAATACATGTACTGGTCTATGGCGCAACAACTCACCCACCACACTGTAAACGGCTGTAATGTTAGGAGTGGAGACATGATGGGTAGCGGAACCATTTCCGGACCAACCGAAGATAGCTACGGGTCTATGTTGGAGTTAAGCTGGAAAGGAACAAAACCTATAAAGTTAAACGATGGTTCTGAACGTAAATTTATTCATGATGGAGACACTGTAATTATGCGTGGATACTGCGAAAAAGACGGATTGCGTTTAGGTTTTGGTGAGTGCTCCGGAAAAGTGCTTCCCGCAAGAGAATAGGTTTTGGCACAGCTATTGTAATTTCACTATCATAACCAAAACCATTTCGTTATGAAAAAAGCAATCTTACTTATCGCTTTTGCAGTCGCATTTGCAGGATGCAACAGCGTAAAACGAAACCAGAAATATTTGCTGAAAGGAAATTACGATCAGGCCATAGATCTTGCCGTAAAAAAAATAGCAAACGACAGGTACGACAAGCAAATTAATGAACATATTATTCTTCTGGAAGAAGCGTATGCCAAAGCTGTTTCTCAGGACAACCGAAGAATAACTGCTATACGAAATAACACATCGCCAGAAGCACTTCGTGAGTTGTATTATATATACAGCAACCTGGAATCCCGTCAGGACGCCATTAGACCTCTACTACCTTTAAAAAACGTACAAACAGGGTATAATGCAAACTTTCCTATGGTTAATTATACCTCACAACTTACCCAGGCTAAGAGCAATTTTGTACAATCTTTATATACTGAAGCAAAAACATTAATGGCTCGCAACACTACTATGGAGTATCGTGAAGCTCATAGTATACTAAGCGAATTAATACAATTGCAATCCAACTATAAAGATGTGGATGCATTGTTGCAAGATGCCCATTATTATGGAACCGATTTTGTTCTGGTTACCTTAAATAACCAGTCCAATATGCTAATCCCAAGACGGTTAGAGCAGGAATTATTAGATTTTAACACCTATAATTTAGACGATTTCTGGACAGAGTATCATAATGGAAGACAACAGGGAGTATCCTACAATTATGGAATTCACCTCAATTTTAAAGAGATTTCCTTGTCTCCGGAACAAATTTCAGAAAAAGAATACCATCGTAAAGCCGATATAAAAGATGGGTGGAACTATAAAGTAGATCGCTACGGAAATAAAATAAAAGACAAAGATGGTAACTATATAAAAATAGAAACCTTTAAAACGGTAACAGCCAGAGTTACACATACTATCCAAACAAAATCTATTTTTGCAGGTGGTGATGTGATATACAGAGATTTAATAAGCGGGCGCACTATAGACAGGCAACCACTTGCTTCCGAATTTATTTTTGAAAACGTCTTTGCAAAATACCGTGGGGATGAAGAAGCCTTAACTCAAGAAGACAAAAGATTAATGAACAACAATTTTATTGCGTTTCCTACTAATGCACAAATGCTGCTGGATGCCGGAGACGATATAAAAAACAGACTAAAAGATATATTAAAAGACAATAGTTTTAGATAATCCTGAAAATAGTAAAGAGGCTGTCTAAAAAGTGTCAAAATCATGAATTTGTCACATGGAGCCTGTCAAAATGTATTGCTAGTCAATACTGTTAAAACTTCGACAAGCTCAGTTTGATATTATGAGTACACTTTTTAGACAGCCTTTGTTTTATACATAATTTTTTAATGCCTCAGCCTGAATATTATGATGAGAGGCATGATGCACAACATTTCCGTTTTTTATAACCAGGATTTGCGGACTCTCATGAATTACCTGAAACTTATAACCCACTTCATCTGAAACATTTCGGTGCGCCTTTAAATCCAGGTAATACAATTTCATCTGTGTATCGGTTAAGGCATAGCTTCTCTCAAAATTCCGAAACACCATTTTACTAATTCCACAAGTGGTAGAGTGTTTAAAGATAGTAACAGGTGTTGTCTTAGATTGCTCAGCTAGCTCCTCCAGCTGTTCCATTTCAGAAAGCACATGCCATGGCACTTCTATAATTTCTTCCTTGGCAATGTCTCTTTGTGTTTTCTTAAATCTATCAAATATTCCCATAGCTTAATTATTTAAAGACAAAATTACAACAAGTATCTAGTACCTTCTCTCAAAAAAATCCTAACACTTATAAAACACGTCATAATGTCTGTTAAAACAATCATTTAAGCCGACATTTTGTCTTATATTTATAGTGGTTCAGTATTTGAAACATGATTGGTGTCTCCAAATTCTAATAGATTCTGGAGTTAAAAATAAACAGCTAATTATAAAGTCACAAAGTGACATACGATATACTATGAATTTTAACAATTTTACCATAAAAAGTCAGGAAGCCATACAGCAAGCACAACAGCTCGCTCAGGGTTTTGGACATCAACAAATTGAAAATGAGCATATTTTTAAAGCCATTTTTGATGTAGACGAAAACGTAACCCCATTTCTTTTAAAAAAGTTAAATGTAAATCTGCAGTTGCTACAACAAGTACTGGATAAGCAACTGGAAAGTTTTCCTAAAGTCTCTGGGGGCGATATTATGTTGTCTCGGGAAGCTTCAAAAACAATAAATGAAGCAAGCAGTATTGCAAAAAAAATGGAAGACGAATATGTGTCTATCGAACATTTAATACTAGCAATATTTATATCAAAAAGCCAGATAGCACAAACTTTAAAAGACCAGGGTGTTACAGAAAAAGGGCTTAAAAGTGCCATTGAAGAACTACGAAAAGGAGATAAGGTAACTTCTCAATCTGCCGAAGAAACCTATAATTCTTTAAGTAAATATGCCCGTAATTTAAACAAGTTAGCCGAAGAAGGAAAACTAGACCCCGTTATTGGACGTGATGAAGAAATAAGAAGAATTCTTCAAATTTTATCCCGTCGCACCAAAAACAATCCTATGCTGGTAGGAGAACCCGGAACCGGAAAAACCGCTATTGCTGAAGGTCTGGCACATAGAATTGTAGATGGCGATGTACCCGAAAATTTAAAAACCAAAGAAATATATAGTCTAGATATGGGCGCCCTCATTGCTGGTGCCAAATACAAAGGAGAGTTTGAAGAACGTCTTAAAGCCGTTATTAAAGAAGTAACAGGCAGTGATGGGGATATTGTGCTCTTTATAGATGAAATTCACACGCTGGTAGGCGCAGGTGGCGGACAGGGAGCTATGGATGCTGCCAATATTTTAAAACCTGCTTTGGCACGGGGCGAATTAAGAGCTATTGGTGCAACAACCCTGGACGAATACCAAAAGTATTTTGAAAAGGATAAAGCTTTAGAGCGTCGCTTTCAGAAAGTACAGGTACATGAACCCGATACCGAAAGTGCCATTTCCATCCTTCGCGGGATTAAAGAAAAGTACGAAACGCATCATAAAGTACGCATTAAAGATGAAGCTATTATTGCAGCGGTAGAATTGTCGCAACGCTATATTACCAATCGTTTTTTACCCGACAAGGCAATCGATTTAATGGATGAAGCAGCTAGTAAACTACGCATGGAAATTAATTCTAAACCAGAAGAATTAGATGTTCTGGATAGAAAAGTGATGCAACTTGAAATTGAAATTGAAGCAATAAAACGCGAAAAAGATGAAGTAAAACTGAAAAGTTTAAGAAGCGACCTTGCCAATTTAAAAGAAGAGCGCAATGAGCTTAATGCCAAATGGAAAAGCGAAAAAGAAGTAGTTGAAAATATTCAGCAATACAAAACTGAAATTGAAAATTACAAGCTGGAAGCAGAACGTGCAGAACGCGATGGGGATTTCGGAAAAGTAGCTGAAATTCGTTATGGAAAAATTAAAGAAGCCCAGGAAAAGCTAGCAAAATTAGAAAGTGATTTGGCCGAAAACCAATCGGAGCATTCCTTAATAAAAGAAGAAGTAACCAATGAAGACATTGCCGAGGTAGTAGCAAAATGGACCGGAATACCCGTAACAAAAATGTTGCAAAGCGATCGTGAAAAATTATTACGTCTTGAAAAAGAGCTTCACAAAAGGGTCGTGGGCCAGGAAGAGGCTATTGTAGCCGTAAGTGATGCCATACGCAGAAGTCGGGCAGGATTACAGGATCAGAAAAAACCCATCGGTAGCTTTCTGTTCTTAGGTACCACAGGAGTAGGTAAAACCGAACTGGCAAAAGCGCTTGCCGAGTATTTATTTGACAATGAAAATGCTATGACGCGTATAGATATGAGTGAATACCAGGAACGCCACAGCGTGAGTCGTTTAGTAGGGGCCCCTCCGGGATATGTAGGCTATGATGAAGGCGGACAACTAACAGAGGCCGTTAGAAGGAAACCGTATTCGGTAGTATTGCTGGACGAAATTGAAAAAGCACATCCGGATACCTTCAACATATTACTACAGGTACTGGACGAAGGAAGACTAACTGATAACAAAGGTAGAACAGCCGATTTTAAAAATGCTATCATTATTATGACCAGTAATATGGGAAGTGATATTATTCAGCAAAAATTTGAAACTGTAAAAGACCCGGAAACAGCCATGGAAGCTGCCAAAATAGAAGTATTAGGCTTATTGAAACAAACTGTACGTCCAGAATTTTTAAACAGAATTGACGATATCGTGATGTTTACCCCTTTAAATAAAAAAGATATTAAAGAAATAGTTGGACTACAACTGAAAGGTTTAACCAAAATGTTGTCTAAACAAAACATCACCTTAGACGCTACAGAAGAAGCAGTTAGCTATCTCTCAGAAAAAGGATTCGACCCTCAGTTTGGAGCACGCCCGGTGAAACGGGTTATACAAAAAGAAGTGCTTAACCAGCTTTCTAAGGAGATTTTAGCCGGAAAGATAACTACCGAAAGCATTATCTTACTAGACAGTTTTAACAACGAGTTGGTTTTCAGAAATGAAGGAAATCTTACAGAAGCATAAATAAGTGCAATTAAGCGCAGCCGAGAACAATTGAAATATATGTCTAAAAATAAATCTCAGGAGTACGCTTTACAGAATAACTGAACAAGGCCGAGGTTGCCTACTGAAGCGTGAGATACTTCAATAAAACCTCATTATTTGGTTGGTTATGCCACCCGTACCCATAATAAGTGCGGGTGGTTTTTTATGCGAATAACCCAAGTATTACGTACTTTCGTACTTAATGAAAATTTTAGCTTATATAATAACCTTTGCCTTAACTGTTTTCATAGCATCCAGCTGCAAAGACACGCCCAAACCCATACCAGACAGCCGTAAAAGCGATTATGCTCTATACGATGCCAATGGTGGTTTTCACAGGCTTTCTACCTACAACAACAAAAAAGCAATCGTATTATGGGTTCAGGGAAATGGCTGTCCTATTGTAAGAAATGCCCTAACCGATTTTCATAGTATTGCTGAAACATATACGCAGAAAGAATTTCAGTTTTTTATGATTAACAGTAACATACAGGACGATCGTGCTGAAATTTTAAACGAATCTAAAGAATTTAATTTTGAAGTACCTGTCCTGGTAGATAATGCCCAGTTAGTGGCAGACCATTTAAACATTACCACCACAGCTGAAGCAATTGTGCTACACCCTACTACACGTAAAATTTTGTTTAGAGGTCCTATTAATAACCGGCTGGATTATGAATCCCAAAAGGAAACATCCTCAGCAACCTATTTAAAAGACGCTCTTGATGCTATTCTAAATAAAAAGAAAATAGAATCCTTTGCAGAAATAACGCGAGGATGTACCGTTACACGACTTTCGGAACAACCTACTAACAAAGCAAGTACCTATAGTGAAGATATTGCACCTATACTAGTTAAAAATTGTGTCCAATGCCACCGTGCTAATGGTATAGCACCCTGGGCAATGGAAGATTACCAGACTATAACAGGCTGGTCTGGAATGATTAAAGAAGTACTTTTAAGCAAACGAATGCCCCCGTGGAAAGCAGATCCCACTATAAATGAGTTTCAAAATTCTTTTGAACTTTCAGACAGCAATGCCCGAAAAATTATTTCCTGGATAGACGCAGGAATGCCTCCAGGCAATGGCAAAGATACGTTACAAACACTCACTTTTAATGATGCCAAATGGCAAAAAGGCCCACCCGATAAGATTATTAGATTACAAAAAGAAAATATTCCAGCCAGTAAAGCTATTTCTTACAGGTATCAAACCTTCGATATGGAATTATCTCAAGATACCTGGCTTAAAGGAGTTGAAATAAAACCCGGAAACCCAAAGGCACTGCACCATATTGTGTTAACAAATAAAGCTACCAATACCAAAAGCCCCATTACCAAAAGACTCCAACATCCTTATACCGACAATTACATTGCGCTTGGCGGTGGAGCCAGCCAGGTCACTTTTTTTCCTAAAAACACGGGAGTATTTTTAGAAAAAGGCACACAACTTACAGTACAAATACACTACACCCCAACCGGAAAAGAAGATAGTGACGAGACCAAAATAGGCTTTTACTACCACCAGCGTCCACCAGACACTCAGTTTTATGCACTTTCTCCTTCCAATTTAGATTTTACCATTCCGCCTAATACTTCAAATGTATGTATTAGTGCATCCGACACTATAAGTAAAGCTATTTATATACATTATGTGGTGCCACATATGCATTACCGCGGAAAGGCCATAAAAATGACAGTAGTAGAGCCTAACGGAACAAGAAATGAAATTATATCGGTGCCAGATTTTAATTTTAACTGGCAATGGCTATATAAATTAAAAGAGCCTGTATACGCTCCAAAGGGATCTGTAATTTTAGTGGAAGGTGTGTATGACAATACCGTACAAAACCCTTTAAATCCTGATGCCTCAAAAGAACTTCATTTTGGCATACAGAGTACAGACGAAATGCTTATTGGGTTTTTTAATTATACGTTAGCAGAATAATTTTGTAACGCAACCTTGTGTGAAACCGCAAACTACCTATAATCTCAACACGTTTCTTTAGTGTTTCCATATTTCAGAAGCTACTACAAGTAAAATATAGGGCATAAAAAAGAGGCTACCTTATTTGATAGCCTCTAAGTGTTATTCCTAAAAAATTAGTAAGCTTATTGCTTAACTATTTTCTCAGTTAATGAACCTCTGTCTGTAGTAATGTTTAAGATATAAACACCTCTTGCAAGACCAGAAGTATTGATAGTACCGTTAGATAGTCTAAGACCTGTGTCTTTTCCTAATACGTCGATCAAAGATGAAGACTTAACTGTTACATTCGAAGGAACGCTAACGTTTAATACATCAGTAGTTGGATTAGGGAAGATAGAAACAACATCACTAAGATTGTCATTTACACCCATTGTAGCAATTTCATCTCCAACTCTAAGGTTTAAAATCCCATTTCCAGGAAACCCAAGATCGTCAAACGTAGTAATAGGTAGTGGTCCACAGCTAGAATCTGTTGAAATGTACGTTGGAGCAGTTTCTCCTTCTTCATTCTGACCAATTCTTACGTCATATCCTGTAGCGGTTCCGTCAAGAATTACAAGTTTTAAGATAATCTCAGTAGCAGAATCTGCATTTACTGGCTCATCAAAATCGAATTCGTAAACCTCAAGACCTTCTTCAGCTGAAATAGTAGATGTTGCAACTTCTGTAAGGGTTCCTGCAGGGAATGTATCATCTGAAGTGAAAGCTGTAACAAATACATTTACTGGTAAAGCTGAACCTGAAATATCAGTAGCAGCTATTGCAACTTCTCCACCCTGAAGTGAAATAGTTCCTGTTTCACCAAAAGCAGCTGGAGTGTAAGATCTCCAAAAGTTATTTTCTGTAGTTCCTAGACCAGTGTTATCTGCACACGCCACTGAACCGTTGTCAGGCACTTGACTATCACTGTGTGATAAAATTCTGTCTTGAGCACTAACTGCAAAGGTTAACCCTAAAGCTAAACCTAATAAAGTAATTTTTTTCATAATAATTTGTATTTAAAGTTTAATATTGAACTACAAATATAAAAAACCATTTTAATTGACAATACAATTTTACACATTTATGTACACTTTATTCGTTAAAATTATACTCAAAAGGCTCATTTTACTCGTTTTCATTTTAAGCACAATGCTAATTGGGTGCACAGACAAAGATGTTTTAGAAGACTATAATTTTGAAACTCGTTTCGAAAAATCGTCAGGATTGGAAACCGCAACCTATCATGAAGTCATTTCATTTTACAAAGGGTTAGCCAAAATACACAACAGTATAGCCATATATGATATGCAAAAAACCGATAGTGAAAAACCTTTGCATTTGGTAACATTTAATCCAAACCGATCTTTTGAGTCGGAATTTTCAGAAAATGACACCAAAAGTATTCTTTTAATAAACAATGGTATTCACCCAGGTGAAAGTGATGGTATAGACGCCAGCATGCTGCTGTTACGTGACCTGGCAGAAGGCAAAATAGAAATCCCGGAAAACATGATAATTGCCGTAATACCTATATATAACATTGGAGGTGCCTTGCAAAGAAATGCACACTCCAGAACCAATCAAAACGGCCCCAAAGAATACGGATTTAGAGGAAATGCGCGCAATTATGACTTAAACAGAGATTTTATAAAAGCAGATACTAAAAATGCGCGTGCCTTTGCAAATATTTTTAGAATTGTAAAACCAGACTATTTTATAGACAACCACGTGAGTAATGGGGCAGATTATCAATATACCCTTACACACTTATTTACCCAACACAACAAATTAGGAGGAAAATTAGGTGATTATGTAAATTCATCATTTATGCCAAAGCTGGAGGACAGCCTTCACAAAAACGAATGGGACATCACGCCTTATGTAAATGTGTTTAACCAATCTCCAGAAACAGGTTTTACTCAGTTTATGGACTCTCCCAGATACTCCACCGGGTACACAACACTTTTTGGCACCGTAGGCATGATGGTAGAAACCCACATGCTCAAACCTTATAAACAAAGAGTTGAAGGCACGTACGAGCTTATGAAACAATTTATTAAAATAGCCAATGAAGATGCTGAACTTATAAAAAACTTAAAAAAAATAGATGCCAATCGCTATAAACCAGGCAACACCTATCCACTACAATGGCAAGTAGACAGCAGCAAAACAGCAACCTTGCAGTTTAAAGGATATGAAGCTACCAGAATACCTAGTGAAGTAACTGGGCAAAACAGGCTGAAATTTAATCGCGACAAGTCCTTTACCAGAGAGACCAAGTACTATAATAATTTTAAACCTACGTCCAGTGTTACTATTCCTGAAAAGTACATTGTCCCACAGGGGTACTGGAATGTAATTAATTTATTGAAACAGAATAAGATTCAATTTGAAAGAGTACAACAAGACACTGTTATACTGGCAGAAGTATATCATATAAAAGAGTACAGCACCTTTCAAAATCCCTACGAAGGGCATTATCCCCATTACAATACACAAGTTGAGACCACTACTGAAAAAGTGCCGATTAAAAAGGGGGATTACATTTTTAAAACCAATCAGGATGGGGTTCGTTATTTAATGGAAACACTGGAGCCAATGGCGGTAGATTCATTTTTTAACTGGAACTTTTTTGATACCATCCTTCAACAAAAAGAAGGATTCTCTCCCTATGTCTGGGAAGACAAGGCCCTCGAATTTTTGAACAAAAATCCAGAAATCAAAAAAGAATTTGAAACAAAAAAGACAGAAGACACTACTTTTGCAGCAAACTGGTTTGCTCAGTTAGATTGGATTCATAAAAAATCTCCCAATTATGAAACTGCCCATTTAAGATACCCTGTCATTAGGGTGGGTGGTTAAATATTCTTTGGGAAAAAGAAGTTTAATATTTTCATAAGAATCCTGCAAAGCCTTTTGTGTTTTTTCAAAATTCTTCCATTTAGCTTTTTTAATTCCTTCGTTAGCCTCAGGAATAAGCTCGCCATCGTAATCTGTGTACATTTCGTACCAATATGTTACTTTAAGCCTAAATTTATCATTACGTTTAAAAACATGATAGGTCTTGGTAATAAAGCGTTTTACCTGTAACTCCTTGACCCCAGTTTCTTCCATCGTTTCTCTTACGGCAGCTTCTTGGTAACTTTCGCCTTTTTCCTTTTTCCCCTTTGGCAGGTCCCACTTTGAATTTCTCCTTATAAACAGAATCTCTTTCTTAGCATTAAAAACCATTCCGCCACCAGCCTCAACCACCTTTAGTTTTTTAAATAAAAACTGCTCCAGCTTTTCAGGATTTTTATGGTATAAGTTCACATACAACAACTTACCATTATTAATTTTTTTTATGATTTTTTTTAACTTGGCCAGTTTTATAGGAATAGACCGGTAGTTATTGCCAATATATTTTTCAGTAGAGAGAATTATTGGAATGTCTTTAACAAAAACTTTATACATTTGCAGTATGATTTTACATAAAGAAACAGCGCATAAAACAGCTGAATTATTGTTGCAAATTAATGCAATAAAATTACAACCACAAAACCCTTTTACGTGGGCTTCTGGTTGGAAGTCTCCAATTTATTGCGATAATCGTATCACCTTGTCATATCCAATGATAAGAACCTATTTACGCGAACAAATTGCCAGACAAATAGAAGAGCTTTACGGCAAACCAGATGCCATCGCAGGTGTTGCTACTGGCGCTATAGGAATTGGAATGCTGGTTGCAGATTTCCTAAATGTGCCGTTTTGTTATGTACGTCCCGAGGCAAAAAAACACGGACGCCAAAATAAAATTGAAGGTTTTGTAGAAAAAGGCGCGAATGTTGTTGTTGTAGAAGACCTAATAAGCACTGGAAAAAGCAGTCTGCTTGCTGTAGTTGCCCTTAAAGAAGCCGGGGTGAACGTAAAAGGAATGCTGGCAATATTTACCTACGGCTTCGATGTAGCTACTGAAAATTTTAAAGCCAACAAGGTCACCCTTCATACCCTAAGCAATTATGAAAACTTATTGGTGCAGGCAGAAAGGTCTCATTACATAAATGCAGGGGAAGCCGCAGTACTTTCACAATGGCGAAAAGATCCTGCCAATTGGAATCCAACCGTAAAATTATAACACCCCAAACTCACACTATGAAAATTGAAAGCAAAAAAGTTACCGTTCAAAAATCTGCTACTAACCTGTGCAACTATTTAAGCGATGTAAAAAATTTTGAACATTTAATGCCGGAAAACATAAGCAAGTTTGAGGTAATTAATGAAAAAGCATTTGTTTTTGCTTTAAAAGGAATGCCGGAAATTGCGTTAGAAGTAAAAGAAGTGAATGCTCCCAATCAGGTAGTTTTGGGTGCTATGAGCGACAAGCTCCCATTTACACTAACAGGAAATATCACTGAAGTTTCTGAAAACACCTCAGAGGCCGAACTTTTATTTGAAGGAGATTTTAACCCCATGATGAAAATGATGATTAAAGGTCCTATCACAAAATTTTTGGAAACCCTTACCTCAAACCTGGAAACAATATAATTTTTTCAAACTAATAATTTTATTTCTTTAAGGTCATATGCTACACCAAGAGTGTCTTCGTGAGAAATTATTAATTTGCCATTGCGAGAGATCCCTTTTATTATTCCGTTTTTTCGATCCCCTTCTTTCGTTTCAAACACTGAAATTATATCTTTTCGAAATAAATTTTCGCAATAGCTATTTCGTATAAACTCAAATTTTGAAAATTGTGCCGCTTGTAACTTTTTAAAAATACTCTTAGCTATTAGTTGAAGCACTTGGTCTACATCAAATTTCCTACCTGTTACCATAGTGAGTGAAGTAGCCTGTGGCAACTCAACAAAAGAAGTTTCATTTACATTAAGACCAATACCAATCACACTAGAATCAATATAGTGCCCTTTTATCTGATTTTCAATTAAAATACCTGCTACTTTATTTCCGTGTGACATAATGTCGTTTGGCCATTTTATGCGCACCTCAGGTATCTTTAGTTGTTGTAAAGCATCTAACACCCCCAGAGAAACCATCATATTCAGTAAAAAATGATCTGCTGCCAGAATCCCTTCAAACCGCTTAAACAGGCTACAGGTAAGGCTTTTCCCCGTCTGGCTTTGCCACGTTGCACCCTGTTGTCCCCTACCCTTTTCCTGCTTTAAAGCAGTAACAACAAGCTCGTCTCCCACAAGGGTATTGGCTACTAATTCTTTTAAGTAAGAATTAGTAGAGTCAATGGCATTAAGTTTGATTACTTTCAACTATAAATATTTTAAAGTTACTTGCACGTTGGAACAGCGTTAAAGAAACAAAAAAGTGATAACTTTGCACAAATAAAATTTTTGAATGTCAAAAAAAGAAAACGACAAAGACATACTGGTAGCCCATATCATTAAAGGGATTGAAGAAGTGAAAGGTCAAAATATTGAAATATTGGACCTTAGAGAGCTGGAAAACACCGTTTGCGATTACTTCATTATTTGCGATGGAACCTCGAATACACAGGTAAATGCCATCGTTAATTCCATACAAAAAACAGTTAGCAAAAGCTTAAAAGAAAAAGCCTGGCACATTGAAGGTACCGAAAATGCCGAATGGATTTTAATGGATTACGTTCACATTGTAGTGCATGTTTTTCAAAAACACATCCGTCAGTTTTACGATATTGAAGGGCTATGGGGAGATGCCAAAACTGTTAAAATAGAAACCACTTACTAAAACAAACACGCCGCATGGCTAAAGAAAATAAAAAACCTGAAGCGCGTAAGCCTAAATTTAATTACTATTGGGTGTACGCTATAATATTTATTGTTGTAATCCTTTTCAGCCAGTTTTTTGGTGGTGGATTATCTCAACCTGCAAAAACCACACAATCCGATTTTCAGACCTACCTTCGGGATGGAGATATTGAAAAAGTTGAGATTGTAAATAAAAAGGTTGCCAAAATCTACTTAACCCAGGAGGCAAAACAAAAAGAAGTGCATTCCAAAAAAACGGACAATTCCTTATTGGCACCAGGAGCTAATGAAGCTTCGTACCAATTTGAGTTTGGAGACCTTCAAAATTTTGAAAATAGCATCAACACTATTAAAGCCGAAAACAACGTAGACACTAAAGTTGTCTGGGATACCGAAACCAATTTACTGGCCGAATTTTTACCCTCCATTATATTCTTTGCAGTTATTATAGGTATCTGGATTTTTATCATGCGCCGTATGTCGGCTGGTGCTGGTGGTGGCGCCGGAGGACAAATATTTAATATCGGAAAATCCAAAGCCAAGCTTTTTGACGAAAAAACTGATGTAAAAACATCTTTTAAAGACGTTGCCGGTTTGGAAGGCGCTAAAGAAGAAGTCCAGGAAATTGTAGACTTCTTAAAAAATCCTGAAAAATATACCGCTCTTGGTGGTAAAATACCAAAAGGAGCTTTGTTAGTAGGACCTCCGGGAACAGGTAAAACTTTATTAGCAAAAGCAGTTGCGGGTGAAGCTCAAGTACCTTTTTTCTCTTTATCCGGATCAGACTTTGTAGAGATGTTTGTAGGTGTTGGAGCTTCACGTGTTCGTGACTTATTTAAGCAAGCCAAAGAAAAATCGCCTTCTATTATTTTTATTGATGAAATTGATGCAATTGGTAGAGCGAGAGGGAAAAATAATTTTTCAGGCTCTAACGACGAACGCGAAAACACCTTAAATCAATTGTTAACTGAAATGGATGGTTTTGGCACCAACACTAATGTAATTGTAGTTGCAGCCACCAACCGCGCCGATGTTTTAGACAAAGCATTAATGCGTGCAGGACGTTTTGACCGTCAGATTTATGTGGATCTTCCAGACGTTCGTGAGCGCAAAGAGATTTTTGAAGTACACTTACGCCCCATTAAACAGGATGATTCACTGGATACAGATTTTCTTGCGAAGCAAACACCGGGATTCTCAGGAGCAGATATAGCAAACGTTTGTAACGAAGCTGCTCTTATTGCCGCCAGAAAGGAAAAGAAAGCTGTTACAAAGCAGGATTTCCTGGATGCTGTAGACAGGATTGTAGGAGGTCTTGAAAAGAAAAACAAAATAATTACTCCAGACGAGAAAAAAGCCATTGCTTTTCACGAAGCAGGTCACGCTACCGTTAGCTGGATGTTGGAACACGCGGCTCCATTGGTAAAAGTAACCATTGTTCCCCGCGGACAATCTCTGGGTGCTGCCTGGTACTTGCCAGAAGAGCGCCTAATTGTTCGTCCTGAACAAATGCTGGATGAAATGTGTGCAACTATGGGAGGGCGTGCTGCAGAAAAAGTAATATTCAACAAAATTTCTACAGGTGCATTAAGTGACCTTGAAAAGGTAACTAAACAAGCCCGTGCTATGGTAACTATTTATGGCTTAAATGAGACTATAGGAAACTTAACGTATTACGATTCGTCTGGACAATCAGACTATAACTTCAGTAAACCATACAGCGAAAAAACTGCTGAGACTATTGATAAAGAAATCTCTAACATTATTGAAGCACAGTACCAGCGCGCCATTAAATTATTAGAAGACAATAAAGACAAACTTAGCCTGTTAGCCGAAGAATTATTAGAAAAAGAGGTTATCTTTAAAGAAAGCTTAGAGCGCATATTTGGAGAACGTCCGTTCAAAAAACCTGAAGAGGTACCATTGACCGAAACCACCCCTCCAATTGTACCACCTGCCGAAGCAACCGATACAAAGACAATAGTAGAGGAACAATAGACGTTGTAATTATATCAACTTTTGGTTTATTGAACTTATACTTCAACTAAGATTTTTTATCTTTACAGAATAAGCTATTTATACTCCCCAATATTAGTACTGTATGAGTCTATTTAAGAGACTTTTAAATCCTAACAAGAATAAAGCTTCAGCAAAAGAAGCTAGAGGCAAATATTACCCAGAAGAGAAACTTCCCATAGACGAAAAATTCACCTATAATTTCAACAAAAACGGCGGAAAGTTCCTTTATTGCGAAAATATTGAAGAAATTTTAGAGTCTTTCGACAATATTTTAATGGAAAATGACTGGTACGAAACCGATGTTTTTTGCATTAACGAACAGCTCATTTCCCGCTTCGATGGTTTCAACTTAACATTCGGAAAAAAAGAAAAAGCAACTTTCTTTCTATCTACCTGTGAAAGTCTGGTAGGAAACAATGGCTCTATTCTACTTTCTTCAAACCAAATGAAGGAAAAGAAACTTCATGAACTTCCAGACAATATCATCATCTTTGCTACTACCAGTCAATTAGTTGACACCATTAGCGAAGGCTTACGTATTATTAAATCTCAGCAGGAAGGAAAAATACCAAGCAATATTACGACCATACAAGACTTCGAAAGCAATAAAGAAAAGGACTTTATGAGCTATGGAAGTAGCACAAAAAACCTATATTTGTTGCTTCTGGAAGACCTTTAATCTATGAAAGAACTTATTGTTCGGACCATTTCGGGATTGCTCTATGTTGCTATCATTGTATTCTCGATGTACACCTCGCACGAGTGGTTAATGGTACTCTTCCTTATTCTCGGCGGCATTACACTTACCGAATTTTTACGCTTGGTGCATCTTAAAAGCTATGTAGCTTATATATTGCTTATAGTATTTATGTACTTTTTAAGCTACAACGTATTTGACCAGAACGCAATCTATCTCTACCTCATTTTAACCTGCTTTGTAAATCTCTTTTTACTGAAAGATGTATTGTGGACTACAAAAATCCCGATGTTTGAAAAGAAAAAATACATCACCGTCATTTTTTATGTAATTAGTGGTTTTGTTTTTTTAACCCTCATCCCTTTTCAGCAAAACGACTTTTTCCCTAAACTCATTATTGGAATCTTTATACTTATATGGAGCAACGACTGTATGGCGTATATGATTGGTAAAAACTTCGGAAAACATAAACTCATAGAACGAATTTCACCCAACAAAACGGTGGAAGGCTTTTTAGGAGGCATTGCCGGATCTATGTTGGCGGCATTTATTATCTTTAACTTTACAGAATTATATGATCTTTGGGTATGGATTTGTATGGCGCTTATAGCTTCGCTTTTTGGCACTATTGGAGACCTCATTCAGTCAAAATTTAAAAGACAGGCCGGTGTTAAAGACAGCGGCACCCTAATGCCTGGACACGGCGGATTATATGACAGATTGGACAGTATTATGTTTGCTAGTCCGTTTTTATATGCATTTTTATTAATTGTAGATTATGTTTCATAAAGAAGGCCATAAAATAATTTTAATCGCATTTACCATTGTTGTACTACTGAGTCTAGTAGCCAACTATTTTGTTGGGAATTCAACCTTTAGAGGCGGAATTATACTCACACTGGTAGTTTTCCTATTGTTAATTTTACAATTTTTCAGAAATCCAAAAAGACATTTTCCATTAAACAAAGACCACGTCCTATCGCCTGTAGACGGAAAAGTAGTAGTGATAGAAGAGGTATTTGAAAAAGAATATTTTAAAGACAAACGCTTACAAATTTCTGTATTTATGTCGCCTATAAATGTTCACGTAACACGATATCCCGTAGGCGGCAACATTACCTACAGCAAATACCATCCCGGTAAATACCTGGTGGCCTGGCACCCAAAATCCAGCGAAGAAAACGAACGCACTACAGTGGTGGTACATTCTGAAACTTTTGGAGATGTACTACACAGGCAAATAGCAGGAGCCCTGGCAAAACGTATTGTAAACTATGCCAAAGAAGGTGAAGATGCAGCACAGGCAAGCGATAGCGGTTTTATAAAATTTGGCTCACGTGTCGATTTATATTTACCCATTGGAACAAAAGTAAATGTCTCCCTAAATGAAAAAGTAAAAGGGGGTATTACCGTTTTAGCAGAAAAATAATGACCCGTGAAGAGCTAGATATCGCCTTTCAAAAAGCTGTTAAGAGCATTAATGAGCATACCGAAGCGTTCCCTGCAGATGTACTTTTACGGCTGTATGCCTATTATAAAAAAGCCACTAATAGCGACGATCGACCCAGTGGCAGCAACCCATTGATTAGTGCTTTTAAGACCAATGCGCTCTTTCAAACTAAAAACATGTCTCAAGACGAAGCAAAGCAAGCCTATATTGATGCTGTAAAGCAGTATTTTTTATACCGAAAATAATCTTCAAAAAAAAATGACAGCCATTAAGACTGCCATTATTTAGTTAAGTGTTTCTAAACAATTACGATTGTTGCGCTTTATTAAATTTTATTTCGTACTCCTCCATCGCTTCCCGAATTTTATCTACATTGTCCGAAGCCCGTTGATGCGCTTCTTCCATTACTTTTTCAAGGTCTTTATCTGGATTCTGAAAAAGATCGGTAATTACATGATTTATCTTATCTATAATACTTTCCTGACTGTTTTTAATGTCCTCCAGCTTGTTCAGCATGGTTTGCATCTGGTCATACTTTGCTTGTTCCATGATATTTGGTTTTACAGCAAGATACAGACAAACGCATCTGGAAAGCAGTGTTTTAACGTGGTTTTAGAATAATTTAGAACTTTTTAACGGGTTTTTTTATTGTAATCCCGCCAAACTCGCCTTAATCGTTTCAATTTTTGCGAGGGCATCGGCTTCTTTTTGTTTTTCAATGGCAACCACCTTTTCGGGAGCTCCGGCAACAAAACGCTCATTACCTAATTTTTTCTGAACGCTTTTTAAGAAGCCCTGGGTGTACTTTAATTCTTCGGATAGCTTTGCAATTTCTTCCTCCACATTTATAGCACCTTCAATCGGAATAAAATATTCGTTGGATTTTACACGGAAAGTAAGTGCTCCCTCTACAGCTTTGTCCAAGTAATTTATTTCTGAAATATTAACCAATTTGCTAATCACGGCATCAAAAAGGGTATTCGTTTTCTCGTTATTGATTACTGAAAGCGAGATAGCATCTTTAAACGATATATTTTTCTGTTTTCTGATAGTTCTAATTCCAGAAATTATCTCGGCAGCCACCTCAAAATCTTTGATGAGTTGCTCATCAATAGCTGAAGTATTCGGCCATTCTGAAACAATTAATGCTTCCTGTGGTGTTCTTTTAGCAATATGCTGCCAGATTTCTTCACTAATAAAAGGTACAAACGGGTGTAATACCTTTAAGTTTTCTTCTAATAGGGTAATCACCTCAGCGTATGTTTCAGCAGCTATAGGCTTTTGGTATTCGGGTTTTACCATTTCCAGTAACCAGGAACAGAAATCGTCCCAAACCAGCTTATATGTAGTCATTAACGCATCACTGATTCGGTATTTGCTGTAATGGTCTTCTAGCTCTGTAATTGCTTTTTGAAACTTACTTTTGTACCAGGAAATTGCAATTTTTGAAGCTTCAGTAGCCTGTTCAGTTTCTGAAACTTCCCAACCATCGATTAATCGGTAGGCGTTCCATATTTTATTTACAAAACCACTCCCCTGCTTACAGAGATCTTCGTCAAACATCAAATCATTTCCTGCGGGGGAACTTAATAACATCCCCACGCGAACCCCGTCTGCGCCGTATTTGTTCATCAGCTCAATTGGGTCTGGCGAGTTCCCCAACGATTTACTCATCTTCCGGCGTTGTTTGTCGCGTACAATACCCGTTAAATATACATTGGTAAAAGGTTTTTCATCCCGGTATTCGTACCCGGCAATTATCATACGTGCTACCCAGAAAAACAGGATTTCCGGCGCAGTTACCAAGTCGTTGGTAGGATAGTAGTAATTTATTTCTTCATTATCGGGTTCTAAGATGCCGTTAAAAACGCTTATGGGCCATAGCCAGGACGAGAACCAGGTGTCCAGTGCGTCTGGGTCTTGTTTTAAGCTGGTTATTGTTAATTGGTGGTTGTTGGTTTTTTCTTGAGCCAATTGTAGGGCTTCTTCTATAGTTTCGGCAACTACATAGTCTTCTTTCCCGTCCCCATAAAAATAGGCTGGTATTTGATGTCCCCACCACAGTTGGCGGGAAATATTCCAGTCGCGTACGTTCTCCATCCAATGGCGGTACGTGTTTACAAATTTTTCTGGCACCAGATTTACCTCTTTTTCCAACACGGCATCCAGGGCAGGTTTTGCCAATTGTTTCATATCGAGGAACCATTGATCGCTCAATTTCGGTTCAATAACAGCACCTGTCCGCTCGCTCGTTCCTATTTTATTGGTATGCTGTTCGGTTTTTGCCAAAACACCCAAATCTTCCAGTTCTTTTACAATTTCACGGCGTACAACAAAACGGTCTTTGCCTTCATAATGCATCCCAAAACTATTTAAGGTAGCATCGTCATTAAAAATATCTACTACTTCCAGCTTGTGTTTATCCCCAAGCATTTTATCATTTTCGTCGTGAGCCGGGGTAACTTTCAAGCATCCGGTTCCAAATTCTACATCTACATAATCGTCTTCAATAATAGGAATTACCCTTCCGCAGATAGGTACAATAGCCTTTTTACCTTTTAAATGGGTAAAACGTTCATCGTTAGGATTTATACATATTGCCGTATCTCCTAAAATAGTTTCAGGACGTGTGGTGGCAATGGTTAAATGGTCTTCTGAGCCTTCAATTTTGTAGTTTAAGTAATAAAGGCTGCCTTGTTTTTCAATATAATGTACCTCTTCGTCACTTAAAGTAGTCTTGGCTTGCGGATCCCAGTTTACCATGCGGTAACCACGGTATACCTTGCCTTTGTTGTATAAATCTACAAATACCTTGATAACAGATTTTGACAAGTCCTCATCCATGGTAAACTTGGTGCGTTCCCAGTCGCAGGAAGCGCCTAGTTTTTTTAGCTGATCGAGGATAATTCCGCCATGTTTATGGGTCCATTCCCAGGCATGTTCCAAAAATTCATCCCGGGTCAGGCTATCTTTTGCAATGCCTTCTTCTTTTAGCTTTGCCACAACTTTGGCTTCGGTAGCTATAGACGCATGGTCGGTACCCGGCACCCAGCAGGCGTTGTAGCCTTTTAAGCGTGCACGGCGTATAAGTACATCCTGCAATGTATTGTTCAGCATATGGCCCATGTGCAATACACCAGTAACGTTGGGTGGCGGAATTACAATGGTATAAGGCTCTTTATCGTTCACTTCAGAATGAAAATACCCATGCTCCATCCAGTAGTCATACCATTTATCTTCAACTGTTTGTGCGTTATATTTTGCAGCTAATGCCATAGTTTGGTCTAATTTTTGAAATAGAACACAAAAATAGTACTTACTATAGTATTATAAAATTATTAAAGTGAATAACTTGGTTTGCAGGTTGTGTAAAAGTTGCCTACATTAGCCATACCAAAATCTTAGAAATCATGAAAAAATTATTGTTAATTGCCGTTGTTTTATTCGCAGGAGTTGCGATGAACGCACAGGCAAAATTTAAATTTAAGACAGAAACCATTGACTACGGAAAAGTAGCAAAAGGAAGCGACGGCGTTCGTGTTTTTGAATTTACCAATGTAGGGGATCAACCTCTTGTGGTAAGCGATGTAAAGTCCAGCTGTGGATGTACCATCCCTAAAAAACCAAAGGGACCTGTTGCTCCAGGTGAAGTTGGTATAATTGAAGTAAAATACGATACTAAAAATAAGGTAGGTCCTATTAGAAAAACCGTTACGGTATATTCAAATGCAGATGAGCCTGTAAAAGCACTTAAAATAAAAGGCGAAGTATTACCTGAAGGACAAAGTGTTATGCAGTAAACCTTTACTTTTATAAAAAACAAAAACCGATTCCCTATGGATCGGTTTTTTTTATAGCAATTTTCGCAGCTTGATTTTCTTTTTTAACCGTTTCCCGTTACGCTCAATTACCATAGAAATAGTCCTGCCAGTTTTGGAACTAAACAAAGCCGACAACTCATACAGTTTGTATTTATAGGCTGCTTTGTTATTTACTGAAACCACCTCGTCTCCTTTCATTAAACCTGCTTCAGTTCCGGGAGAATCTGTTCTGAGCTGGGCAATTACAATTCTGGGTGCCAGAAAAAAAGAATAGGTAGGGCTTACTGGAATGGTAACAGACCCATTGTTTCGGTCGCTCTGACTTAGATTTAAGGAACCCGTCCTATAATCCTGCACGTCTTTTACTGTTACTGTACCATCGTGCTCCAGCGTAATTCCTGCCATATTGTAATAAAACGGTTTTGAAAAATTTGCGTTTCTTTTTAAATACATCTTCCTGTTTTTGTAATCCATAAAAACAGTAAAACGTTTTAAAACAGCGCCCCCAAGGCTTCCCTTTCTATTTTTAAAAAACATGATGTGCTGCAGGGCTTCTTCATCTGGAAAGGAAGTACTCACATTTTTTAAACTATAACTTCCAATAGCTAGTTCTTCAATCTTTGAACGTTTTCCAAAGATATTTCCACTCAATCCCAAACCTAAAAAATCATTAAAATAATTTTTAGGACTTTCTGAAATATATTCTTGTTCTTCAAAAAGCCACAGGGCATCACTGGAGCCAGAATCTATAAGTAAAGACATATTTCGGAATCCGTTTTCCTCTGAAATTTTCACTTCAACAAAGGGTTTGTTTGCATAAAATTCCAAATTGAACACCTCATGTTTCTCCCAGGGTTTTCTTTTAAAACCCTGAGGATCGTAAACAGTTAGTTTTTTTGATATATAATCGGTTTTCACCACAAAGTTTTTATAA
>PANU01000032.1 GCA_002707745.1 Flavobacteriaceae bacterium
CCAGCATAACTTAATTCAAACCATCTCACGTGTAAACCGAAAATTTAAAGGAAAGAACAAAGGGCTGGTGGTTGATTATATAGGGATAAAAAAGCAAATGAATCTTGCATTGGCCGATTATAACAATGCAGATAGAAGCAACTTTGAGGATATTGCCGAATCGTTAATAGTGGTAAGAAACCATTTAGACCTGTTGGCCAAAATTTTTTTCAAATTCGATAGTACGAAATATTTTAAGGGTACGTCCTTACAACAATTAAATACCTTAAACCTTGCTGCCGAGTATGCAATGCTTACAAAGGACAAGGAAACTCGTTTTATGGGTTTGGTAAAACGTTTAAAGGCGGCTTATGATATATGTTCCGGCAGTGAGAAACTTACTGAAAAAGAAAAAGATTATACACACTTTTATTTAGCAGTTCGTTCTATCGTATTCAAATTAACCAAAGGCGACGCACCGGATACCGCACAAATGAATGCTAAGGTGCGGGAAATGATCAAGAATGCTCTGGAAAGTGAAGGAGTACAAGAAATATTCAAATTGGGGGATGAAGCTGAAAGCGCTCAGGATATTTTTGATGAAGATTATTTAGAAAAAATCAATAAAATTAAATTACCTAACACTAAGATTAAACTGTTGCAGCAATTACTGGCAAAGGTAATTGGTGAAATGAAAAAAGTAAACAAAGTAAAAGGGATTGATTTTTCTAAAAAGATGGAGACTTTAGTACAGCGGTATAATGAGCGTAAGGAAGACGATGTGTTACGTAGCGAAGTGTATCAGGAAATGGCAGATCAGTTAACAGATTTAATTTGGGAAGCACATAAAGAGTTTTCAGCTGGAGATGACTTAGGAATTGATTTTGAAGAAAAAGCTTTTTATGATATTCTAAAGGAGCTTTGTAAAAAATACGATTTTAAATATCCTGAAGATAAACTAATAAAATTATCCAAAGCCGTAAAAGGTTTAGTTGATGAACAAGCAAAATTTCCGGACTGGAATAAACGTGCAGATATCAAAGCAGCCCTAAAAGTAGGGTTAATCTTATTGCTGGACGAACACGGCTACCCTCCCGTAGAACGTGATGAAGTGTATGAAGATATTTTTGAGCAAGCGGAGAACTTTAAAAAGAATAGAAAGAGTTAATCTACATTTATTCAAGATTTAAAATTTCACTTAACTAAAAACCGTCGTCCAAAAAGCAAATGTATTAATGGGTGTATACGATGCTTTAGAGAAAGAAATTAAACAAAGCCAAGAAGACAGCGAGCGGTTAATGTAGCGTTGTTTAAGGGAGGTTGTTGAGGAGTGATGAATAAATTTAGTAAGTAAAAAATAATTAGTTTAATTCTTAAGTGTAGTTCATCGATTATTTAGTTAAATTTATTCAAAAATAAACCTATAGGTTGTTTTTATGGAAATATTCCGTACTTTTGACAAACAATATCAGGGCGTGTACTTATCATGCTTTGTGAACTGTCCTTTTTACAAAACACCCACAGAGTATGAAACAGAACTGGATAAAATACAGGATCAACTTCAAGACCCCCTGTATGTGCGCAATTTTATCAAATCGAACCAATCAGGTTGGAAAAAAGGTGATTACAAAAACAAGCCCCTCACATTTTTAGCAATACAAGTTCTCGAAGAAGCTGGAGATCTTTTTGATACGCTTGCTATATTGACAGAAGATTCACAAAATGGTGATTGCTTTGAACTTCTGTTTGACAATTTTAAAGAATTATCCCAATATGAAAGACTTGACGATCCTGGAAGACGGAAAATGTACACCTACGATCATGGGTCTTTATTACGCTTATACGGTATACGATTAGGTAATAATGCCATCATCATTACAGGAGTTGGCATTAAATTAGTAGGCCCTATGAAAGATAGTACCGCTTTACAATTAGAACTAGATAAAATGAACTATCTAAAAAATTGGCTACAAGAACATAATATAACAGACTGCACAGAATTCTAATATGAGCAATAACTTAAATAATATCGCTACTAAAACAGCAAAAAGCTGGAAAGTAAGAGCAAAAGATGACCGTATTAACAGACGTAATATTTCGAGAGCGCAACGTTTTGCGCTATCGTTATTGGAATATATGGATACGCATAATCTAAAGCAAGTAGATCTGGCACATAAGATGAATGTAAAGCCGCAACAAGTAAGTAAAATTCTACGCGCTAAGGAAAACCTAACTTTTGAAACCATTGATAAAATTGAAGTTGCACTTGGGGTTCACATCCCAGCGCCAACCATTCAGGAGAAGGGGAATAGACTTTCTAAAAGTGTGGGTTCTACAATGCAAATAGTACATAGACGACACAATAAAAACGTGGAAATAGATGCAAGTACTGCCGAGGTAACAAAAACTAACGCTGTGCTGGATCTCACCCTTGAAAAGATGAATGAATATCAAAATATAATAGGACAAAATTAAAAGAGGATGACTTACAACAAGTTAGGTTTTGCACTTATAGGGCTTCGTACCATATCCTTTGCTATTATTGAAGCAGCACACAAAAAAACAGGAGCTGTAAATTTAGCTTCTGGCCTGAGGTTTGGTGTCGATATTGATGAGCACACAGTAAGTTGCAAGGTAAAGTTTGCTTTTGAAAAGAAGAAAGATCAGCCATTTCTATTATTGGAAGTACAAGGTTTATTTGAAATTGAAAAAGAAGATTTTATACAAAAAATAAAACAACCAGATAATTCTTATTTGGTGTCAAAAGAGCTTGCTACTCATTTTGCTGTACTCACAATTGGAGCAGCTCGAGGAATTCTTCACGCAAAAACAGAGGGCACTACCTTTAACGAATACTTACTTCCTACTATCGATGTAAAACAGATGATTGAAGAAGATGTGGTGTTTGCATTTTAATTTTTAAAATGCACCCTTTCAAATTCTAGGTTCAACATATAGATGGAACTAAAAACAACTGATTTTAAACTATTTAAGACATAATAGCTAACTCCACTATCTTCCTGAAAAAACCCTCCTCAAAATAAACGCATCTCGCTCACCCCAGCTTCGCAAATTTACTTTAGGTTGCAGAGTTAATATTATATTAATTGAAAAAAATACAACCCGCACTTTTAAGTATTCCTTAGCTTTCTTTTATGTAAGGATTTGTAACTTTAGGTATGCTAACCACACTTTTCCTTGCCTGGGTTGTTGCCACCTCCTGCATGACGGGGTTTAGTTATTTGTTTTCCACCCTGTTGAATGAAAATTTTAAGGAACCTGTCTTACTAACCGACCTTCTAGGTAAGGTTTTTAATGTCGAGCTTCCCATATGGGTAGGTTGGGTTGTACATTACCTGACTGGAATCTTATTCTTACTATTAGTAATGGCAGCGTATTCATTTACAAATGTTTCCATCTCTGTACAGTGGGGAATTATTTTTGGATGTATTTTGGGAGGCATTGGGATATTTATGTGGAAAGCACTTTACAAACTAGCCAATACCGATCCACCCACCCATACCCGTTTGTTTCATCTGCAACTTATTATTGCACATATTTTTTTCGGAATGGCGGCGATAGGTGTGGAACGATTCTGGGATGCCTATTTAAAAATGTGGTTGTAAAAACTAATCGGTATCTGATTCTTTTTCTTCTTCCTCTATTTCCTCATCTGAAATCAAGTAGTGATCTTTCCCTAATCCCACAATATTAATGATATTGGTGACCGTGGTGTAGAGCATCAATATTACCGTGATCATCATCCCACTAAGAATGGAAGAGGAGATCAAAGTGGCCCAATAAATGGCATCAAACCAGGTAGTAGGCACATTTTCAGCTTCGGTTATAGGAATATTGAATAGCTGAAACAGGATCAAAGCTCCTACGAACAGAAATGTATCAAACGAAGCTATATTAAGTACTTGTTTATAATGAGCCTTCTTTAATTTATTTTCAGTTCCCGTACTAATCCCCAATAATGTGAGTAAGAGCGCCAAAATAGTAGCCGACGCCAGGACAATTGTGTTACAGAGCATATTGAGTCCGGGCAGAGAACTGGAAATTAGTTTTTTTGCCTCATAGCCCGAGACACTACCCAGGAGAAATACAGCCAATCCTAAGAACAAAGTAGCTACCGTCCCTCCATAAAAAGCTTTTTTATTCTTACGTACAAAATCAAAAATTTTAGTTTGTGCAGCCATATCTTTCGTTCTTTTACATTATTTTATACGCTATGGGTTTAAAAGTGCCACCATTGCTATCTTCTGCCGAACAGGCTGTAAGCCCTACCAAAAGATCCATTTCGGCACGGATGGTCAGGTAATCCCCCGCTTTTGAAGTGGGTGGTAATACCGACAGGTTTCCGTCGCTATCATACTGAACATTCATAAACACATTAAAGGCAGTAGGAATGTCATCAGGTTCAATACCAAAAGGTGCCAGCGCCGTTTCCAGGTTCTCTTTACAACTTGGATGGTAGCCTTTATGATCGTACATGATTTCAAAGGTTTGTTTACAACAGGGCGCAAGTAAAAAATCATTTCGCCCGTTGGTATCTTCCTCTATAGCTGCCAACTTGTTACTTCTGTTACTCCACAAAAAATTAGTAGTGGTTATCTGTATACATTCCTCAAAATCTAACGTCTTGCCAGAAGAAATGCGTTCTCTCATATCTTCTGCATTAAATAAAACCATATCGCTCACCTGTTGTCCCTCGACATCGATTATTTTTAACTTTTGCCCTTTTTTTAAATAAAATGCAGTGCCCGTTTGGGGTTCAATAATATTACTCATGTTCTTTTTTTATATTTTTTACCACCAGATCATCCATAGCGTTTTTGCTGGTACTTAATTTACGGCAGATATTGCTTACGTTTTCACCATCAAAATCTTGGTGGTACTTGGCTATCGCCTGTATTTTTGTAGGCTGCGCAGTAAATCCGGTAATTCTGGGAAAATGCTCTTGAATAAGCTTCTGTGGTATGTCGTGATAATATTTCGGTTTTTCTTGATCTTTTTCAAAAAAATAAACCAATTCCTGTAATGATGTTTCGAGTTGGGCTGCGGTCTGTTTGTAAATTTTCGCATTGATATGCACCGCTGCATAATCCCATGTGCTTATATCCTCATGGGTATACCAGGATGAAGAGATATAAGCGTGCGGACCCTGAAAAACAAAAAGGGCTTCTGTGCCGTCCTGGATATGTTGGTATTGCGGATTGCTATTTGCGATATGCGCATACAGGTAGAAATCTTCTGGCCCGCCCTTGGTAAGTACCGGAATATGTGTAGCCAGCAAAGATTCACCCTGAAGCACCATGGTAGCAAAAGGGTATTGCTGAAGGAAACCGTAACGATATTTCTTATCCTGTTTACTATAATGTTCCGGGCAATACATAGAATTATTTTTTAGTTAAATATGGACATTTCCAATCATCTCCCACGGCTCTCCCACTGTATTGTCTGGCTTCGCTGTTCTCACCAAAATCTTCCAACATGGGATTAACAGATCCCTGATATGCCTTATCCCTTTTACGTATCAAATCACGAACCCTTCCATACCGTCCAGAGCTTCGTAACAATTCAAATTGACTATGTAAGTTAAACACGATCATCGGAAAAGGAGATGATCTTGCCCAGCGGGAAGAATTTGGATGCATCCCAACGATATAGAACGAGGTGCCGAACAAACTAAAACTAAAGTTAGGTGATGCAGGGTCTGAATTTGTGGTCTTGTCCCAGGCATGGGTATCCATACTGTGTAATGTATATAGTAGTTTCCAAAGTGAATTTTCAAATGCTGTCTCAGTTTCAAAATGAGAATCATCAAAGACAGCAATAAACGTTTGAAATTTCATAGAATCCTGCTCTACTTCATCCACATACATCTCTAAATGCTTCATCAAGGTATTTGGACAAAAATTATCCATATTTCCATACGATTGAATGATTACGTTGTCATCGGCAATGACACTCTGCGCCATAACACACGGGTGGTCATCCAATACAAATTCACGTACCAACTCTTCCATATCTTCTTTAACTTCAACAGTAGCTTTCATTTTTTCAATTTATTTTTAATATAAATTCCCAACATGGTTGCATTCAACATGAACGAAATTCCATTGGTAACCATGATAGGCCAATCTGTTTTTAAAATTCCATAGACAGTCCAGAGTCCGACCCCCAATAGTAAAATGCTAAAAAATACCGGACTTATATCATCAACTTTATTCGTCTTAATCGCTTTGTAAATCTGGGGAATAACGGCAACGGTCGTAAAAATTCCTGCCAGTATTCCTATTATTTCAGTCGTACCCATATATTCTTTTTTCGCACACAAAAACAGCAGCAAGCATAGTAACAATACTCACTATGGGTTCTGCATCAGCTTCTATTTACATCTTTTAATAACCAAGGCTCCAAATGCTGTGATTGATCGCTGCTGTGCAATACGACAACATCTCCCGTGGTTTCAAAAACTACAGCCCGCACTTGCGATAAATCAAGCACATTGGCCTCCCTGAGTTTTGAACGAAGATCACCTTTGGTTACCCGGGCCTTTAAAAGGTTATCTTCTAATATAGTTGGTCCATCCATTAGTAGGAGCGGCTCGTTGTCTATAGCTCTTTGGAAGGGTTTCCATTTACGTAAGAGTGCCGCTGAAAGCTGATACAGGTAAACCACAAATAAACCTGTGATCCCTTCGAGAAGGGAAACCGATTCTGATAAAATTGTAGTAGCTATAAGGGAACCAACGGCAACGGTCATCGCAAAATCGAAACTCGACATTTTGGAAAAACTACGTTTTCCGAAAATTCGGGTAAAGAGGATCACGGCGATATACGTTACGAGTGTGGTAATAGAAATCGCAAGCAGCGACTCCAGATCGGTGGTGAACCATTTTTCCATAAGTAAATTATTGGTTGAACATCACCCTATTGGTTAGATGCTAATTAGTTTGTATCCTACAAATTACTATGAAAACTAAATTCTCAAAAACACATTAGCATTTTTTAACCTGAATTGTTAAGTTTATATAAAAGGAAAAAAGCTTAAAATGTACCAGGACCTATTTAAAGTGAAACATACAAATCTATAGCCATCCTAAATTTTCAGGTTTTTCAAAGACAGAGAAATCTTTTTTTTAAATCACTTTTTTAGCTGGATCCATTAGTGCTAATGGTAAGCATTTTGGAATTATATAAGCTGAAAAGGTTTCAAATTTGCCAATGAACTCCCCATCTACCTGAAGAGCGACAGGATGTTTACTCTCCACCGCTACCGACGCTGCATGGTATCTATGTATGTAAGGCTCTTGTTTGGATGTTTTATTAAAGAATGTTTTTAGAATTTCCCAAAAACTCAATCTTTTGTATAATATCACCTCGAAAAATCCATCGTCTATTTTACCTATCGGATTTATATTGGCTCCCGTTCCATATTTCTTTGCATTTGCAAACGCTAATAGCACACCAGCACTCTCAATAACCTTATCTTCCAGATGTATCTTAAATCTATATGGATAATCCGATTTGAACAGCGTAGGCAGGCTATGTAGCGCATAGCCAAGCATACCACGGGAATTCGTTTTTTCGTAGTTATAAATTAGTTCCGCATTAATTCCGATATCGGCTATGTGCAAACAAATAATATCGTTTACACAAAGGGCATCGATGGTTTGTGTGTAATGGGCAAATGCAACCTCAAATTGTTCGGGCAATGTCTTGGGATACTCCAAAGACGTCAACAATCCATTGGCAGATCCACATGCCAGGATTCCCAATACAATATTTTTATTAAGTAATTGAGAAGCCACCATTGCAATGGTGCCATCACCACCAGCCACGATCACGCGATGATACGTATTAGAGGATAATTTTTCTTCAATTCTTTTAGCGTCCTCCGCTCCTGTCGTGAAGTAAAATTCTATGTCAAATTCAAATTTTTCAGCAAATTTTCTGGCTGTATGCTCCACTTTAGCAGCATCTATCGATCCGGCAACGGGGTTAATCACAAAGAGGAGGTTTGATTTCATTAGAATTCGATATATTTAGTACTATAAATTTATCCAAAATTTAGGATTAATCAATATGAAAGTAGACATCAGTATCTATCGGGGATACATGAACGATAAAGAATTAACCATTTCGGGACACGTTTTTAGGTCCTGGGCACCCAGTCAATACAGTATTGAAAAGCGAGCCATAAAACACAGCTTGTCTATACTAAAAATGTTTACCATAAAACCAATGTCCAACGAGACAGTAACCCTTCAATTTGAAGATCTCAGCGTGTCTACAAAAACACTCAAAGACGGGTATTTCAATTTTAATATTCCTTTCAACAAAAATTTAGAAAGCGGATGGCATTCCTGTTCTATAAAATGCGCCATTGGTACATTCAATATCATTTCGAATGGTGAAATATTAAAGCCACATACCGGTAGGTATGGTATAATCTCAGATATCGATGATACTTTTTTAGTATCCCACAGTGCAAATTTCTTTAAGAAACTCTATGTAATGTTGACCCAAAATATCGATAACCGTGAAGTATTTGATGATGTCCCAAAGCATTACCAGGCTCTTAGCAAGGCTGGACAGACAAACGAAGATTCATATAATTCTTTTTTCTACGTGTCCAGTAGTGAATGGAACCTGTACTCTTTTATCGTGGCGATTGCTAATAAATACCATTTACCGAAAGCTGTTCTCAAACTAAAAAAAATAAAAACCGGACTTGGTGATTTTTTATTTACAGGCAGCGGAAGCCACGATCATAAATTTGAAAAAATCAAAGAAATCATATCGTTTTACCCAGAATTGGATTATGTCCTTTTAGGGGACGATTCCCAACGGGACCCCTTTCTTTATGAGCGCATTTGCAAGGTATTTCCTAAAAACATTAAAACTATCTACATACGTCAAACCAGGAAAAAACCGAAAGAAAAGGTTCAGGCGGCATTACAAAATATAGACTCCATGGGTATTGAATATCTGTATTTTAGAAATAGTAGTGAAGCCATAGCACATTCGGAAGAAATTGGCTTCATGGATATCTAACAGGTATCGGAACGATAGATTTTACTAACTTTAAACAGTCAACCTCTATAAAACGGCCACGGTTAATTTGCCGTTGTTTAGGTGAGGTAATTGGAATAATCTTCTGTAATGCAGCATCTATATCGCGCAGGTATTTTTCAAGAATAGAATAACTACTATATATAGCAAGCGAGCGAATGGAAATCGCAACTAGCGACTCCCAGGTGGTGGTGAACTATATTCTAATGGGTGTATCCTGGTTGTGCACCTATCCAAAGAGGGAAAGGCATCAGGGTTAAAGTTTTTGTTTAATTAAAATTACTAAAAAAATTAAACAAGTTTTTTAAATATCCTCCCCAATTTTTACCCTAATGGTTAAAACTTGCTTAAGACTCTGCTAAAATCAATTTAAAGTGTGTTCAATGAAAAGCGTTCTTTTATAATTTAGATAAAAACTTATAAAATAAATTATTATGATACTGAATGAATCCCAACCCAACGAATTTGAAAAATCTATCTACGATGAAGATCAAAGAACAAACAAAATATTAGTTTCCTCTTTAGACGATCCCGATTTTTGGTTATTCGTATAGAATATTGATAGTAGTTATAGTATGTATATTCATCCTAGAAATATCTTAACAATTAAATTAATTTCAATTAGAAAATGTGATGAGCAAACCAAAAGAGTTTAAAGAACAAACACAGTCGCAACCAGGAGATGAGTATAAGATGGATCCAAAGCCAGAATATATTCGAGAAAGCTATGCAGGTTGTGGAAAGTTAACAGACAAAGTAGCTATTATCACCGGAGGTGACAGTGGGATTGGTCGCAGCGTTGCAATACATTTTGCAAGGGAAGGCGCCACTGTTGGTATTGTTTATTTAGAAGAAGAGAAAGATGCGCAACGTACAAAAAAATTAGTAGAGAAGGAAAATCAAACTTGTATACTATTCAAAGGGGATGTAACAAATTCCAATTTCTGTAGGCAGACTGTAAAAAACCTATATGACACTTATGGAAGGCTCGATATCGTGGTTAATAATGCCGCGATGCAATTTCCAAAGGATAGTCTAACAGAGATTTCATTAAAAGATTTGCATAAAACTTTTGAGACTAACATTTTCGCTTATTTCTATCTCACTCAGGCAAGTCTTGAGTTTTTACAAGAGGGAGGTTCAATTATAAATACCTCATCCGTTACAGCCTATAGAGGTAGTGATCACCTTATAGATTACGCCAGTACAAAAGGAGCTATTGTAAGTTTTACAAGGTCACTTTCAAAAAATCTTGCCAAAAAAGGAATTCGGGTTAATGGGGTAGCGCCTGGTCCCATTTGGACACCATTAATACCAGCGACATTCAATGACATTAGTGATTTTGGACAAGACACGCCTTTAGGACGAGCGGGACAACCTAGTGAGGTTGGACCTGCCTACGTTTTTTTAGCTTCGGAGGATAGTAGTTATATCACGGGACAATTTATTCATATTAATGGGGGAGAAATAGTAGGAGCCTGACAAGAATAAATTCTCGTAATGCAGTTCAATTGAGAAATTTTAAAAGCAGGGAAATTTTTCTAGTTTAAATGTATATACTAGATTACTAGACTATTAGTGATCCCGAAGTTTCTGAATCAACTCATCCTTATCCATTTTGCTGTACCCTTCTATACCAATTTCTTTTGCCTTTTTATCGAGTTCTTTCTTAGTACGATCTTCATATTTTTTTGAGTTTCCACCCTTCTTTCCTGAGTTCTTTGTATTAGCTATTCTTGCAGCTTTTTCCTTACTCATACCCTCGTCCCGTAAAGCTTCGTATTTTTCATCATTTTTAATACTGTCTCCGTGATCTTTAGTCATGATTTATTTTTTAGTGTGATTTTTTTTAATTAAAAATTTCTGAATGCTATGTAGTAATAACTGTCGATATGTTATTAAAGAATTACTAAATCGCAAACTCAATTATACGATCTAATTATCCAAGCATATCTCTATTGTTTTTATTTTAGGTAATATGGATGAGAAACGGGTTACCAATTTCTAATCTCTTTACGTAATTCATCTGTGGATTTATTGGTTTTAGAAGCCAATTCTATAAAAAAAGCGGCGAAATCATTATTTTCATACTCCAGTTCACCTTCTGAAAGATTATATTTTTCTCTGAAATCATCCATGATGTCTTTCCATTTAGTTTTTAACTGCTTTAATATTTCCTCATCATCTTTGTAATCTTCAGGGTTTTTTACATATTCATTATTTCGTTCGGGAAATAAATGATGTTTTTCACGCTCAGCACTGTCACCAACAACGTGTTTGGGGTTCTGCTTGTTACTCATAAAATAGAATTTAAAACGTTGAACAACTGACACCTTAGCCGTCTCTTATTTTTTTGAAAATAGAATTGACTTAATCAGAACTCATTTGCGCTGCCTTTTTTTCTAATTTTTTTACATCTGTAAGATAAGGATTTGATTTAAGAGCTTTAGCAAGATGAACCATATTATTCACCATCAGTAGCATCATATTATTAGTAAACTCATGTTTGTCACCTCCAGCTTCTATATAGCTAGGTCCAGGACCCGCTTCTCCTACATAATAAGTAAAGGCATTAACGGGTATGGAAAAGCCGTGTTCTGAAAGATCAAAAACAATACTGGCAATAGCTTTCTTTGCTCCATCTTCGTTTCCATCTACCATTACACCTGCTACTTTATTGTAAGTAAAATATTGACCATCTTCCTCATTTCCTTCTTCCATAATACCATCCATTCGTTCTGCGACCATTTTAATCACAGAACTTCTATCGCCACGCCATATTGGAGTTGCTAGCACCAACATATCTGTATTTTTTATTTTTTCAAGAATTTTAGGCCACTCATCTCCATCTCCTTCGTCTGAAGAAGTACCAAATTTTATATTATAATCACAAATACGAACAATTTCTGTTTCAACATCTAAGTCGTTAAAGATTTTTGAAGCATTGTCAATAAATGCTCTTGTATTAGATTTCTCTGAAGATTTCTTTAAGGTACAATTTAAAAAAAGTGCTTTCATATTGAATTAGTTTTTAATGTATTAGTATTCAAAATTTAATTGCAGGCTTGTTACTACTAATGTTACTCTATATAAATTTATTTCCATCTATTGGCAAGTCCGGTAATAAGCACAATAAATTTAAGGAGTGAGCACTACTTTTACACATCCATCATTTTTATTTCTAAATTTTTTATAGGCTTCAGGCGCTTCATCTAATTTCATTCTATGCGTAATTATAAAGGATGGATCTATTTTTCCTTCTTCTACCTTTTTTAAAAGTGGTTCCAAATAATGTTGCATATGGGTTTGACCCATTTTCAGGTTGAGAGCTTTATTCATAGCTATACCAAAAGGCAACTCATTAACTTTACCTATATATACACCTGGTATGGAAACATTGCCTCCTTTTTTACAATTTTTAAAAATTTGAGCAAGAGCATTTGGCTGTGAATTATCTAGGTCCTTTTTCAATCCTTCAGTTCCATGCGCTTCAGCACCAACTGCATCAATACAACAATCTGGACCTCGTCCATTTGTCATTTCCATAAGCTTAGCATATACTTCTTCTGCATCAACCGTTCTTATAACTTCCGCTTTACTATGCTTTTCGGCCATATCTAAACGTTCCTTTATAACATCAATGGCTATTACTCTCTTCGCTCCAAACATCCACGCACTCTGGATTGCAAACTGTCCTACAGGACCACAGCCCCAGATTGCAACAGTATCACCCTTTTTTATTTCAGCATTTTCAGCAGCCATATATCCTGTCGGAAATATATCAGACAGAAAAAGAGCTTGCTCATCAGATAAAGAATCAGGAACCATAATTGGTCCTACGTCTGCATAAGGAACCCGTACATACTCTGCTTGTCCCCCCGAGAAACCACCTAGCATATGGGAATATCCAAATAATCCCGAAACTGCATGTCCTAAATTCTCTCTGCATAATTCTTCATTAGGATTAGAATTATCGCAGAGTGAATACTTGCTATCATCGCAATACTCACAATCACCGCAGGCAATGGTAAAGGGTATGACTACACGATCCCCTTTTTTAAACTTTTTCACATTATTACCTATTTCTACCACCTCCCCCATAAATTCATGACCTAAAATATCACCATCTTTCATAGTAGGAACTAAATCTCCATATATATGCAAATCCGATCCGCAAATGGCTGTAGAAGTTACCTTAATAATAATATCATTTGGGTCCTCAATTTTTGGATCTGGAACATTATCGATTCTCACATCCTCTTTTCCATGATAACAAAGCGCTTTCATATCTATTTAATTATTAAAGAGTTATTAATTCTATTTTTTCAACATATTTAATCAAAAACTAAAGTTACACAATAACTGTGAACAGTATTAGTTAAGGAAATAATAAGAATAGGTTAAAAATTTATAATAAATCTATCCCCACATTTAATCTTACGGGAATTCATAAACGATTTGTCTAGTCGCGCAGTTCAGCTAACGTCTGGAAGATGGTACTGAGCGCTACACCGGTATTGTTTCTAGTTCGTGTACTGGAACGCTCCAAAACTTCATTTAAGGAGTCCACAACGTGTTTCATAGTCACTTCCTCATCGATACCTTCTTGCCCCATGTTCTTTTCCAGATAGCGCTTCAATTGCTTCACCTTATTTTGGTAAGTGATGATGGTCGATTTTGCAACTATGTTTGCTTAATGACCAGTGCCATCTCAAAAGCCTTTGTACAGGCATTCCCTTTTTCTTGCGCTTGGGTTTAACGGCGGGGTATTCTGATTCGTATGCACCTTCGAAGTGTGCTCGGGACGCGCATCGGGATTATATCATTTTTTCAGGAAATCGGTTAAACTACGTCGCAACAAAGTAAGAATCTCTAACCGCTCCACTTTTGTGGAATAGCTGTTGGCATTGCCATAGATGGGTGCCTAGCGTTTCAACTTTCCGGTTTCGGGATCGCGGAAGGAAAAATAGACGTACCATCTCTTGGAGAGATCGCCCTTGGCATCATAGATTTTTGGTTGTGAAAATTGTTTCTTTTTTTTCAAATCGTATTCCAAATCGTATTCAAATGGAAGAAAATTCGACAATGAAGACATAAAAAAAGCGGTTTAGCTTCCGCTAAACCGCTCTGGTGTTGGATTTCTCCTTAGTAGCGGGAACTGGACTCGAACCAGTGTCCGCCGCGGCGGATAGGAGCCCCCGGCTAATCAAATTTTATATTTTTTGCAATAAATTCTCTTCCCACACCAGACTTCAACCACTTTTCCCTGCATAAAGCCTCCTGCTTTGTAGCATAAAACTCCATATAAATTACGTGCCAGGGTCGATACCGGGCAGTCCAACCCTTTCCAAATTCATTATGAGAACGTATTCGGGAGATTAAATCAGAAGTATGCCCTGTATATAGCTTGTTAGCTCTGTAGGAAGACAATATATAAACCACAAATTCACCCATAAAAAAACTCCCCTAAAAAAATATAGGGGAGTTCTCTATTGTAGCGGGAACTGGACTCGAACCAGTGTCCGCCGCGGCGGATAGGAGCCCCCCGGCTAATCAAATTTTATATTTTTTGCAATAAATTCTCTTCCCACACCAGACTTCAACCACTTTTCCCTGCATAAAGCCTCCTTCTTTGTAGCATAAAACTCCATATAAATTACGTGCCAGGGTCGATACCGGGCAGTCCAACCCTTTCCAAATTCATTATGAGAACGTATTCGAGAGATTAAATCAGAAGTATGCCCTGTATATAGCTTGTTATTTCTGTAGGAAGACAATATATAAACCACAAATTCACCCATAAAAAAACTCCCCAAAAAAAAATATAGGGGAGTTCTCTATTGTAGCGGGAACTGGACTCGAACCAGTGACCTTCGGGTTATGAGCCCGACGAGCTACCTACTGCTCTATCCCGCGATGTATGTTTATCTTCAAGCGACTTTCGAGTTGTGAACCCGACGAGTTAGCTATCTGGGCTAAGCCCGCGATGTATGCTCCAATGCTTCTTTTTATGCCAGTTCATAATGCCAGCAGAATTATTGGACTGCAAAGATACAAAGGTTTTGCACGTGCGCAAGTTAATTAAGTGTGTTTTTTAACAATAATTCACAAAAATTTCAACAACCGAAGTGATATGTGTATTTTTAAATATGTCAAAAACACTTCGCAACACCCTTTATATTCTTGGCGGCATTGTAGTGCTGTTTTTTATTGTACTTATTACCAGTAATATAATTGTTAAAAATAAAATTGAAAAAGCTACAAAAGAAGAATTACCAAATCACATTTCGGTAGCTTACAAGGATCTTTCTTTACACTTGCTAACAGGAACGCTGACCTATAAGGATGTTTCGATAACCCTTAAAAATAAAGCCAACGACAGCACCCACACATATATTTCAACAGAAAAAGCTACAGTAAAAAATGTAAGTTATTGGGACTACTTATTTAACAACACCATCCATATTGAAGACATTAAAATTATAGCTCCTAAACTAAAATATTATAAAAATGAAAATCTGCCCTCACAGGACACAACTACCAGTCAGGAGCCATCTATAAATCTAAACAAACCCATACTTATAGGCAAGCTGCGCGTAGAAAACACGCTCCTCACCTTTTTTGAAAACAAGAAAGACACCCTGTTCCTTGCAAAAAACGTATCCTTGGAAGTAGATTCCATTCTAGTTAATAACAACACCTTAAAAAACAGATTGCCAGCACAGTTTGGAAACTATAAAGCACAAACAGATTCTATTTTTGTTAAAGTGAGTCCATTTGAAAATCTTACTTTAAGCAATCTTTCTGTACAAAATAAAAAAGCAACCGTAAGTAACTTGCACCTGGCTACAAAATACTCAAAAGAGCAACACGCTCGTATACTAGAAAAAGAACGGGATCATTTTAATGTAACATTACAACAGCTTGAAATAGAAGGTATAGACTTTGGATTTAAAAATCGGAAATTTTATGCAAAGAGTAGCCTTGTTCAATTAGATTCGGTAGTTGCTACGATATACCGGAATAAACTTGTTGCAGACGACCTTTCAAAAAAACCGTTGTACAGCAAAATGCTACGGGAGCTTCCCATAGGATTAACAATAGATTCTCTCCAAATTAAAAACAGTGCGCTAACCTATCAGGAAAAAGTAAAAGAAAAACAACCTGCAGGAACTATCTATTTTAATAACCTTAATGCGCACATGGCACACATAAGTAATACCTATGGCGCCAACACAGAAACAAAGATTGATATAACTTCAACGTTTATGAAAACCGCGCCTATTGTTGTGGACTGGAGTTTTAACGTTAACGATACAAGTGATGCTTTTACTTTTAAAGCAGATATAGATGCATTACCCGCTTCTAAGATGAATAGCTTTACAAAACCTAATCTCCTGGTTGGGCTAACCGGTACTGCAAACCAAACCTATTTTTCTATCTATGGAAACAGTTCAAACTCAAAAATAGATTTGCGTATTAAATACAGTAACTTTAAAGTAAACTTGCTTGAAGATGGTAAAGAAAACAAAAAGAAGCTATTATCCAGTATCGTAAATATCTTTGTAAATAAAGATAGCAACAACAATTCAGAAGGATTTACAACCTGCAGTGCAGAGGTAACACCAGATAAGACAAAATCTTTTTTTAATTACTTATGGCTTAATGTTAGAGACGGGCTTAAGGATTGCCTGCTGTAAGGTTAGTGGCTTGTAATCCATGACATCGCATCTATTCTTTCGTCTGTATTAAAACTTTTTATTTTAACAGGAAGAAAAAAATTTTCGATGGTTGCACAAGCATGAATCCATTTCCTATCGGTTACCAGGGCCACTTTGTTTAAGTGCTCTTTATATTCTATCTTAAAAAGAATTTCTTTACTAACTGCAGGAAGTGTAAAACGATCTATCCCCTGATCTTCCAGATAGAGGTTAATTTTTCCGAAGCGGTCTATTTTATCCACAATTTCAACACATAGTTTGTCAAAGCGTTCTGTATCAAAAACGCCGTCTTCAATAAAAAAACCTACCGTATTATCTGAAAAACTAAAACTAGAATTCATTTGTAATCAATTGATTACTAAAGGTACAAAAATTTATTGACCTAAGTTTTCAGCTGAAAACGCCTGTAAAGTACCTGCTTCAAATACCACGGAAACCGTTATGGGGTTGCAGCACACCTCGCAATCCTCTACATACGTCTGTGACACAGAAGGATCCAGTAGCATTGAGATTTCCTCCCAACAATAAGGACATTGAAAATAATGTTCGTACATGGCTGAAAAAGGTTTGAGAGGTTAGTGTTGAGTTATGAGTTATGAGTTATGAGTTATGAGTTATGAGTTATGAGTAAAATAATAGATTGCCTTTTACAACAGCGCCATACAAAATTTGAGGGGAACGAAACTAGAAATTTACATTTAACAATTGTCCAGTAAGCTGAAGTAATTCCAGCTCTGCCAATTTTGCTTCATACTTTGCCAGGTTTTTATTGGTTCTGGCATTCAATAAATTTATTTGCGCCTGCCGCAACTCAACCGACGTGATTTGCCCTAATTTATATCTTTCCTGAGAGCGGTCGTAATTATTGGTTGCGGTAACTACATTTTGTTCCTGCAGCCTAAACACCTCTAATCTATTCTGGTACGCATCATTGGCATTTGCAACATCTCTCTTCACTTCATTTTCAATTTGCTGCAACACCAGTTGTTGCGAGTCTTTTTGAATCTGCAGGTTTTTAATATTGGTAATCCCGCCTCCCCCATCAAAAAGATCCCACGTTAAGCTTACTCCTGCCGCAAAACCTGTTGTAGTTCGAGAACTTGCAAAACTTGTAACCGGAAACTCTCCTTTGTTCCAGCCATAGGAGCCTGAAAGCCCTACCGAAGGAAGAAAAATAGATTTACTGGCCTTATAATCATAATCGGTTATGGTTATGTTTTTTCTGGCTTGTAATAAGCGAACGTTGTTTGTATCAGACTTTCGAACAAACTGTTCCATTTGCAACTCGCCAATAAACTGTACGATGGTATCTACTTCAAAGTTTCGTTGTAACTCTGTATTTAGCACTACAGTTAGATCGCGCTTTGTATTACGCAACTGTTGTCTCGCATTTAACAGGTTAATACTGTCTGTAACTAAATCTACTTCGGCATTTAGGACATCCAGTTTGTTTACTTGTCCATAATCGAAGGCATAACCAGAGCGGGTAAGTCTTCTTTTTGTATTATCGAAGGTTTGCTTTAACACTTCAATATTTTCAGTAATACGCGCTACTTCATAATATACCGAAAACAATTGTAAAACAGTAGTTTCAATAGTTTGCCTTGCCTGAAGTTCACCCAAATTATATGTTTCTTTTAAACTTTTATAATTATACCAACGCCCCAGACCGTCAAACAAGGTGTAGTTTAAGTTGAGTGATGCGTTGTACTGCGTTGTTTCGGCTCCATTTACAATATTGGTGCTCCCGTCGTTAAAAGTTACTTCCTGATCTTCTATGTTATAATTGGCACCTGCAACACCTGTGAGCGAAGGCAAAAAACCAGAATTTAATACCCCTTGATTGTTAGCTGCAATTTTAAGATCGTTGTTGGCTATTTCGATCCCAAAATTATTCTCCAGGGTTTCTTCAATAGCGGCTTGCTTAGTGAGTATTTCTTGAGGAGAAACACATCCAAAACTCAGTAAAGCAAGTACTAGTACTTTTATATTAAGCGGCATGTTCTTCTTGTTTTTGTTCTTTAATAGCAAGTTCTACATCTTCTTTAGGCACCTTATTACCCGAATACAGCCATTTTGCACCTGTTTTGGCGCTGTTGGTTACCGATAGCAATAACGGTAAGATAATTAAGGTAAGAACGGTAGCTATCCCAATCCCGTAGGCTATAGAAATTGCCATGGGTTTTAAAAATTGCGCCTGTCTGCTTTTTTCGAGTAGTAGCGGAGCAATACCTGCAATTGTGGTTAAAGAGGTAAGGAAGATCGCTCTAAATCTGGAACGACCTGCTTCATATAAGGCTTCATCAAATTTCATCCCTTCGCGCAGGTAGCTGTTAAATTTCCCAATAAGCACTAACCCATCGTTTACCATAATTCCAATAAGCGCAATAATTCCTAACATAGAAAGAATATTGATAGGAAAATCATGAATCCAATGGCCCCAGGCTACTGCAATAAAACTAAAAGGAATCATAATCATTAATAAAAAAGGCTGGCTGTAGCTTCGGAAGGTAAACGCAATTACAACATATATTAAAAATAATACAATAGGAACCGCAGTTTTTGCCGAATTGGTAAGCTTATTGGCTTCTCTGTTTTGTCCTTCATATTGTACTGAAACTGTCGGGTATTTTGAAAGTATCTCCGGCATAACCGTATTCTGAAGGTTTGCAAGGATTTCGGTTGGACTTCCCTTTGGGTCGGCCATATCGGCATTAACCTGTATTTCTCGCAAGCCGTTTAAATGACTAATACTTTCGTCTCCTCTCTTTATATTGTAGGTTGCTATTTCACCAAACGGAACGCGGTGTCCTCCCGGGGTTACAATGCGCATATCGTCCAGGTCGTTAATAGATTCTCGGTTGGTACGGTCGTAGCGTACCCAGACCCGTATTTCGTCCTGCCCTCTTTGAAAACGTTGTGCTTGCAAACCAAAAAATCCCGCCCGTACCTGACCCATCACATCACGAAGGTTGAGTCCAAGCGCGTAGGCAGTTTCATTAAGTTCAATATTAATTTCTTTAATTCCTTCGGGATCGGTATCGGACACATCTGCCAAAAGTGAATTATTTTCTAAATTAAGTTTTAATTCTTCTTTGGCTGCTTTTAGTTCATCGGTATTATTTCCCAGTAAAGAAATGGAAACAGGACTACCTCCAAAATTACCTCCAGAACCAAATGTAAGTCGTTCTACACCATACACCTGGCCTACTTCTTCACGGATAGCGTTGGTAATCTCCGGCGAACCAAAGTCACGCTCTTCTCCGGGTAATAAGTTTACATTTAAAGAGGCTTTGTTATTTCCGGGACCTACACGTTTTATAATGTTTTCTACAACCTGCTTATTGCTTGTTTGCTTTTCGGTAAAACGCTCGTTCACTTTCCAGGCGGCAGTTTCGACCATAGTTATAATACTGTCGGTAATTTTTGGGTTGGTGCCTTCGGGCATTAATAAGTCTATGCTTACCCGGTCACTTGCTATGCTTGGAAAAAATGCACCTCGTATAATTCCACCTTGAAAAGAGCCAATGGTTATGATCATTAACCCCAATAAAATTGCAAAGGTTATAAACCTGTTATTAAGAGAAAAACGCAACACGGGACTGTACAGGTTGTCACGACAATACCCCATAAACTTATCCCCGTATGTGTTAATAATACGCAGTTTCTGAAAAACTTTTGCAATGCCCTTTTTCTGGCTTTTTTCTTCTTCTGTTTCTCGTACCAGTGCTTTTGAATGTGCAATGTGGGCAGGCAGAATAATAAGTGCTTCTACCAAAGATACTACCAGCGTTAAAATTACAATTACTGAAACTTCACTAAAAAAATCACCTATCCTTCCGTCGAGAAAAAGAAAGGTGGAAAATGCTAACACCGTAGTTAAAATAGCTGATATAATGGGCGGTAACACCTCCATCGTACCATCGATTGCCGCTTGTATAGGCGATTTCCCTTTTTCGTAATGCTGATAAATATTTTCTGAAATTACAATTCCATCATCTACCAGAATTCCAATAACGATTATCATTCCGAAGAGCGACAATACATTAATGGTAACGTCAAACTGGGCGGCAAAGATGAACATTCCCAAAAATGAAATAGGCAACCCAAAAGCCACCCAAAATGCCAGACGAGTATTTAAGAAAAGTGACAGAAAAATTAATACCAGCATAATCCCTACGGCACCATTTTCAAGAAGCAGGTTGGTCCTGTCGTTTAAACGGATAGAGGAGTCGCTTACCACATCAATCTTAACACCTGTATATTTTTGATTGAATTCATCTACATATGCATTTACCTGGTCTGCAGTAGAAATTAAATCTTCGCTATTGGTATTGGTTATTTCAACATTTACAGCAACATTGCCATTAAAATATGAAGCATTAGGAGTTTCAGAAAAACGGTCTTTTACATCGGCTACATCTTGCAACCTTACAACAGTCCCGTTAGGATTGGCTCGCACAACGAGATTGTTAAGCTCATCTCCGTAATAAGACCTGTTATTTGCCCTAATTAAATAATCTTCATCATCGGTTTTAATATTTCCTCCTGTGGTAAGAATATTGGCTTGTGATACAGCTGCTGCAACTTCGGTAAAGCTTAAATTATACGCCAGTAAATCGTTTTCACGCACCGAAATTTCAATTTCTTCTTCAGGATAACCAGAAATACTTATTTGTGAAATCCCTTCCATGGCACGTAAATCGTTTTCTACCTGACGGCCAATTTGTTTAAGGGAACTTAATTCAATATTATCACCACTTATTGCAAAATCGATAGTCTGCCGTATTCTTTCCTGCTTTGCTACTACCAGTGGTTCCATCCCGGTTGGGAAATTAGGAACCCGATCCACCGCATTTTTAACTTCGGCAAGCATGGCGTCTATATCTTCGTCACTTTCAATTTCAACAGTGATGCTTCCTCCGTTTTCCCGGGAAGTGGACGTAACACGCTCTACGCCAATGAGACCTTTTAGGTTATCTTCAATTTTAAGAACAACACCTTCTTCAATTTCCTGGGGAGCAGCACCTGGGTAGGTAACGTTAATGCTAATAATTTCGGCTTCCTGCAGTGGGAAAAACGAAGATTTTAACTGCAACATTCCAAATATTCCAAATATGAAAAATGCAAGCAGCACCACATTCACCGCTACATCATACTTTATAAAATAACTGATAACTTTTCTCATGCTATTCTACAGTTTCGGTTGGATTGACTGCTGGAGCATCTTCCTGGTTTACTTTTACCAACATCCCTGCATAGGCACCAGGAATAGATTTCGATAAAATTTTAGTTCCGTCAGGAACGCCTTGCACCACAACTTCTTTTGGAGAAAAATAAACGGGATCTACCTTTATAAGGTCTAGAATGCTATCTCTTACAATAAAAATTTCGGACTCATCGACCAGCAATTTTCTGGAGATTTTAATTGCATTAGGTTGTTCACGGGCTTCCAGCTGTGCTTCCAAATACATGCCTTCTTTTAAATCGTCTCCTTTTACTTCCACAAAAACTTTTATGGTTTGGGTTTCCGGATCTATACGTTCATTGATACGGCTTACGGTTCCTGTATATGTTTTGGAGCTCTGCGGAACTGAAAGCGCTACTTCTTCGCCCAGTTTTAATAGATCGCTAAAGGTTTTTCCAATGGCCAATTCAACTTCAAACACCGAAGTATTGATAAATTCCCCTAATTTTTGTCCCTGGCGTATCAGGGTACCTCTTGTGACCAGTGCTTCGGTTAACACGCCGTTAAAAGGGGCGTAAATATTGTATTTGCCCAAGCGCTGTTCTAAGTTCTTTAAATTGTAATACGAAGCATACACGCCCCGTCCCGTCACAAAATATTCCACTTTGTCTGAAGTTGTTTCGGGCAATGGCGGAACCGACTTATTTACATCAAAACTATCTAAATATGCCTGCCATTTTGGAAATGCCTCCGGGTAGTCCAGCCTAAGATCTGGCATTAACGAAGTAACCAGATTGTAAAATTCACTTTTAGCGGCTTGTACCGATGCATAATATTCGGCAGCGTTAATACGTATAAGCGCCTGTCCTTTGTTGTAGGATTGCCCTGCTTTAAAGTCGTTTGCGCTTCCTTGAAAAACTCCTTGTACTTCAGCAAATAACTCTAAACGTTCTTTTGCCTGTAGGGTTCCATTTGCAGGAATAATAATTGGTACGGTACTATTTGTAACGGTTTCAGCAAATACCGTCTTTATTACTTTTTCAATTTTGGGCTTTTGTTTTGAATTGCTTTCAATAAGGTATTTAGAACCAAAAAAAGCTGCGACAAGTATCGCAATCCCAAGGCCATAAAGTATAAATTTTCGCATTGCCAACAAGAAATTTTAATGAATCCCAAAAATACTGCGAGGTATTTCTATTGGCGTTAAAAGTTTCTTAAAGTTAAAGTTTTTCTAACGACTCTGTGACTGCTCCCCAATCTTCCATCAATTTGTTAAGCCTGTCCTTTTTTGCCTGATAGGTATCAAAAAAGTCGGGTTTTGCTATGGTTTCATCGTAGTTTACCTGAAGCGCTACGTCAATTTCCTTAATTTCTTTTTCAAGTTTGCTTATCTGGGCTTCTGTTTTACTAAGCTTATTTTGAAGTGATTTCAACTTTTTCTGGTCTTCGTAGTTTTGTTTTCCGGAAGAAGCACCTGTTTTTTCTTCAGAAACTACCTTGGTTTTCTTTTCGGCTTCCCGCAGGTTTTCCAGGTTACGTTGTTCAAGGAAATAATCTATATCGCCCAGATATTCCTTTAATTTATGATCTTTAAATTCATATACCTTATTGGTTAACCCCTGAAGAAAATCCCTGTCGTGAGAAACCAGAATAAGAGTTCCCTGAAAATTTTGCAATGCTTCCTTTAAAACATTCTTCGATTTAATATCCAGGTGGTTGGTAGGCTCATCCATAACCAGGACATTAAAAGGCTGTAATAGCAATTTAGCCAGTGCCAACCGGTTACGTTCGCCTCCAGAAAGCACACGCACATATTTATCTACTTCTTCTCCTCTAAACAAAAATGATCCCAGAATATCCCGAACACGGGGTCTTGTTTTCTCATCGGCGGCATCTATCATAGTATCTTGCACGGTTTTACTCCCATCAAGGTAATCGGCCTGGTTCTGGGCAAAATAGCCAATTTGCACATTGTGTCCCAGTTCAATTTCTCCCTCAAAAGGGATATCGCCTACAATCATTTTTGCCAACGTAGACTTCCCCTGACCGTTTTGCCCAACAAAAGCCGTTTTGGAATCACGTTCAATTAACAGATCTACATGGTGCAGTACTTTTTTATCGCCATAGCTTTTGGAAGCATTTTCGGCAGTAATTACTACTTTTCCTGGCGTTACTGAAATAGGAAACCGCAGGCTCATTACCGCATTGTCATCTTCATCTACTTCAATTCTGTCAATTTTATCAAGTTTTTTTATGAGTGATTGTGCCATGGTTGCTTTACTGGCCTTGGCTCTAAATTTCTCAATTAACTTTTCTGTTTGTTCAATTTGTTTTTGCTGGTTTTTTTGGGAAGCCAGTTGTTGCTCTCGTAACTCCTTTCTAAGAACGAGGTATTTTGTGTACGGTTTTGGATAATCGTAAATTTTTCCAAGGGAAATTTCTATGGTGCGATTGGTCACGTTATCCAAAAACATTTTATCGTGAGACACCACTACTACAGCACCTGCATAACTTTTTAAGAAATCCTCCAACCATAAAATAGATTCAATATCCAGGTGGTTGGTAGGCTCATCCAGGAGTAAAATATCGTTGTTTTGAAGCAGTAGTTTTGCCAGTTCAATACGCATTCGCCATCCTCCGGAAAATGTCTCAGTTACTTTATTAAAATCTTCGCGCTGAAATCCTAATCCTTGTAAAATTCGTTCGGTTTCTCCCTGGTAATTATAGCCGCCGTGAATTTCATACTGGTGTTGGACCTCGTTAAGATCTATCATTAACTGGTTGTAGCTTTCGCTCTCATAATCGGTACGTGTGGCGAGCTGGGTATTTATTTCTTCCAGTTGCTTTTCCAGTTTTTTAATTTCTGTAAAAGCCTCATACGATTCGTCTAAAACTGTTCTTCCTTTGGTAAAATCTATATCCTGCTTTAAAAAACCAATCGAAACTTCTTTATCCATGGCAATGGCACCCTCATCGTATTCCTGTTCTCCCGAAATAATTTTAAGCAAGGTAGATTTTCCTGCACCATTTTTACCTACTAATCCAACACGCGTGCCAGGGGACAGCATAAATGTAATGCCTTCGAACAGGTATTCTCCTTGAAATGAAACCGATAAGTTATGGATATTGAGCATAAAATAAATTGATATGAGCTACTAAAATTTCGATGCAAAGATGCTTAATTTTGTAGTGCAAAAAAAATGATGAAGTAAAGACTTTTTTCCTGCGGAATTTTCTTTCATTCCCTACCCTGCTTCTAAAGGGCAAAATAAAAGATTTTAACAAACCAAGTCATATCAAATTCATAAAAGACTACTAAATTAAAAAAGAGATCATGGGTTTAAAAGGAAGTAAATTATACAGTATTTTTACAGGAACCTGTCCAGTGTGCCATACAGGCGCCATGTACAAAAATTCCAATCCGTATAAATTTTCTGAAACATTAGAAATGCACGAACGTTGCCCCAACTGCAATCTAAAGTTTAAAATTGAACCCTCTTTCTTTTACGGTGCAATGTATGTAAGTTATGCCGTGGGTGTTGCCGTTGCCATCGCTGCTTTTATAATTGCTTACTTTTTCATTGGGCTTGGCAGGTTGTATACGTTTTTTGTAATTACGGGTACGTTGGTTCTTTTGTTGCCTATTATTTTACGAATTTCCAGAAACATCTGGATTAATTTCTTCTTTAAGTTTGATTCAAGAAAAGTTAAAGAGCAATAAGAACTGCGTATTTTTATAGGTATCACTACTTAAGCAAACCTTTTAATGTTTACTTCAGAAGGTAAGGCTACATTATTTTCAATGTGCTGAAATAGCCACTCACTAAGTAATGGCGCCATAGAAAGCCCTCTGGTTCCAAGACCGTTTAAAAAATAAAGCTGTGGGTTTTCCAGAAAATTACCTAACAGGGGTTTTCTGTCCTTAACGGTAGGTCGTATTCCTGAAACTTGATGAACCACTTCAAAATTACAGGAAATCATTTTTTTTAATTTTGAAATAATCTCTTCTCGGGCATCGCGGGTAATTCCTTCTGAAAAATCATCACGCTCATAACTTGCCCCAACTTTATACAGGTCGTTGCCCAAGGGAATTATCATTACAGGGCCTTTTAAAACATCGGTTAGCTGAAGCTGCGGTGCTTTAAAGATAACATACTCCCCTTTGTTTCCTACAAACACTTTAGAACCTTCGGGAGATACGGAAACTTTAAAATACAGATTGTCCCGTACCTTAGCGCCCTGACAAAACACAAGTTGTTTTGCAGTATATCCTTTATAGCTTACTGAAGCCTCTGGAAGTTCCAGTTTATGGTACTGGAAGGTTTCTGACACTAGTAAATCATGTTCTTGTAAGTACGCCCGATACGCTTTAATTAGGCCGGAAGGGTTCAACAGGACTCCTTCGTTTACACTTCCCAGCCCAAAAGGCACTATAATAGAAGTATTTTTATTTTTTTGAATTTCAGCATTTAAAAAAGGTGAAAGTTCCTTTTTATCACTGGCTACCACCCAATTATTTTGTTCTTCGATACTATTAAAAATCCGGTGAATTTGTATAGGGCTACTTACATTAAAATGTATTCTTTTAGAAATAGCATTGTAAAATGGAAAAACCTTTTCAAAAAACTGAGAAGCATTCCAGGCTGCTGTAAAACGTTTTAGCACGGTTGGATTTAAAACACCTCCAGAAGCTATGGTAGCACCTTCTTTTCCATCTTCTACTACCATAAAGCTTTTGCCCTGCAGTAATAAGGTTTCGGCAAAACAAACGCCTGCGATTCCTAATCCTACGATAATATAGTCTACATGTTTCATTTAGGGTAAAATTAGGTGGGAAAATTAAACTTTTTGGGAATGTTGCTAAGAATAAAGATTATAAAGGACATTGTAACCCCTTCCTAATTTGGGGTTAAACATTGGAAAGTTACATTAACCACCCTGCCCAAATTTCACTTTCTCCTGTTCGCTTTAAAAACTCTACCTGCTCGTTTGAACTTGGGATGCCAGGGGAAGGAGCTACAGGTTTTTTTAATTAGAATAAGTGATTTGGGATTAGAAGCTTGGAATTTGGGATTTTTAACAAAAAAAGTTTATAAAAAAACCTCCTGAGAATTTATCTTAGGAGGTTTTTATGTTTCACTTCAAAACTATTAGTAGTTCCAAAGATCTATTTCCATGTTTCTGATCTGATCTTTTATGCGTTCGGCTTCTAACAACTGCATTAATGCATTATCGTTAATATAATCCCGCACACCACGGTCACCCTGTACATTGTCTTCCCGGTAAATTAACGCATTAAAGCGTCTTGAGTTTAACAAATGATCGTAGGTAATAGGTTGTGAGGTGTTTTTACGATTAAAGGCTTTTGCTTCGTGCAACGCTTTTCTCGCACCTGGGAACCATACCCAGAACAACTCTACTTTACTATCCATGTTCTCATCTGGAAACGCTTTAGAACGTGCTTCGTTTGCAACCGGGCAAAGACCCAATAAACGATACTTAAGTTCGCCTTGACGCTTATCCAGGTACCAGATACCGCGAATTCTCCATTCTTCGATATCTCCGGCATCCAGATTGAACTTACGAATGTACTGCTCATCTACTATACCTTCGGCGTTGTATTGCTCAATACCATAATCTGTAGTATCGCTATACATTAGGGAAGCACTTAGGTCTCCAAGCGTACGCTTTTCAGTAAAATAAGAGTCGGCATACACATCTTCTATGTTTCCATTCTTGATGTTTTTTACCAAAACATCGTACAAAGAACGTCTTTCACTACCAATGTTGTTAGTATCTATAGGATAGTACAATGGGAAGTTCACACGCTCATCAAGGTCAATGATTTCCCAGGTGGTTTTTGACCACAGGATATCACGCTCGTCTGTATACCCGTAAGGTAACGGCTCGTCATTATCATAAGCAATCTGCGCTTCTGTCTTCTTGCCTATCTCATCCGGTGTTTTGGCGTTGAGTACGTTCAACTGAGCCGAAGCTGTGGTTGCACATAACAACAGACCAAAAACAGGTAAAACAACATTTTTAAAAGTCATAAATCAGTTTTTATTTCTAGTTTGTCAATTCGATAATTACAGGAGAAATCTTTTTCAATTTGTATCCTGAGTTACCAGCAATTTTTGCATTAATATCAATAATTTGAACTACATCACCACGTTTCGCTCTTCTTAAAGCTGCTTGGGCTGCTCCGTTTAATTTAGTACCGCTAACGACAATAGTTGGTTGTCCGGATACTTTAAAGCTAAAACCAGTTACCTGTAAGTTTAAGTCGAAGTCAAAATCTTCTAATTTTGCACTTACACTTGCAATTTCCAATCCTTGGCGTTGCATACGTACGGGACCACCATCTCCGGTTTCCCCTCTAATAGCTCCTGTAGGACGTGGAATATCCTTGATACGGAATACAGAGTTGGTACTAATTTTTTGCCCGTCTGGTAATGTACCACTGGCAGTAATAGTAACTTCTCTTCCTGTACCAGGCGTCATATTATATTTACTACCTGAGGCTTTCGATAATCCTGCTCCAGAAGCTGAAACTTTATTATCTGGAATACCAGGGATAGAAATAGTCATTGGGTTTACAACTCCACGGTATACAACGTTCATTTTATCGGCTGCAATTACAGCTGAATTCGGCTTAGAGATTGTTGCGAAACCTGTTCTTACAGGAACCTCAACTTTTTCTCCACCTTCTCCGTATACTAACGTTCCTTCAATCTTATGATCTCCAGGGCTACCAGCGCCAACGTTTAAAACAACTCTACCGCCTTGAACAGAGTACTGATCTTCGGTAAGTTCTCTCCCATCTAACGTAAGATTTACTTCTTGGGGAACTGTACTAGCATCGGTACGACCCAGCAAAATAGCTCCGTTAAAAGTCTCTCCAGAATAGTAAGCAGATTTCTCTACATCCATAATGGTTGAGTAATTACTAAAAGAAAGTGCCGCTGCCTGTTGTCCAGAAAGCATTTTTGAAAGCACCTCACTTTTAGCCGTTTTAACGTCGGCTTGTAATTGCGTAAGTTTTGTTAACGATGCGATAAGCGGAAATCCTTCATAGTGATAGTTTAACCACTCCACTTCTTTTCCGTCACGATTTGTTTCTGGTGATGTTGAAAAGTTATTATCGATAGATTTTTTTAAATCTTCAACTCCAGCTACTTTTTTTGCTACTGCAGTATCAGATAAAATAGCCATCATCTCGGTACGGTACTCATTCATTTTATCGATAAACTCCTGTCCTTCCGGCTTGTAGTTTTCTCCTGTAAAAAACAAATTGTTATAATGATCTGGCTTATCCATTACCTCATAATCGGTTGGATCTTCTATATCTTTAATAGCATTGCTCTTTAACGTAGTCAAGTAAGAGTCTAATTCGTTTGATACTGTTTCAATTTCTTGAGCTTTTGCGTATACTGCAGCATATTGTGCAGGCTCATCTGAAGCTTTCGTATTAAGCCCTTCCATAAAGGCGGCGTTACGTGCGGTAGTTTCAGTATTCGCTTTTTCAATTTTATTGTTCAACAGTCCAAAAGCAGATAATACTTCTTTTGACATGTTAAGTGCTAGCATTGCGATGAAAACCAGGTACATTAGGTTAATCATCTTCTGTCTGGGGGATTGTCCTCCTGCCATATTTTTTTCTTTTTAAAAGTTTATAATAGGTTGAAAAACAATCTTAGTTTCTGTTCATTGCAGATAACATTCCTCCGTACACTCCGTTCAATGAAGAAAGGTTTGTTGCAAGGTTTTCCATCTGTGCTTTTAATTGTTCAGCATTTTGAGCTACTTGCTCATTCGCTTCAGTTTGACGGCTTGTAGACTCAATCTGTACTTTATATAAGCTGTTTAATGAATCCATTTGAGCAGCAGCCAGTGCCATTTCTTCGCTGTACTTTTTAGTAGAAGCCATTGCATCGGCAGTTGGAGCAATTCCTTTTGCAGCGCCTTCAAAGTTACGGATGCTGTTTCCTAAGCTAGCCATCAACTCACCGTCGATTTTAGCTTCTTTCAACATATTGTCTAACTTTTGAGACAACATTCCTTCAGCGTCTTTTGGTGCTTCTTTTTTCTTTCCAGATACAGCTCCACCAGCTAATTCAGGATATACTAAAGACCAGTCTAAATCATCATCTACAGGTTCAAATGCAGAAATTGCGAAAATAATAGCTTCAGTAATTAGACCTACAGCAAGAAGAATCCCACCATTAAGTGGTCCTAGCTCCCAGTGAAGGATTTTAAATAATGCTCCTAAAATTACAATAGAAGCTCCAAGGCCGTAGGCCATGTTAAAAAGTTTTTTTGATGATTTTGATTGTGCCATAATACAATAGTTTTAGTTAAGTTAAATAAGTAAGTAAGTTAAGATTCAATAATATAGAGTATGGAGCGCAAGCGTTTATCTTGCGTCTCCAAAATTTTTATTTACAGTTATATCTGTACCCATGTAGTCTTGTACGGTACGGAAACCAATGTAACTTCTTGCAGAATCTGCATATTCGAAGTCACGGCTACTAACTTGCAGGAAGTAAGCAACATCTTTCCAGGATCCGCCACGAACAACTTTACGTAAGTTTTCGTCGTCATTCACGCTAGGGTTCATAGTTGAAGAATATTCATAAGAAGCAGCTTCATAACTGGATGCTACCCATTCTGCCACGTTCCCTGCCATATTATACAGGTTAAAATCGTTAGGCTCATAGGCATCTGCTTCTACAGTATACAATGCCTGATCCGCAGCATAGTCTCCACGCAGTGGCTTAAAGTTAGCCATAAAACAACCACGGTCGTTTTTAGCATACGGTCCACCCCAAGGGTATGTAGCAGATTCCAGACCACCACGTGCTGCATACTCCCACTCTGCTTCACCTGGAAGACGGAAAGAGTTTACGTGCTGGCGTTTTTTAGATTTTTGGTATGAGTTTTTGTACAACGTTCTCCAAGCACAAAATGCTTTCGCTTGTTTCCAGCTTACACCCACCACAGGATAATCTCCATAAGCGGTATGCCAAAAATAATCGTTGTGCATAGGCTCATTATAGGAGTAGTTAAAATCTCTGATCCAAACAGTTGTGTCTGGGTAGATTTGCACATCTTCTTTTTTGATAAAGTCTCTTCTACGCTTATCCTGAGCACGTGCTGCTTCCTGGATATCCATGTAGGTGTACTGAAACTTTAATTTAGTAACATCGATAGTGCGTTGTCCGTTGTAAGCCTCTTCAGCAGGAATATACATAGTATCCATTACTTCAGAGTAGTACTCGTCCGGGTATTCTGCTGTATCCCAGATAAGGTCTACATCGCTATTAATTTTTCTACCAGCGTAGAAATCGTCTCCCATACCGTAGTAGTTATCGTACATATACTGGTCGTATGGAGTCATTTCTTCATTTTCCTGATCTACAAAAGCAAACTCACCAATACTACCATCTCCTGGGGTTGCACCCACCTCATCGGCAAGGATTGCCAACTTAAGGCGTACTGTAGAATCACGTACCCACTCTACAAATTGTCTGTATTCTGCGTTTGTAATTTCGGTTTCGTCCATGTAGAAAGAACGCACCGTAACTGTTTTTGTAGGGGCATCTCCCACGGCTACAAAGTCATCGTCCGATTTACCCATAATGAAAGAACCACCAGGAACTAGTGTCATTCCGTATGGCTTTTCTGGGTACCATTTTTTGCCTTTTGCGCCAACAAGCTCTCCTCTGTCTCCAGAGTTACAACTAAACAAAAAGGCTAATACTGCACTTAATGCAAGAATCTTCTTCATAGGTATTTAGGTTAAATTCATTTGATTTAAGGGCGTAAACCTATCTATAAATAATTAGAAAAACAACAATTTTCTAAAAAAACCCTTAAACCTTAATTACTAGGTTTGATTTATACTTCGTTTTTTCGGCGGGCTTTCATCCACCTTTCAGGTATCTCCTGATTTGTCGCACCCACATATTCGCTGTAAGTGCAAGGTAATAACGTATGCTTTTTCAGTTTAGTATCTACTTCTGAAATAAATGGGATTTCTATCCACCATCTGCCCGTTTTATGGCTCTTTTTAAAGAGAAGAACCTCCTCTTCAATTGGCACTTTATAGGTAGAATAGTGTCTTTCGTCGGTAAAATCTTCATCGGCAACCCTAAAACTCACCCCTTCCACAAAATACCAAAGTACCTGTGCAATAAGCATGGCTCCATACGTAGCTTCTTTAAAATCCTTGAGCTCATAAATCCCGAAAGAACTCACTCTATTACTAATGCCTGCATATCTCGCTATGGCACAAATCTCCCGGCTATCAAAGCCATTTGGACTTGTACTGCTTTTATAACTTAATTCTGAGCCTTTTATTGCAGTACTGTCTATACTTACAATATCTGCATCACGCATTACGGGTTCTACTTCTGAAATATCTGCTGTAACTTCCCCTAATCTATAAGCATCAAAATACAGCTTATTCATAAGTCCTATTTCTCCTGGAGGGTTGAAAAAAGATTGATATCCAACCACACTATAATTAAACAGATTATAGGGTTCTTCTACAATAATTTTTCCAACGTACGATTTATTTGAAATTGGTTTTTCGGCATCTCCTAAATCGAAGTTAGCATCCACATTAACCATATTCACCATTTTCCCGAAGGTATCATACGCCCTGTACTGCGCATACAGCAAATCCTGGCTGCCACCTAAAATTAACGGGATAATATTTTTTTTCAGCAATGCAGCCACAACGGTTTTAAGCGCAAAGTACGTATCTTCTACTGCAGCACCACTGGACACATCACCAAGATCAATAATTTTTTGATTCCAATTGCCAGGGTAAAGTGAATAAAAAGCCTTTCGGAACGAATCTACCGAAATATCTTCTCCAATATAGTTTATATCCTTTCTGTTTTCCAGAACCCCAACAATAGCAAATCCCACTCCTTTTAAGCCAGGCAACTCACCGTTGTTCCGGTGTGGTTCAATTTGTTTTCCTAAGGTCCCGTCCGGCAGAATCTCTCTGTGTGCGATTACTTTTTTTGAAACTGGGGAAAGAAATTCGATCATTTTTATATACCTACTGCGTTACATCTACACAACGCATTACTATTTTGAAATTATTTTTTTGCAGTTTTTTTCTTTGCCGTTGTTTTTTTCTTGGCCGCTTTTTTCTTTTTAGGAGCTTTCTTCGCTAATAATTCCTGAGCGTCTTCCAGCGTAATCTTATCTGCCTTCGTAGTTTTTGGCAGCTCTACTTTGGTTTTCCCTTTTATTAAATTGAAACGCCCCCACCTAGCTTTTTCTAAACGGATGCCTTCCTCTGGCCATTCGTTTATAAGTTTATCAATTTCTTTCTGCTTTTTATCTTCAATTAATTGAACAATATCTTCTTCTGAAAGATTATCAAAGTCGTATTTTTTGTTTACGTTAATAAACATATTGTTCCACTTAATAAAGGGGCCAAACCTACCTTTTCCTTTTTGAACCGGTAAATCTTCATACGTATATATAGGCGCATCGGCTTTTTTCTTTTCTTCAATCAATTCCTTTGCAAAAGGCATCTCTACATCCAGAGGATCCATTCCTTTGGGTAACGAGATAAATGTTTTTCCAAAACGCACATACGGCCCATAACGCCCGTTATTAACTTCTACTTCTTCGCCTTCATATACTCCCAGGGTTTTTGGAAGCTTAAATAAATCCATGACTTCTTCAAAGGTAACCAGGTGTAATTGCTGGTCTGGTCGCAGGCTGGCAAATTTCTTTTCTTCGTCGTCCGGGGCTCCAATTTGAGCCATGGGACCATATTTTCCAAGACGCACCAGAACAGGGCGACCACTTTCCGGGTCGTCTCCTAAAATTCGTTCTCCACTTTCGCGCTCGGCATTTTCCTGCACATCTTCCACATGGGGATGAAATTTTGTGTAAAAATCCTTCATCATTTTTTTCCAGTCTTCCTTCCCTTCTGCAATGTCATCAAAATCTTCCTCTACTTTGGCCGTAAAATTAAATTCCAGGATATTTCCGAAGTGCTCTACCAGAAAATCGTTTACGATCATCCCAATATCGGTAGGAACCAGCTTTCCCTTATCACTCCCTACAGTTTCCGTAAGGGTTTTATCTTTTAAGGTATCCTTTTCTAACGTAAGCTGAAGGTACTGTCGCTCCACGCCTTCCACGGTTCCCTTTTCCACATAATTACGATTAATAATTGTTGAAATAGTAGGTGCGTACGTAGACGGTCTTCCTATACCCAATTCTTCCAGTTGCTTTACCAAAGAAGCTTCGGTAAAACGGTAAGGGGCTCTTGTAAAACGTTCTGTGGCTGTAATGTAATTACTCTCTAAGGCGTCACCTTTTGTTAAGTTAGGCAACATTCCGTCTTGTTCTTCTTCTTCAAAATCGGTTCCTTCCAGATACACTTTCAGAAAACCATCAAATTTTATCATTTCCCCGTTCGCTGTAAATTGCTCTTTTACTTTTTTGGCTCCCAGGACATCTATTTTTACGTTGGTGCGTTCCAATTTAGCATCGGCCATCTGACTGGCAAGGGTACGTTTCCAAATAAGGTCGTATAATCGTGCTTGGTCGCGGTCCCCTTCAATGCCGTGTTTGCTCATATCGGTAGGACGAATAGCCTCGTGAGCTTCCTGGGCACCTTTGGACTTACCTTTATAGTTTCTTGGTTGGCTATATGAATTGCCGTAGTAACTTTCAATTTCTTTCTGAGCTGCATTACGGGCGTCATTACTTAGATTTACACTATCGGTTCTCATATACGTAATAAGTCCCGCTTCATACAAACGCTGGGCAATAGTCATAGTCTTTCCTACCGAAAAATACAGCTTCCGGGACGCTTCTTGCTGCAAGGTAGAAGTAGTAAACGGAGCAGCAGGCGATTTTTTTGCCGGCTTTTTGGTTAAATCTGCAATCTTGTAACTGGCGCCCAGATTTTTCTCCAGGAATTCTCTTGCTTCTTTTTCGGTTTCGAAATTCTTAGGAAGTTTCGCTTTAAACGAACTACCTTCTGCTGTTGTAAACTCGGCATCTATCCGGTATGAGCCTACTGCATTAAACGCCTCGATTTCGCGCTCGCGCTCTACAATTAACCGTACCGCAACACTTTGCACACGTCCGGCAGACAGCCCTCCTTTTACCTTTCTCCATAGTACTGGAGACAATTCATACCCTACCAGCCTATCCAATACGCGTCTGGCCTGTTGGGCATTCACCAGATTATAGTCAATTTTACGCGGATTCTCAATGGCTTTTAGGATAGCAGACTTTGTGATTTCGTGAAAAACGATACGTTTGGTGTTTTCGTCTTTTAAGTCCAACTCCTCCGCCAGGTGCCAGGCAATAGCTTCTCCCTCCCGGTCTTCATCACTTGCCAGCCAAACCGTTTCGGCTTTTTTAGCGAGTCCCTTCAGGTCTTTTACCAGACTTTTTTTATCTGGGGATACTATATATTTAGGCGTAAAATCTCCGTCCACATCTACCCCCAGTTCTTTGGAAGGCAGGTCTGCAATATGTCCAAAACTAGAAGCTACCTTAAAATCTTTTCCTAGGAATTTCTCTATGGTTTTGGCTTTTGCCGGGGACTCTACAATCACTAAATTCTTTGCCATTTGATCTATTTTGATGTTAACTTCCTTGAGGTGGAAGTCAATTTTTGGATTACAAAAGTATGTGATTTTTTTTATACCGAAATTTTACCCTCAAAAATTAGGGTTCTATTAACATTGAAAAACAAAATAATCCCGAAATTACCTGTAGGTTCTTGACACCTAAGTTTAATTAAACAGCTATACTACATATACATGCGTTTTTCACTCTTACTTTTATGCTATTTTGCCTGCGCAGGGATAGTATCTTGTGAAACATATAAAAAAATAGACCGTATTCCCGCGTTTACCACTCCTACCACCGTAAACTGTATTGTTGAAATACCTGCGGGCACCAACAAGAAGATCGAATTTAATAAAACTACCAAACGATTTGAAATTGATACCATTGACGGGCATATGCGCATTAAAAAATATTTACCCTACCCCGCAAATTACGGATTTATCCCTGCTACATTTTCAGACAAAACCAAAGGAGGCGACGGCGACCCTATTGACGTGCTGTTACTTTGTGAAAGTGTTCCAACAGGGACTATTATTGAAGCTATTCCCATTGCTATGCTTCGATTGGTAGACTCAGGCGAAATGGACGATAAGGTTATTTGCATCCCAAAAGATCCTGCACTACAAACACTAAAGGCTACCGATATTACAGACTTTAACAAAAGTTATCCTAAAGCACTTGAAATTATTCAGCTCTGGTTTCAGCATAATGATAGCTCTGAAGCCATCACAATAAAAGGTTGGGTAGGAAAAGAAGAAACAGTTGCCGAGATAAAACGACTTTCCAGGTTATACCAGGATGCTAATTTGCGGGAATAACTGTAGTGTCTTCGGCAGCAAAACCTATGGTATCCTTATATACGTAATATATAGGTATGTGCACAAAAAGCTGAGTCACAAAAACCCCTACAAAACAAAAAATAATACCTAACTGCGCAATCATAGAAGAGATTATTACAATCCCAAAAATTACAAGCCAGAATTTATGCCCCAGTTTAAAAGCAGCCTTAATAATTCCTGAAACCGATAAATCCTGATTAAATGTAAAGATAACCGCAAATAATTGCAGTGGCACCATAACATAAAAAACAGGAAGGTAACACAGCAGCGCTGCAATTATTGCAATGCCCATAGCAGCAAGATTGCACAGTAGAATTTTTCCAATATTCCCTTTCAAATACACAAAATAACCTCCTGCTTTTGTGGTAATACCGCTATCTGTTAATTTAATAAGATTGTAAAAATGAGCTACCACAGCAAAGTTGAACAACTGTACTATAAGGGCCAGAACAAATGCAGCTACCATATATCCTACCCAAAATGAAACTGAATAAGAAAGATCCGGTTGGTATGAAGAAGCCCCAAAGTTTTCAAACAAGCCAATATACACAGGAGCTAGCGGGACGTACAGCACTAATAAAAAAGGAATAAAAAGTAACATGCTTATGAGCCCGTGAAATAAAGCTGGTTGCCACAATAGTTGTACAGAATCAAAAGTTTTGGTTAAAATACCACCAAAATCCGGCTTGGGAGCTGTTGCAATTCTGGTAAAAATTGGATGTTCCATACTTTTAAGTGTTGTGCATTTTTCAGGATGTTAAAGATAGAAAAAAGAAATCTGCCATTTTGGCATAACTATAGATTTATCCATATCTTTGCATCCCGCCTTTAATTTTGTTGGGCATTGCTTGAAACAGCAAAAAAATAGAATTTCAGAAAACGTATGCAAGATAAAACCATAGACGAATCCAAACAAGGAAACACACTCGTTCTGGAAGACAAAAAGGAAAATCCCAAAAAGCTTTTTATTGAAAGTTATGGCTGCGCTATGAATTTTAGCGACAGTGAAATTGTAGCTTCTATTCTAAACGAGCAAGGTTTTAATACTACTCAAAAGCTGGAAGAAGCAGATCTTGTTTTGGTAAATACGTGCTCTATCCGTGATAAAGCCGAGCAGACCGTACGCAAACGCCTTGAAAAATACAACGCCGTAAAACGCGACCTCAATCCAAAGATGAAAGTAGGCGTATTGGGCTGTATGGCCGAACGCTTAAAAGAAAAATTTCTGGATGAAGAAAAAATAGTAGATATGGTAGTAGGTCCAGACGCCTACAAAGACCTTCCTAATCTCTTAGCCGAAGTGGAAGCAGGAAATGATGCTGTAAATGTTATTTTATCTAAAGAAGAAACCTACGGAGACATTGCTCCGGTTCGCCTAAATACAAATGGAATAAATGCTTTGGTAAGCATTACCCGCGGTTGCGATAATATGTGTACGTTTTGCGTAGTCCCTTTTACAAGGGGTCGTGAGCGCAGCCGTGATCCGCAGAGTATTTTGGAAGAAATTAATGATCTAGCCGCAAAAGGCTACAAGGAAATAACACTGCTGGGACAAAATGTAGACAGTTATTTGTGGTATGGTGGCGGACTTAAAAAAGATTTTAAAAATGCTTCGGAAATGGAGAAAGCAACAGCGACTTCCTTTTCGCAATTACTCACTATGGTTGCTGAAGCGCAGCCTGAAATGAGAATTAGGTTTTCTACCAGCAATCCGCAGGATATGACCGAAGACGTGTTTCATGTAATGGCGAAATACAAAAACATTTGTAACCACGTACACTTGCCGTTTCAAAGTGGCAGTGACCGTATGTTAAAAGAAATGAACCGCCAGCACACCGCAGCCGAATACCGCACGCTTGTTAAGAGAATGTGGGAAATACTCCCAGATTGCAGTATTTCGCAGGATATTATCGTAGGCTTTCCAGGTGAAACTGAAGAGGATCATAAAGACACCCTGCAATTAATGGAAGATATAAAATTTGTGTTTGGCTATATGTATAAGTATTCTGAAAGACCTGGCACCATGGCTGCCCGTAAATTTGAAGACGACATCCCAGAAGCCACAAAAAAGAGAAGACTAACTGAAATTGTAAACGCTCAACGTAGACACAGCGCCTACAGAACTGAACAATTTTTAGGAAAAACAACCGAAGTTTTAATAGAGAAAGAATCTAAAAAAGATTCTAACCAGTGGAGCGGTCGCAATCAACAAAGCATAGTGGTAGTGTTCCCAAAAGGAAATCACAAACCTGGCGATTTTGTACAGGTAAAAATTCACGATTGTACGAGTGCAACATTAATTGGCCAGACCGTTGATTAAACTAAAAACGATAAAAAAATATCAAAAATGAAAAAAATATTCCTTTTTGTACTTACGCTAACTTTAATGAACTGTTCAGAAGATGACTCAAATGTTAATGAAGATCCTGAACAAGAAGTTAGTTTGAATATTTCAAAATTAACCCAAACTAATAATGGCGGCACCTTCATTAGATATTATAACGAAGACGGAACCGTAATCCGAGATTTAAGGATGAATGAAGGAGAGAATGAAAATGAAAAACCGTATTCTGTTTATACGTATGACACGCAACAAAATTTGCAGAGCATAAAGTTTTTCTCAGCAAACGATGAGTTTATCAGAGATCATCGCGTATATGAATATAGCAATAATCAATTAACGAAAATAATAGACTATGGGGACGGAACTCACGATCCATACCATACAAATTTTAGTTATGGCGATAATAGAGTAGATTTTGAAGAAATTGAAACAGGGAAGTCCGGTTATTTAAAATTTAATAACCAAGGTAAAATTATTGAAACTAATCATCAATCAGGCCCTGACTTTTTTACTAAAAATTTTATTGAGTATGATAATGACCAGGTAGTTGAAATATCCAAATCTGATGGCACGCTGTATTCTTTTCAAACTGACAATACACAAAATCCGTTATTTCAATTTTTCATAGACAAGCCGATTCAATATATGCTAACAGAACATTACACATACGATCTGGATTTCACCTTTGGCACCTCTTATTCTGTAAATAATGTTCTGGAAATTAGTGAAAGTGTGAACAACACACACCTGGGAACTGAAACTACTATTTTCGAATACAACAATCAAAACTTACCTGTAAATTCAGTAACCACGAGGGTTAACGGTTCTATTATTGAAAGAACCTTTGAATATCATATCGCAGAATAAAAGATTTTACTAATTGCTAAAAACATGGAAAGCGTACAAGCAACAAAACAACGGTTTGGAATTATTGGGAACGACCCAAAACTAAACCGCGCCGTAGAAAAAGCCATCCAGGTAGCTCCTACCGATATTTCGGTATTGGTAACAGGTGAAAGTGGTGTGGGAAAGGAAAGTATTCCAAAAATAATTCATTCACTTTCGCACCGGAAACACGGTAAATATATTGCTGTAAACTGTGGTGCCATTCCAGAAGGAACCATAGACAGCGAACTTTTTGGTCATGAAAAAGGCTCGTTTACCGGCG
>PANU01000033.1 GCA_002707745.1 Flavobacteriaceae bacterium
GAATTGGTGAAAGACGCTATGTTGAAAACCACTTAAACACTTCGGACATTGCATTTTTTGCTGCTCAAAAGGCCATAGAAAATTCACAGGTTAACCAAGAGGAATTGGATTATATTATTGTTGGCCATAATTATGGCGATGTAAAACACAATTCCCCGCAAAGCGACAATGTTCCAAGCCTGGGTACCCGCGTAAAACACTTATTAAAAATTAAAAATCCTAACTGCGTAGCCTACGATCTAATGTTTGGGTGTCCGGGATGGGTAGAAAGCATGATTACTGCACACGCTTATATAAAAAGTGGTATGGCAAAAAAATGCTTAGTTATTGGAGCCGAAGCATTATCCAGAGTGGTAGATCAACACGATCGCGACTCTATGATTTATAGTGATGGTGCAGGCGCGACAATTGTAGAAGCTACAGACGATGATGACTCCAGTGGATTTCTAGCGCATAAAAGTGCCACCTACTCGTACGACGAGGCACACTTTATTTATTTTGGCGAAAGCAATAACCAAGAACTAAGCGATGCCAGAAGGTATATAAAAATGTACGGTCGCAAAATTTATAATTTTGCTTTAAGTAATGTCCCGGAAGCCATGAAAGCGTGTTTAGACAAAAGCGGCATTCCGATTACCGAACTTAAAAAAGTGTTTATACATCAGGCCAACGAAAAGATGGACGAAGCAATTATAGAGCGGTTTTACAAATTATATAGTATGCAAGCCCCAAAAGGGGTAATGCCCATGACTATTAATAAGCTTGGAAACTCCAGTGTGGCTACGGTCCCCACCTTGTACGATCTGGTTCTTCACGGTAAAATGGAAGGACAAAGTATCTCTAAAGGAGATGTGGTGATGTTTGCCAGTGTTGGTGCAGGGATGAATATTAATGCCATTGTATACCGCGTTTAATCATTTAAATTTTCAAATTCATTTTTTTTGATTTTGTTTTCAATTTAAGCAGTTATGTACGAAGGTAAATTTCCCAAAAAACGGTATAAACATACCCTTCAATTTTTAAAGGAACACGTAACTATCAATCAAACTATTTTAGATTTAGGAGTTCCAAATCCCTTTACTGAAATCATGAAGGCCGAAGGCTATTCAGTAAAAAACACTCAAGGCGAAGATCTGGATTTAATAACCCATTGCGTACAAAATGATGACTTTGACGTACTCACTGCGTTTGAAATCTTTGAACATCTGGTGAGCCCGTTTAATATATTAAACGATTGTAAAGCAACTAAATTAGTAGCTTCGGTACCTTTAAAATTATGGTTTGCGTCCGCCTATAAAAGTGAAACAGATGATTGGGACCGTCACTACCATGAGTTTGAAGACTGGCAGTTTGATTGGTTGCTGGAAAAAGCTGGATGGATTATCAAGAAACGAGAAAAATTTACACATCCGGTTAAAAAAATTGGGTTTCGCCCTATTCTAAGAAGATTCACACCAAGATATTATCTGGTGTATGCTGAAAGAGCTAAATGAATATTCAAATAATCATACCTGCACATAACGAAGAAGCGTTTTTAGCGCAAACTTTAAAGTCGTTGGTAGTACAAACGCTTCAACCAAAAAAAATTGTAATAGTAAATGATGGGTCTAAAGATGACACACAGCAAATTATTGATTTATTTTCTGAAAAATATAGCTTTATTACTTCTGTTGCAAGCAACGCTATGTCCAAACACGAACCAGGAAGCAAAGTAATAAATGCTTTTTATAAAGGTTACGAAATACTTGATCATTCTTATGATGTGATTTGCAAGTTTGATGCAGACCTTATTTTTCCAAAAAATTATTTAGAAAAAATATCTGAACTCTTCCAAAAAGACTCAAAAACAGGGATGGCTGGTGGTTTTTGTACTATCGATAAAAACGGACATTGGGAGTTAGAAAATCTAACAAATAAAGATCATATTCGCGGTGCTTTAAAAGCTTATAGAAAAAATTGTTTTACAGAAATAGGAGGTCTAAAAAATACTATGGGCTGGGACACTGTGGACGAACTTCTGGCGCAATATCACGGATGGAAGGTTGTCACAGACCAAACATTGCGCGTAAAACACCTGAAACCCACAGGTGCCACCTACACAAAAGCCGCTAAATACAAACAGGGCGAAGCATTTTATAAAATGCGCTATGGATGGGTACTTACCCAGATTGCCGCTATTAAACTGGCACAGAAAAAAAAGAGTCTCAGCTTTTATTACAACTGCATGCAGGGTTATATAAAGGCAAAAAAAGGCAAGACACCTTTTATCGTTACTAAGGAAGAAGGGGAGTTTATCCGTAAGCTTCGCTGGAAAAAGATCAAGGAAAAGTTGTTTTAATACATCTTAACCTTTTTATAGCATTTCACAATTTCCTAATGTGTATTTTTGAAACTCTTAAGTTAATTTGTATGCCTTCACATTTTATTAAAACCTTAACATGCCTAACAATTTGCACTTTTAGCGTTGCACTAATTACGGCTCAAACCAATAAAAAACCTAAAAATATCATTCTGCTCGTAGGTGATGGTATGGGACTAAGTGAAATTTCGTCCAGCCTTTATTTTAATGACAAGCCTTCTAATTTTTTACGTTTTAATACCGTGGGCTTAAGCATGACCTCTTCTTCAAAAGAACTGATTACAGATTCTGCAGCTGGTGCCACCGCCTTTGCAGTTGGCATAAAAACATATAACGGCGCTATAGGGTTAGACGAAAATATGAATCCCTCCGAAACAATTGTAGAACACATTGCTAAAACCGGTATCGCATCGGGATTGGTGGTCACCTCTTCTGTAGTACACGCTACTCCTGCTTCGTTTTATGCACATCAGGAATCACGTAGAATGTATGATGAAATTGCAGTAGACCTGGTTCATAGCAAACTTGATTTTTTTGCAGGAGGTGGACTTCAGTTTTTTCAAAACAGAATTGATGGCCAGGACCTCCTTCAGCAATTAAAAGATAGAAATTACGAAGTGCATACCGATGTACTTCCTCAGAAAATTTCAGAAAAAAAACAAGCCATTTTACTTGCACCAAACGGCATGCCAAAAATGTCGGAAAACCGGGGAAACTTTTTGACCAATGCCACTATGCTCGCAATTGGCCACCTTTCAAAAAACAAAGAGGGGTTCTTCTTATTAGTAGAAGGCTCCCAAATAGATTGGGGTGGTCATGACAACGATGCGGAGTATTTAATAAATGAAATTATAGACTTTGACAAAACCATTGGCGCGGTACTGGATTTTGCTAAAAATAACGGTGAAACACTTGTAATTGTCACGGCCGATCACGAAACCGGAGGCTTTAGCCTTAGTGCAGACGGAATTAATTACAATAAAATTATTGCCTCTTTCGCAACAACTGGACATACCGCCACTATGGTTCCTGTTTTTGCCCAGGGACCAGGAGAACATTTGTTTGGGGGTATCTACCAAAACACAAACATTTACACCCTTATGAAACAACTGTTTGATCAAAAGTAAACACATTACCATCCTCTAAAAATTATTTAATTAGTACCTTAGCGACACTATTACAACTATGGCATACCTAGAAGATATTGGTTCTTATTTTTTAATGCTGAAACGCACCTTTGGGAGTTTCACCAAACGTTCGGTACTCAAAGAACTCATCTTTAAAGAAATAGACGACCTTATAATTGGGTCCCTGGGTATTGTAGTATTTATCTCTTTTTTCGTTGGCGGGGTAATTGCCATACAAACAGCACTTAATGTAGACAACCCCATTATCCCAAAATCCCTTATTGGTTACGCCACAAGGCAGTCTATAATTTTAGAATTTGCGCCAACGTTTATGAGTATCATTATGGCCGGTAAAGTAGGGTCTTTTATTACTTCCAGTATTGGCTCTATGCGGGTTACCGAACAAATTGATGCCCTGGAAGTTATGGGTATTAACTCGCTTAACTATTTGGTTTTTCCAAAAATAGTTGCCTTAATGTTTTTTCCCTTTGTGATTGCACTTTCTATGTTTATAGGGATTACAGGAGGTTTGCTGGCCGGGGTGTATGGTGGTTTTACAACCTACACAGATTTTACAACAGGACTACAGGATAGTTTTGACTCCTTTCATTTAGTATATGCTTTTATTAAAACATTTGTGTTTGCCTTTATTTTGGCAACGGTACCTTCCTGGCAAGGATATTATATGAAAGGTGGCGCACTGGAAGTGGGAAAAGCGAGTACCAACTCCTTTGTCTGGACCAGTGTACTCATTATATTGTTCAATTTTATTATCACTCAACTCCTACTTAGCTAATGATAACAGTTGAAAACATAAAGAAGCGTTTTGGTGACGAAGAAATATTAAAAGGGATTTCTACGGTATTCGAAAAAGGAAAAACCAATTTAATTATTGGTCAAAGTGGAAGCGGAAAAACAGTGATGCTAAAATGCCTGTTAGGGCTTTTTAAACCCGAAGAAGGCCTTATTTATTATGAAAATGAAGCCATCCAAAACATGGATGATGAGCAACAAAGAAATTTGCGGGAAGAAATAGGGATGCTTTTTCAAGGCGGTGCCCTGTTCGATTCTATGACCATTGAAGAAAATGTGATGTTTCCACTTCGTATGTTTTCCAGGCAAAAAAAATCTGAAATGCTCGAACGGGTCAATGAAGTTTTGGAGCGGGTAAATCTAGGAGGGGTTAATAAAAAATATCCTTCGGAAATTTCGGGCGGAATGCAAAAAAGAGTTTCTATTGCACGGGCTATTGTAAACAAACCCAAGTATTTGTTTTGCGATGAACCTAACTCAGGATTAGACCCAAAAACCGCCACAGTTATCGACAACCTTATCCAGGAAATAACACACGAAAACGATATTACAACCGTGGTAGTAACACACGATATGAACTCGGTGATGGAAATTGGAGAAAATATTGTGTTCTTAAAAAATGGAGTCCTGGTCTGGCAGGGAAGCAACAAAGAAATTTTTAGTACCGACAATCAGGACGTTACAGATTTTGTGTATTCTTCAGATTTATTCAAGAAAATTCGGGATATTCAGATAAAAGAGCAGTAATTTCTTCATCCACAGGTTGTATTGTACACAAAATTAAGTTATTTTTAACGACTTTATTAAATTCTTACTTTATGAAAAAAATTATATGCTTATCACTTGCATTTGCCTGTGGTCTTGGAATGGTAGCTCAACAAGTGAGTTTTACCACTCAAAACGGATTGATTGGAAACTACGACGATTCCACTGAAATTGCCGCAGATGTTAACAATGATTATCTGGATGACTATGTTCGTATATCCTCTGGCGGTATTGGAATAGATTACCAACAACCCGATGGGACTTTTATTTCAACCATGATTGCTATGCCTATCGAAAATGTACCCAACTGGAGTGTTGCTGTGGGAGACCTGGACGAGAATGGCTATAACGATATGGTTTTAGGTAACGGACAACGCGTATCATTTTTAATGGCAAATGAAGACGGAACAGCGTATTCCGAAACCCCATTTCCACAATATATTTTCTCACAACGCACTACTTTTGCCGATATAGATAACGATGGAGACCTGGATGCTTTTGTTTGTCACGATGTAGATTTAAGCCACCCCTACCGAAATGATGGTAGCGGAAACATGACGTTGGATCAAAGCCTCATCCAGACGATTGATGCCCCGGGTAATTATGCTGCCATTTGGGTAGATTACGATAATGATGGTGACCAGGATATGTACTTAACAAAGTGTAGAGGAGGCCAACCTGTAGGTGCCTTTGAAAACGAAAATGCCATGTATACAAACAATGGAGACGGAACTTTCACAGAAAATGCACTGGAAATAGGCCTACAGGATGCAGATCGCTCCTGGGCAACTGTTTTTGAAGACTTTGACAACGATGGAGATTTTGATGCTTTTGTTGTAAACCACCTAGCACAGAATAATTTCTACGAAAATGACGGTACAGGTAACTTTACAAATATCATTCAAACCACCGGAATTAACCCAACCGATCTTGGATCATGGGAAAACCTTGCAGCCGATTTCAACAATGACGGCTATATGGATATTTTGAGTGAAATGTCGAAAGAATTATATCTGGGTAATGGAGACTTAACCTTTACAGGACAGGATCTTCCTTTTGACGAAGGAGGAATTGGCGATTTTAACGGCGATGGTTTTTTAGATGTTGTTAATAACGGTAACCTATACATAAACGATGGTAACAACATAAACAACTACGTTAAGATTGGTCTTAAAGGTGTTGAGAGCAATTCGAACGGGATTGGTGCACGTATTAAGATTGAAGGTGCCTGGGGTACACAAATGCGAGAAGTTAGATCCGGACAAGGCTTTAGACACATGAATTCTCTTGTAGCTCATTTTGGACTGGGACCTGCTACAGCAATCGACAAGATTATTATTGAGTGGCCTTCTGGCATTATAGATGAAATTATAGATCCAGACATAAACGCGCAACATATTTATGTTGAAGGACAAAACCCAGTTTTAGGCATAAACGATGTACAAGTTACTGGTATCAGCTTGTTTCCAAATCCTACTGCAGACAAATTAAATTTCTCAGTTCAAGGAATGAGTGACACACTAGTTACTATAGTAGATATGAATGGTAAATTAGTATTAAACACCAGTGTTTCTAACACCAACAGCATTGATGTTTCTACCTTAAAAACCGGAGTTTACTTCGCACAATTTGAGGTTGACAAAAAACAGCTTAGCTATAAGTTTATAAAAAAATAGCTAATTAAGAATAGTAAAGAAAAAGAGGCTGTCTTAAAAGTGTCAAAATCCTGAATTTGTCACATGGAGCCTGTCGAAATGTATTGGTTATCAATACTATTAAAACTTCGACAAGCTCAGTTTGACAATATGAGTACACTTTTTAGACAGCCTCTTTTTTATTAGCGCTCTTCGACAGCAAGCGTATCTAAGTTTAGCCGCAGCTTAAGTATATTTCTCATCTTTTCCATATTGGAAGTCCGTTCCCGGCTGCGTACGGCTTTATCCCAGGTAACTGTAAAGACCGGTAGTGTATCTGTCTTTTCATAATTAGTAGAAACTCTTTTGGAGTAGGAAAACTGCTCAATGCCGTCAAACGTAACCTGTAGTTCTTTACTAATAGCTTCAAATGGTATGTTATCTTTTACAGTAAGTTTTGCTATTTCATCTTCCAGAAAGGTAATGCGTTCATCTTTATCTCTAATTACCTGTTCGTTTTTTACGTAAAGATCTTCCAGGATACCAGCTTTTACTTCTCCCGAAAGTCTTTCAGCAAGTTCGCCAGAACGGTCTGAGCCCTGGTAAATCCGCAACGTCACCTCTTCTAATTTTTCAGTTTGTTTTAGTTGGTCCAGCCATTCATTAATTTTAGGCTGCGGGACTGGTTGTCCTATGAGATACACTTCAATCAGTTTTGTTTTATAATCCTGCGAAGATTTTACAACCTCGGCACCTTCGTATTTTATAATTTCTTTGACAAACTCTTTTGTCTTATTTTCAAAAACCTGTTCCTGCAGTAATTTATAAAACAAATACACACTGGGTACAATTACAATTACAGCTATCAAGGAAGCCATTTGCGCAATAAACCGCCTTCTTTTTGAATTGGCATAGCGAACCATTGGAAACCCCAGAATTTTAGATACAATAAAGGTGGATAACGCAATAAAAACGGCGTTAATAGAAAAAAGGTACAGCGCCCCTCCTGCATAATCTATATTGCCTACAGCCAGTCCATAGCCTACGGTACACAGTGGAGGCATAAGTGCTGTTGCAATAGCAACCCCAAAAATAACACTGGCAATAGTGCCGCTCTTTGTTTTAGCTACAATAAGTGCCAATCCGCCAAAAATGGCTACCAGCACATCCAAAATTGTTGGGTATGTGCGGGCAAGAAGCTCTGGTGTTTCTTCGGTTAGGGGGGAAATACTAAAATACAAAAAAGCCGTAAGCACACTAAGCGCTACCATAATCCCTAAATTAATAAGCGATTTTCGTAATGTTTCCACGTCATTTATGGCTACCGAAAGACCAACCCCTACAATAGGTCCCATTAGGGGTGAAATAAGCATCGCCCCAATAACAACTGCCGTACTACTAACATTTAACCCGATAGAGGCTACAAATATTGAAAATATTAATATCCATGCGGTGTGTCCCTTAAATGAAATATCCTTTTTAACGGCCTCAATGGTGGCATCCCTGTCGGTATCTTCGTGCAAATTAAAAAGACCCCGTATAAACTTAGCAAGCCCTTTCCAGGCATTTTTTTTATCCTGCTCAAATTCGGCTTCGTTTGGGGTGATGTGGTTCTTGTTTTCGGATGTACTCATTTAGGTATATTTTTTACCATGCTTTTCGGATACTTCGGTTAGCAGTGTCTTAATCTCTTGTTCTTTTTCTTTCGGAAATATAAGCAATACATCTTCTTTCTCTACTACAATATAGTTATTAAGCCCTTCCACAACCACTAGTTTATCCTTTTCAGTAAAAATCATATTCCCGCTGGCATCTTTAAGGTGGGATTTAGCTCTAACAACAGCATTACTATTTATATCTTTTACCAGTTTTTCATGCAAGGCTCCCCAGGTGCCAAGATCATTCCAGTCGAATGTTGCTTTTTTTACATACACGTTTTCGGCTTTTTCCATAATGCCATAGTCTATAGAGATATTCTCTGCAAGACTATAATTCTCTAAAATAAAGCTTCTCTCTTTTTCTGAATTATACACAGGCACTCCTTCTGAAAACAGGGCGCTCATTACCGGCAAATACGCTTCAAAAGCTGCTACAATACTTTTTACACTCCATAAAAAGATGCCTGCATTCCACAAGTAATTTCCTTCGGCTAAAAATTGTTTTGCAGTTTCATAATCTGGCTTTTCCCGAAACTGACGTACCTTATGTATACCTTGTAATTCATTATTTAAAACTGGGGTTGTGGCGCTTTTAGAAGCATCAATGTACCCATAACCTGTGTTTGGAAATGTGGGCGGGATGCCCAAGGTCATTAAAACATTTTCCTTTTCACATGTATCAAAACACAATGCTACATCTTTTTGAAATGCCACTTCGTCTTCAATCCAATGATCGCTCGGTGCCACAAGCATCACAGCATTTGGATTTTCTTTCTTAATCTTTAAGGCAGCCAGGAGGATACAGGGTGCCGTATTTCGCATGGCCGGTTCTAAAACCACTTGTTTTTCTGAAATTTCCGGTAATTGCTCCAGCGTTAGGTTTACATACCGCTCATTGGTTAAAACCTGAATATTTTTTGCAGGTACAATTTTTTTAAGACGTGAAAATGTTTTTTGGAGTAAGCTTTCCCCTGTTCCTAACATATCATGGAACTGTTTTGGAAATTCCCGGGTGCTCACAGGCCAGAATCGTGAACCGATTCCTCCAGCCATTATAACTGCGTAGTAATTAGTGTTTAATGATTTCAAATTTGTATGTATTTATTGGAATGTCGCTACAATTGCCATCTTGTTAATATTACACGTATGGGTGCCTGAGGGTTTATGTGGCTAGCTATATCACCTAACCCGCTATATTTCAAAAACTAAACTATTCCCCTTCCAGAAACATATTTTTTAATTTTTTTTCAAAAACTCTACTTCTGCATTAGGGTTAAAAAGGTAGGTTCTACCCGTAGTTACCTCCAGACATTCGTATCGTTTTACACGCTTATTGCCCCGTTTAAATATTTTTCCATTGTACAATCTAAACAATGCGCCGTAGGGTATTTCAAATATATAGTTTTTATCGTTTGGGGCGTCGTATTGCTTTAGCGCTAACGAAAGTTTAGCATCTGTATCGCTACTTGCTCTGGGGTTTTTAAAATGTATGGCAAGTAAGGGAAGTAAATTGTTAGGGAAAACTTCCGGACGTATAAAAGGTAACATCAACATCTGAAAGGTATGCTTCCACTCGATCCCATGTGGCTTTATAGTGCTGCCATATTTATTAAAAGCAACCAAATGCGCAATCTCATGAATCAGCGTAATTAAAAAGCGGTAGTTATTAAGATTGGCATTTACAGTAATCTGATGCTGACCGTTAGGCATTTTTCTATAATCGCCATGGCGCGTTACACGCTCGTTTACAATTTTTAAATAAACGTTATGGGCTTTAATAAGTTCAAAACTTGGAACTACGGCAGCTTGGGGAATGTATTTTGTGAGGATTTCTTGCACATTTCAAAAATACAGAAAAATATGCCATAATCATTCTGAAGGATTGATGACTGATAACCTAAAACTTCTATGGTATCTTTTGAAATTCTTCTAAGTAGTGCGCGCCGTAAGTAATTTCTTTGAAGCTCGTATAGATTTTCTGAAAGAATAAAAACCGCTAGGGTGTAGCGCTGGAAACCTGTAAGATCTTTCCGTTATACATACTATGTCCGGTTAAGGAAAAATCCATAATGTATTGCGCCATTTCTGTAGCAGTAACAGCTGCTTTTAAACCAGGGAATGCTTCTTCCAGCATTTCGGTTTGTACAGAGCCTAACGCCAAACAGTTAAAGCTAGGCCCTGTTTCTTTATATTCTTCGGCTAAGACTTCGGTTAAGGTATTTATAGCACCTTTACTACTGCTATAGGCAGCCAACCCAGGAAATTTCATACTTCCCTGAACCCCGCCCATACTGCTTATATTCACTACGTGGCCATCCTTTTTCATAAAAGGCAACACCGTTTGTGTCATCACCGCAGCACCAAAAACATTTACAGCATAACTGTCTACAAAGTCTTCCCATTTCAGCTTTAAAAAAGGCTTATTTACCAGGTATCCAGAATTATTGATAAGTACATCTACGTGGCTCCATGTTTCTTTAAGAAAATCTTTTACACGGGTCACATCTTTTTTATCGGTAATATCGCAGGAAAAGCACCAGCAATTTGAAATATCCAAGCCTGAAACTGGTGCCGCATCACGAGACAAGGCCAACACATTGTGCCCGGCATCGGTAAGTAATGAAACCAGCTCGTAACCTATGCCACGGCTGGTACCTGTAATGATAATATTTTTTTGTTTTAACATCTGGAGTTTTAAACAAACATGGTAACTGGGTTCTCTATATACTGTCGCACCGTTTGTAAATATTTTGCTCCGGTGGCGCCGTCTACGGTGCGGTGATCGCAGGCTAAAGTTACGGTCATGGTGTTTCCTACCGCAATAGCTCCGTTTTTTACAACAGGTTTTTGCACGATAGCCCCCACCGATAAAATGGCTGAATTGGGCGCATTAATAATACTTGTAAACTCCTTAATACCAAACATTCCCAGGTTTGAAACCGTAAAAGTACTTCCCTGCATTTCTTCAGGGGTAAGTTTTTTATTTTTTGCTTTCCCTGCCAGTTCCTTAACATGGGCACCTATTTGAGAAAAGGTCATTTGGTCTGCAAATTTTAAGACCGGAACAACCAATCCTTCCTCTACAGCAACGGCTACTCCCACGTGAATATGGTTTGCAATTTTAGTAGTATCGCCCGTCCACTGGCTGTTAACCTGCGGGTGCTTTCGCAAGGCCATCGCACATGCTTTTACAATCATATCGTTGTAGGATATTTTTACCTCCGGGTCGCTGTTTATAGCAGTTCTGGAGGCGATGGCATTATCCATATCCAACTCTATAGTTAAATAATAGTGTGGCGCTGTAAATTTAGACTCTCCCAAACGCTTTGCAATGGTTTTGCGCATTTGTGAGTTCTTGGTCTCTTCCCAGCTTTCTTCCCCAACAGGTTGATAGCTTCCTGCAGCAGCCGCTCCTGGCTGGTAGTTTTCAATATCGCTTTTAACAATACGGCCGTTATCTCCGGTTCCGTTTACATGTTGTAAATTAATTCCTTTTTCTTCGGCCATTTTCTTAGCTAAAGGAGAAACGAATATTCTTTTAGAATCTGATCCTGAAGGCTTTCGGGATGAAGCCTCCCCTTCTTTTTTCTCTGCTGAAACTTCTTTTTTAGTTTCCGTTTTCTTTTCTTCTTTTTTAGCAGCCTCTTTTGAAGACGTTTCTTTTTTATCTGAAATTTTTTTAGTCGCTGTTTTTCCTTTTGCCGAAATATTGGACACATCGGTTCCTTCTGGCCCAACAATGGCTAATAATGCATCCACTTTGGCTGTTTCACCCTCGGCAATACCAATTTTAAGCAACGTTCCTGCATAGAAACTTTCAAATTCCATAGTGGCTTTATCGGTTTCGATTTCAGCTAATATATCGCCCTCTTCTATGGTATCACCTTCTTTTTTTAGCCAGGTAGCTACGGTACCCTCTTCCATGGTATCGCTCAAGCGAGGCATAGTAATTATTTCAACGCCTTCGGGCACTTCTGTGTCAGCTGCGCTATTGTCGCTGTCTTTTTCTTCATCTTCAGCTGTTTCCGCATCAGTTTCTGAATCGTTGGCTGTTTCTTTTTCTTTAGGATCTTTATTGTCAGAACTTTCAGTTGCATCATTCTTTTCAGAATCTTTATCACTGGTTTCTGAGCTTTTTGATGAACCGCCATTCAGCAAATCTGAAATATCTTCATCTTTATCCCCAATTATAGCCAGAAGCGTATCTACCTTTGCGGTATCTCCTTCTTCAATACCAATATGCAGCAACGTCCCTTCGTAGAAAGACTCAAACTCCATCGTGGCTTTATCGGTTTCGATTTCGGCTAATATATCGCCTTCTTCCACGGTATCGCCCACTTTTTTAAGCCAGGTTGCCACGGTTCCTTCTTCCATGGTATCGCTCAATCGAGGCATATTTATTACTTCTGCCATTGTTTATAATTTATGTGGTAAAAATGGATAATCTTCTTGTTCGTACACTGCGTCGTACATCACACTTTTTTCTGGATAGGGAGATTCGTCTGCAAATTTTTCGCATTCTTTCACCCAATCTTTTACGCGTTTGTCTACTTTTTTGATATCCTCTTCGGTAGCCCATTTCTTTTCGTAAATTTTGTGCAACACGTAGGAGATTGGATCTTCTTCCTGCTTTTTGGCAACTTCTTCCTTCGTACGATACTGTTGTGCATCACTCATAGAATGCCCTCTGTAGCGATACGTTCGTATTTCCAGAAAGGTTGGACCATCGCCACGGCGTGCGCGGTCTATGGCTTCGTCCATTTCTTTGGCAACCACTTCTGGTTTCATTCCGTCTACGGGCTTACAGGGCATTTCGTATCCTAACCCCAATTTCCAGATGTCGGTATGGTTTGCGGTTCTTGCTACTGACGTTCCCATGGCATATCCGTTGTTTTCACAACAAAACACAACAGGTAATTTCCATAACATTGCCAGGTTAAAAGTTTCGTGCAACGATCCTTGTCGTACCGCTCCATCTCCCATATAACATAAGGTTACAGCATCACGTCCGTGAAATTTATCTCCAAAAGCAATCCCCGCTCCCAGTGGAATTTGTCCCCCTACAATCCCGTGACCTCCATAAAAACGGTGTTCCTTAGAGAAAATATGCATCGAACCCCCAAGACCCTGTGAGGTGCCTGTGGCTTTTCCGTATAATTCGGCCATCACACGTTTTGGATCTACTCCCATTCCAATGGGTTGTACGTGGTTACGGTAGGCCGTTATCATATTGTCCTTGGTAAGGTCCATCGCGTGGAGTGCTCCGGCAAGTACTGCTTCTTGCCCATTGTACAAGTGTAGAAAACCCCGTACTTTTTGATTGATATATACCTGTGCCAGTTTATCTTCAAACTTGCGCCAGAACAGCATGTTTTCATACCAGTCCAGGTATGTTTTTTTGGTGATTTTTTTCATCAACTAATGGTGTTGGAATATTAAAAACGGTTTCCGCATTATTTTTTCGCGAATAACAAAAATAACATAATATATGCTACTAAAAAACAGCTGCTACTGGTTATTTAAGATAAGAACTATCAAAGCGTAGCGGCAACAAATCTTTTATAGCGTTTGCCTGCACCACGTTACCCGTTTCGCCCATAAAATAAAGTGACATGGACGATTTTTGATTTGTTTCGTATTCGGCAAGGGATTGGCGGCAGGCTCCACAGGGTGGCGTTGGGGTAGTTACTTCATGATTCAAAGAACGTACTGTTAACGCTATTGCCTGAAAAGCAACTCCCGGATACGTGGCGCCTGCATAAAAAGCTGCCACGCGTTCTGCACAAAGTCCTGAAGGGAAAGCGGCATTTTCCTGATTGTTACCTGTTACCACTTCTCCATTGGCCAGAAGTATAGCTGCACCCACCTTAAAACGCGAATAAGGCGCATACGCTCTTTCCCGAGCCTTCTGCGCCTTATGCATTAATTCTTGAATGGATTGCGGAAGCTCTTGTAAAGACTCGAACACTGTAAGTTCGGTGGTGATTGTGAGCTTCTTTGCCATGTATATTTTAGTATTCGTCGTACTCGTCTCCAAAGTTAAAGGTAAGCCCGAAACGAAGGGTACCTTCTAACGGACTTCTAACTGCGGAAGTTGAGAATAGGTATGAAACATCTATATTAATTGCTGTGTATTTAAATCCAGCTCCTAAGGATAGAAACTTTCTGGATCCTTTTTCGTCACTTTCATTGAAATATCCTGTACGGAAAGCAAAAACATCCTGATACCAGTATTCTGCTCCTAATGCCCAGGTAAATTCTTTTAACTCTTCACTGAAACCATCTGGGGCATCCCCAAACGATTTGAACATCCCTGAAAAGAAACTAATGTCTTCATATTCTTCATCATCTTCAGAATCGATAACACCATCGTTATTGAAATCCTGAGGCGTTGGCACTAACAGTTTGTTTACTTCGGCCGAAACACCCACTTTGTTGTATTCGTCTAATATAAAGTCGAATCCTGCTCCTAACGCCATATTGGTAGGAAGGTTGTTTTCCTGTCCCACTTCATCATACTTAATCTTTGGACCAATATTTGAAAAGTTGAAACCTGCTCTCCAACGACCATCAAAATCGTTGTATGCAATTTCTTCAGATTGGTAATAACCTGCAATATCTACTCCAAAGGAACTTGCTGCTGAGGCATCTTCGTTTGAGGCCTGAATTTTAAGGTCTGAACGCAGATAGCGTCCGGCAATAGCCATAGAAAACCGATCACTCAACCTAAGTGCGTAAGATACATCAAAAGTAAATTCGTTTGGACTTTGAACCAGAGGTATTTGATCTGCAGTATCTCGTAATTCAATATCCCCTAAACTGAAATAACGCAAACTAGCACCAACGGCACTACGTTCGTTAATACGGTTGTAGTACGTTAAATTTCCGAGGAAAATATCGTTTACCAGCTGACTTAAGTACGGGGTATAGGTTACTCCTACTCCCTGTTTTGAAATAGCGAAAGCATATTTTGCGGGGTTCCATTGTTGTGAGAAAGCATCGGCAGAAGTTGTTACTCCTATATCTCCCATACCAGCAGCGCGTGCATCTGCGGCAATTAATACAAAGGGAACTGCGGTTGTGATTACTCTTTGGTCAGTATTATCTTCCTGTGCTTGGGTTTTTACTGTTACCAAGGCTATTAGAATCAGGATAAAGATTTTCTTCATGAGGTTGAAATTTTTTGCAAATATAGGTTTAATTTTCAATTATTAAAGGATAACAAGTTTTTCGAATTTTTCAACTTGCTTATTGGTTAACGGAGATTTTACAGTTATCTTATATACGTAGACACCTTTTCCTATTCTGTCACCGAAATCGTCCCGGCCATCCCATACAATATCGCGAGAAAGAAAACCATCGGTAGTGATGGTCTGGTTTTTGGTCCAGACCACTTTCCCTGTTACGGTAAAGACTTGCACCTGCACTTCCAACGGCTCAAAAGGGCGGTTGTGATTAAACCAGAATTCGGTATAGTTTACAAAGGGGTTTGGATAATTAAGTACTCTTTTTATTTGCAACTCGTCACTACCTGTTACAACAAACTGAATATCTGCTGTAGACGAATTGTTATACACATCCCAGGCTTTAAGGGTAAGCGTATGCAATCCTTTCTCTAAATCACGCAGGTTATAATTTGTTGTTCCTCGTGTAAAATCGTCCACTTCAGTCTGGTAAAATTCGTTAAGTACAATGGGGTTCGATTCGTCTCCATCTAAGATTGCAATTATATCGTGACCAATCCCACTAGCGGTGTTGATACCATTTTCATCCTGCAGTTTTGCCAGCAACATGGGTGCGTTATTGGTAATCCCACCCGAGACAAAATTTTCATCATTCATAAAAAGCCTGATGGTTGGTCCAACATTATCTGCCGGGGCATTTTCATTTAGTCCTCCAATTCTTATCTGTTCAGAAAAACCTGTCTGATCTTCCAGTTGCAAATTATTTTTAGCATATAAGCTTAATCTACCGTTCCCCACGGGGATTTGGATGTCTCGGGGGACTACAAATTCAAATTCAAACTTTCCGTTGGTAATAGACGCCTGCCCGTTAAAGAGACCTTCCCCCAGGGTTTTAAATTTCATTTGCAGCAAATCAGTATTACCAAGAACTCCGTCGTCATCAATATCGGTATTATCATCTGTTATCCCATCATTACCAAGGGTAATACGTTCTACATTTTTATCGAACAGTTTTGCTTCCAGAATCCCGTTGTAGTTCGTAAGCAGGTTCCCGTTAGCATCGGTCACTTCACCCCCTAAGCGCACCCTGCTTAAAGCCTGAAGTACAGGAGAACCTCCCGAAACAGCAGCTCCGTTAATAGAAGTAAGCCGGATAGATGGTTTTGGAAACGCAAGAGGGGAAGCCGGGTCTCCTACAAAAAAGACGACACGTCTTGTATTTCTATCTATATTATTTTTTGCGCGGCGCATAGCCTCTGCCGGAGGCGGAATGTTATTTGTTCCATAGCCAAACAATTCGGGAGCTAGTGCATTATTGAATAACACACCCACACTAACAAAAATAGAACGTGTTGTGGTGATGAGCGAAATAGCTCCTCCTTCGGGATTCCAGTAGGTAAGCTCCCCTGCAGTGATACGTTCTGGATCATCAAATTTGGTAAACTCACATGTTACTGTTACAATAAGCGGTAAATTATTGGGGTTTCTTAAATTTTCAGCAACCCCTTTGGTATAAATAAATTCTTTTGCCAGCCCATCTTCTCCACCGTGTCCAAAATAATTAATGATCAATGCTCCTACTTCGGTCTGGTTTTGAATTTCTTTTACAACCGTAGGGTATCTGTTACCTCCCGCCGAAGTTTCCTGTAAAAAAGCATCGGTATGTATTTTCTTTACATTTACAAATTGCTTATTGGCCGAAATCTCATCTCCCAGGTTATCGAGATTTAATTGTAAAGCTTCAAATTCAAACTGAGCATCCACGTCGTCCGAAATTAAAATAAAATTATTACGCCAATTTCCATAGGAACTTTTGGAAGCATAGTTTATAATTTTATCTATCATTTGGTTTGCCAATAGGACATTATCTGCTATAATTCTACCTACAGCTATATCTAACCGGTCTGTATCGGTAAGTTTTTCTCCAAATTCATCTAAATTTTCACCCCCTATGGTCCCTTCATTAGGATCTACATTTCCGAAGAAATCGTCACTCATAAATGAGTTTGCCGTATTAGTACTTAACAGCGTATGGAATGACGGTACATTATTATTGTTGTTGTTAAGTCTGTTTTTGTAATCTACCGAGGTGTCTCCAAATAAACCAAGGTATTTAATCCTCTTGTCTGTACTTGAAGCATTTTCATAAATATAGCGAACAAAATTTCGGATAGCACTTATGTCTTGTTTCCCGGAGCTAAACTCTTCGTAGATCTTATCGGTAGTAACCACTTTTACAGTTAATCCTCTCCCTCTGTGATGATTTGCCAATCGCAACGCAGGTTGTAATAAAAAAGGAGGAGAAATAATTAGGTAATCTAAATCCTGAAAATTGCCTGAAGGATCATTAAAAATAGTTCCTTTTAAATTTTGATTAGCCACCCTGGCGTTCTGAACTTCTGCGGGCTCTAGCAAATTGGTGTCGTGCACGGCAACATATTTTCTAAGCTGTCCCAGATTTGCTTTAAAACTAAAAGACGCGCTGGCACCTTCATTTCTTTTACTGGAAACAGTACCTCTGTTGGTTACATCCCAAACCTGGGTATAGTCACTTGCATTTGTAATTTGATATTCTCCGATCCCTGTAAGGGTAGTCACATCGTTAAACTGAAACGGTATTTGCTCGCCAGTACCCACAAGCCTGCGTACTGCATTAACACCAATGTAATCCAGGTACGCCACACTAGCGGGATTACCACCATTATTGTAGACCAGATCTACCGTTACTTCTTCCCCTCCTGCAGGGACTTCGCCTTCAAATTCATCTGTACTCAGCAAACTTGTAGAAACCGGGGGAGAGAATGTCAAAGGACTTAAACTTGTATTATTAACAGTAAGTGCAATAGAGCTAGAGGTTTCAGAGGCAGAAACAGCTTTTACCGTAACAAACATGGGTTCCTGAGGAATAATATTTGGAAAATTGAACGTGAAAGTCTGTTCGTTTTCAATATCGAATCTATTTCCATACCAGCGTCTACCAACCCTAACCGGACTTTCTTCATCAAGCTCATGAAATTTATAATCGTTAAAACTTGTTATAGTTGTCGTGGCATTTCCTGTGGGCTCCACCATATCCTGCACCCGTAATCCGGGGCCACCAGAGCTTGTTACATAATAATAGGCCTCATCACTGTAAGGGTTTATGTTGGTGTCGTTTTCAGGATCGTATCCCGTGGTGCCAATCCCGTAAAATAATATGGTATCACCATTGTCAAAAGAACCATCTTCTTCGCCAATTACCTGTATGGCGTTTTCGGGAAGATCTATTGCTACAGGGATACCACTGTAAAGCGGGAGTGGTTTTCCACCGTGTCCATATACTTTAAGGTTCCTGGGATTTATTCCGTCTGTGTTCATCCCAATTCTGTTCAGGAAGTCTTTTGTAATACGATAAACTCCTGTTTCCTCAATTTTGAATTTAAACCAGTCGCCAGTTGCTAATACAGAATTAGTAACCGGCAATTGAGTAACAGAACCTCTGTTGGCGCTTCCGTAGGTATAATTTACAGAAAAAGAAATCACTTTTTTAAGTCCCGTACTGGTATTTACAACTGGTGAAATAGCAACCTTAGTAAAAATTTTGTCCCTCCCTCTTGAACTGGTAATCCTGGATGAAAAGGTAGTAGGAATTAAGTCTTTAGTTACTTCATTTAACTCTTTAGAAGTAAGAGCAGCATATTTTACATTTGAAACCTGCAGTGACGCAGGATCTGCAAAGCCTGAATCTTCCCAAATATTTTGATACAAAAGACTGTTTTCACTCATCTGAAGTCCTACTGAAGGCTGTCCAGAAACTTTGCTTTCTGAAGTTGTTTTGCCAGCTGTTGCCAATCCGTTTTTAGCATTGGAAACCGTATTTTTGTTATTTGAAACGTTGGGAACAGTACTGCTCCAGGGGACTATAATGTCTTTTTGCTGGGCAACAACAATACAAGGTAAAACTAAAAAAACAGAGAGTAAAAATAACTTTTTCATCATAAGTAGTAACGCTTCAAAGATACACTTAGTGTAACAATTAAAAAGTTTTTTAAAGAAATGGGAATGCTTCATAATAATTGGTAAAAAACCACGTTGTGAGTGGGTCGATATCAAATATCAACCCTTACGGTGTATAAATAATAAAATATTATTGCGCTTTTCTCGTTAATTGTTATATTGCAAACCCAATTTATTCATAATTGAACCTATGAACATGATAAAAAATTTAGCCTTTAAGGCATTACTTTTAGTTGCAGTTACTGCTTTAATTGCAAGCTGTAACAAGTCCCGGGACTATAAAAACAGCTCAAGAGCTACCGGTTGGAAGATGAACTCCAAAGAAGGTGGTTTTCAGTACAACCCAAAAGCAAAAGAGCAAGAAACAGGTCCTGGACTTGTTTTTGTTGAAGGAGGAACCTTTACAATGGGTCGCGTACAGGATGACCCAATGCACGACTGGAACAATTCCCCAAACCAACAACACGTTCAGTCTTTCTATATGGATGAGACCGAAGTTACCAACCTAATGTATCTGGAATACCTTGATTGGTTAAAGCGTGTGTTTCCACCAGAAGAAGAAAACTACCGTCGTATCTATGATGGGGCTGTACCAGATACCCTGGTATGGAGAAACCGTTTAGGATTTAATGAAGTAATGACAAACAATTACTTACGCCACCCTGCATACGCAAACTATCCCGTTGTTGGTGTGAGCTGGTTACAGGCTGTTGAGTTTAGCAACTGGCGTACAGACCGTGTAAACGAGCTTATTCTTGAAGAAGAAGGCTTTACTTCACGTAACGCACGTTTTGAGGTTGAACCTGGCGAAACTTTTAGCACAGATACCTATTTAAATGCCCCTACCCAAACATACGGAGGAAACGACTCTATCACAAAAGGTGGTAAGCGTTCAGAAAGTCTGGCGAAAAAAAGCAAGGACAGTACAAATTTATATGTTCAGCTTAAGGATGGATTATTATTACCATCTTACAGACTTCCAACGGAAGCGGAGTGGGAATATGCAGCACTTGGTCTGGGTGAGTTAAGAAACTACAACGTATACAGAGGTAGAAAAAAATACCCCTGGGACGGACAATACACCCGTAACAGCAGCAGAAGAAACCGTGGAGACCAGTTAGCTAACTTTAAACAAGGTGATGGTGACTACGGAGGAATTGCAGGATGGAGTGACGATGGAGCAGATATTACTGCAGAAGTTAAATCGTACGAGCCAAACGACTTTGGTCTATACGATATGGCTGGAAATGTTGCCGAATGGGTTGCAGACGTTTACAGACCTATTGTAGATGATGAGTTTAACGACTTTAACTACTACCGTGGTAATGTATATACTAAAAATGCCATAGGTGAAGACGGTAAGGTTAAAATTGTAACGGCAGACTCTATTGTTTATGACACGCTAAGCAATGGTAAAATTATAGCGAGAAATTTACCTGGCGAAATTGCTCAGGTACCTGTAGACGAAAATGAAACATACCTAAGAACACAATTCTCAGAAAGTGACAACCGTGATTACCGTGATGGTGACAAGCGTTCTACAAGATACTATTCTTCTTTTAGCGACTTTGACAGTGAAGGAGAAACAGAAAAGAACCGTATGTACAACTCTCCTAAGCACAGCGTAACTGCAGACAGCTCAGGAACTTTAGATCGCGAATACGACAAATCTGCATCCAGAACTACCTTAATAGACAATGAAGTACGTGTGTATAAAGGAGGATCATGGAGAGATCGTGATTACTGGTTAGACCCGGCACAACGTCGTTTCTTCCCTCAGGATATGGCTACAGACTATATAGGATTTAGATGTGCTATGTCCCGTGTAGGTTCAAAATCCAAAAAAGGAAAGCGCGCAAGAAACTAAGCGCATCCCGTAAATAACACAAACCCTCCTCTGCATTATTGCAACGGAGGGTTTTTTTATACCTTTATATACCAAATATCCCTACATTGAAAACAGAAGCACTACACCAACTTTTTCTTGAAAGCACAGGAGTTTGTACCGATACCCGAAAAATAACCAAAGACTGTCTCTTTTTTGCGCTTAGAGGTGAAAACTTTAACGGAAATACCTTTAGCCAGGAAGCAATAGACAAGGGTGCTTTACGAGTAGTTATAGACGACAAGGCGTACCACGAATCTACAGGTAAAACCATACTTTGCTCCAACGTTCTTGAAACGCTTCAAAAGTTAGCGAACTTTCATCGCAATTACTTAAAACTCCCCATAATTGCACTTACCGGTAGTAATGGAAAAACCACCACCAAAGAATTAATTAATGCGGTTTTAGCAACAACGTTTAAAACCATAGCAACAGCTGGTAATCTTAACAATCATATTGGAGTACCTCTCACCCTACTCTCCATGACTTCAGACACTGAAATAGGTATTGTAGAAATGGGCGCTAATCATTTAAAAGAAATAGAACAACTGTGCACCATTGCACAACCAGACTATGGGTATATTACCAACTTCGGGAAAGCACATCTGGAAGGTTTTGGCAGTGTTGAAGGCGTTATTAAAGGAAAGTCTGAATTATACGCACACCTTCTTCAAAACAACAAACTTGCTTTTGTAAATGCCAACGACCCAAAGCAAATAGAAAACGCTACATCTCTTAAAAAATTTACCTTCGGAGAAAAAGATCAGGATTGTAACGTGTCTCTAACTAACGCTTCCTCACATCTTAAAATAAGTTATAAAAACCAACTTATTAGCAGCAACTTAGTAGGATTATATAATTATAATAATATTGCTGCAGCGATTGCTATAGGTCATTTTTTTAAAGTTTCAGCACAAGATATTAAGAAAGGCATTGAAAGTTATATCCCAAAAAATAACCGCTCACAAATTATGCACCAAAACGGGCACACCATATTACTGGATGCCTACAATGCAAATCCTACGAGCATGCTGGCAGCATTAATAAATTTTAAGCAGGCACAAGGAACCAACAAAGTGTTAATTCTAGGCGATATGTTTGAATTAGGAAATACAGCCGAAAAAGAACATCAATTTATAACAGATTATCTGACAAAAAATAACTTTGGCCAGGTATATTTAGTAGGGGAAAATTTTAGCAAGACCAAAGGCAATGCGACTCATATCTCAAAATATAAAAATTTTGAAGCCTTTGAAGAAGCATTTAAAAGCAGCCCCATTGCCAAAAGCAGTTTTCTCATAAAAGGTTCCAGAGGAATGGCATTGGAACGAACTTTACATTTTTTGTAAAGCGAACTATATTTCAGCCCTTCCTAAGCTCAGCACAAATTTCTCGTCTCTTTTTACATGAGCTGTATATAAAAAAAGGCTCCACATTTTTGTGAAACCTTGCCTTTTCCAGTAGCGGGAACAGGACTAAAACCAGTGTCCGCCGCGGCAGATATGAGTTGACCTCGCAATTTCTGTAACCCCCCATCTACAGAGGCTTCCGGAGGGTGTGTCTCGCTAAAAATTCGAAAACGTATTCGAAAGCGTATTCATTTGTAGTAAATATGCTATCCTATTTTTAAATAAAAAAATAGCGGTTTTTCCTCTTGTTTCTGGTTATGGGAAACCGTAAAATGGTCTGAGATTTTATTCTGATATTGGCGGTTAACGGTGGCTGTTCTTTGATTTAAAAATTACGTGTTTTTGGGGTATTTTTTGAAAAGCAGTAACAAGGTATATTTACGGTAAGAGATTTTAAATGCAAAGATACTACACACAAATTGCTCTTATCTGGGACAATTAAATGAAAAAGAATCATTCAAATAACTTTATTACAGGTTACAAAAAATAGATAAAACATTCCGAATAAATTAACCAACACATTTTACAAATTTAAATATGGGAAAAAAAAACCAAGTAGAAATTACTAAAGACTTTGATTTCATGAAAGTTGTAAATTTTGTATCACCATCTTTCGAATCAGTTGAAAAGGATGTAGCTGAACTGAAAAGAGGAAAGCCAAATAAATCAAAAAAACAACTTTCTAAAATTTATGCAAATAGAATAAGAAATAAATATACTTCAGTTGGAGTCGTAAGTGCTTTACCAAGTAGTATACCTGGATTGGGAACTGGAGTTCAAATCGCAATAGAAGCTGGAACTATTTCTGGCGATTTAATATTGATGCTTCGATGGATGGCTTCAACCTGCTACGGTGTTGCAATTATTAATGACAAAGATATTCGCTCTGACTTTAATCAAGAGTTCGTGAGGATATTAGGATTGTGGTGTGGAGCGATTGAAGCGTCTAAATTAGCAACGGAGAAAATTGCAACAAAAGTTGCTGTTACAACCTTTAACAGAAAAGTTAGTGGTAAAACTTTGGCGAAAATAAATCAAAGAGTTGGAACTACCATTTTTACAAAATATGGTACAAAAAGAGGAGGAATTGCTATCGGTAGATTAATACCATTTGGAATTGGCGCAGTTGTGGGAGGAACTTTTAATTATTTCACAATGACGAAATTTAAAGGTTCAGCAATAAAATATTTTGAGTCTGACGAATCTGTAAGCTATAAATTTAAAACCAAGAAATAAAATGGGAACATTCGATGATTTGATTGAAAGAACTAACAAAATGATTGATGAAGTTGAGTACTCAGACAATAGAAGTCAAGAGTTATATGAAAAATTTGTAGAGAACAGGAATGATTTGGAAGATGCCATTGTTGGTGCTCACGGAAATGAAGAGAAAGAATTAACAAAGCTTTTAAAACTGTTGAACCGAAAGGGAGAAGAAAATGATATGGAAAATTGGTAACTATAATCTGACTTTAAGCAAAACACATTCAATTGCATGAGGGTCTACTTTTTGTAGCAACGCATATAATACAGCAGTCACATTGGCCTTTAATTAAATTCCCTAACTTTTTAAAAACATTTGTTCAGCGAACGATTACTTTGTAGCGGCTCCACTGCCCTGCCGATGATTCACCAAATGCTGCGCCACGCTGCTACTTTCAGTTTGACTCAGCCAATACAGCCCTAAAAACCATTGTATGATCTGTAAAAACTTTACCCAGCATATAAAAGTTATAATCTGAGACACATTAAATTGACAAAATAAATATGATTTGGAATATTTCTGGTGAGAACTTATGGAATTTTGCTTCAGAAATATAAGACTCTATCAAAATAATTATAGCCTTTTCCCAAAACAATTTTAAAAATCGAAATAGAATTCAATGAGCAAAAAAATAATTTATGTAGATATGGACAACGTCCTAGTGGATTTTAAATCGGGTATAAAGAAACTTGATGATAAGACACAAAAAGAATATATCGGCAGATTAGATGAAGCTCCAGGGATATTTGCACAAATGGAACCATTTGATAATGCGATCGATTCAATTCGCATACTTTCTCAAAAATACGATTTATACATTCTCTCAACAGCACCTTGGTTGAACCCAAGTGCCTGGATTGATAAATTAGAATGGATTCAAAAACATTTTGGAAAAGAAACCACTAGTTTATTTTACAAAAGACTAATAATTTCTCATCATAAAAATTTAAATATAGGCGATTTTTTAATTGATGACCGACCCAATAATGGGGCTGAAAACTTTAGTGGTAAATGGTTACATTTCGGAAGTGAAAAATTCCCTAATTGGGATATGGTAACGAAATACTTAATGAAGTAAAATACTTGCCATAAAAACTAATCTAATACGTTGTTGACAAACGTGTTTAATTAAAAGCTGTAACTCTCTTATATGTTTTACACATAACAGCACCAACGTTTTGCCTTTACTTCAATGAACTACACATATGTTCCGTAATCATATATCGGGTAATATCATTTAAAGTTTTGCCATTTATTGGGTGTATGCCCGGATACGTAAATAATTCCAAGTTATTCTTTCCTTGTTTATAATACCATATTTTAGGGCTACCATCTTTATCAAAGAAGAAACCCTCATGACACTCCACCTCCACCTTCTTAAATTTTGTAAGTAAACCTTTATCAATCGGTTTCGCATTGGTTTCTTCACAATGAATCTTTACAAACTTAGTTTCATCCCAGATCATACATTTTTTCCGAGTTGCATCATAAATGAAAAAAGCAACGATTAATAAAAGAACCAATACCATAAATTGATATCTTTTTGTATTAATCTTTTTGGTATTCTTACTCGCTACATAGCTTTTATAATCTTCAAAATCTAGATATATGGCTAAGTGATCTTTTGCAGTATTTGAAATATTAAATGACTCTTTATTTTCCCATTTCCGATAATAACCCCGAATCGCATCTGCCGACGTTGGTTGTTTAAATTTTAATTCAAGTGCTTCATAAATATGAGTTGCCAATCCTAAAGCGGAACTTGCTGTACTATTCTCTTTTGCTTTATTGAATGCATCTGTAAGCAACTGTTCTTGCATATCTATCTAATTTTTTTGCTCGTTGAAAATTACAAATTCTAATTGGAAATCTATTGTGGTTTTCCTTCCCAATAGCTTTCCAAATTCTTTCCAACGACTTCCCAGGTCAATTAAGAACCAACTTCCTTTATTTGCCTTGTATTGTTGATCGCCCAAGCGTAATAGGGTTTACGATTATTTCAACAGTACGATTTGGAGCTGCAAAGTAACGTGATAAGACCATTTGAGAAGTAATCTGACACATGATACTTCTGCGCTCCAAACTTCTCAACTGAAGAGCTTGCTCTTCCCTTAAATGTATGGCTTCCACTCTAGCCCATAAAACTGAGCAAAGACTCGGACGGCCATACCTATGTCTAATTTAAATCGAATAAGATGAAAAAGATTTCATATATTTTTTCAATACTGCTGCTATTTGTAGCCACGATTTCCTGTACACCAGACAAGCTTGGTGCTACTGGTGAAGAATACGGATGTTGCTCTGATGACGAGCCCAATCCGCCCCCTCCACCACCACCGCCTGGGGATGATTAATAATTAATTTAATTGTTAGTACTTTAGAGGAATGAAAACATTACTGTTCTTGTTCCTCTTTTTTTTATGTCCCTTTTTAACTTTAGGGCAAGAGAATTCTGATAGCCTTAAATATTATTATTACAGCATTGTTGAACCAACAGAAAAATCGGATATTCCTTCTGCCGTTAATTTTTTTGAAAATTATAAAAGAATACGTTTAGAATCAAAGGATACTCTACAAGCAGTTTATTCAAGTAGATTAATTTCTCAGGCTGCGCACTATGTTGGAGATGTCAACGAGAGTGAACTAGAAGCTGTGGATGGATTAAAACTGATTGGCGAAAAAAAGTCTGAAGCGTATGATGAGCATCGCATGGGTTTATATACACAACTGGGGATGGTATATCGAAAATTAAAAGATTACGACCAAGCCTTGACAAACTATGATAAAGCTTTGGGATTTAAACTACATCCAAAAGAGCGTATCAACCTTTTGAATAATAAAGCGAATGCCTTTAAAGCAAAAGGAGACTATATAAATGCCCAAGCTATTCTCCAGAATGCCTTAGAAATTAGTATTCGCAAAAAGTTAACCATGAGCCATGCCTTGATCTTAGATAATTTGGGAGAGGTCCAACAACGACTTAACAATCCAGAATCACTAAATACACTACATAAAGCCTTAAAATTACGATTGTCATCTGAAAATCTTAAGTATCGCTTTACTTCCTACTTAAGTTTAGCAGATTACTATAAAACTTCTAATCCTGATTCCTCAAATTATTATGCTCGTAAAGCCCAAGTAACTGCTGAAAAACTGAAAAATAAAGCATATAAGCTAGAAGCACTTAGTACGTTGTTAAAGAATAGTTCCGATCCGAATATTAGAGAATTTATCGTTTTGTCTGATAGTATTTCGACTGCTATTCAAAATGAGGATAATAAATATGCTCAACGAAAGTGGAATGTTTTAAAAGCAGAACAACAAACTGAACTCGCTAAAATTGAAAAACAAGAAGAACGAAACAAGCGCATTCTTTACCAATGGATTGGTGTTTTAATTGTTGTTATAGGCATCTTATTATTTCTGGTGTTTCGGCTTAAACATAAACGGGAACAAACCAAACAAGTGTATACAACCGAAACACGAATTTCCAAAAAAGTACATGATGAAGTGGCCAACGATCTTTATAAACTCATGGCTAAAATTCAAACATCCCATGATACAGATGAAGTTTTGTTAGACGATTTAGAAGCGGTGTATCAAAAAACCAGAGATATTTCCAAAGAATCCAGTCTCATACCAGTAGACAAAAATTTTGGTAATGTAATTAAGGGGTTACTAATGGATTATCAAAGTGACAATCTAAATGTAATTACTAAAAACTTAGGTAATATAACCTGGGATGATATCAGCGAAGTGAAAAAAATCACCCTCTACAGAGTACTGCAAGAATTAATGACCAATATGCGAAAGCACAGCAAGGCAACAATAGTGGTTATCACTGCGAAGCAATCGGGCAAGAAACTAGATGTCACCTATACAGATAATGGGGTGGGAAGTGAATTAAAAAAGCATAACGGTCTTCTTAATACGGAAAACCGTATTCGCTCGGTGAATGGAACTATTATATTTGATACTACTATTAATAAAGGATTCACGGCTAAAATAAGGCTATAATATGTTTACAAAAGTGTTGGTCTCGGACGATCTGGGCAGTATTAATTCTGGGGTATCCAGTATTCTCAATGAGATAGGCGTTAAAGAAATAATCCAGGTCCAGTATTGCGATGATGCGTATCTCAAAATAAAGAGCGCTGCACTGCACGAAGCACCTATCGAATTATTAATTACAGACCTATCGTTTGTACCAGATCACAGAGAGCAAAATTTTACCTCAGGAGAACAATTAGTGACCATTTTAAAAAAAGAACATCCTGAACTTAAAATAATCGTGTATTCTGTGGAGGATCGTCCCCAACTCATTAAAAGACTAATTAACGATTTAAAAATTGATGGCTATGTTTCCAAAGGTCGAAATGGTCTTGCGGAATTAAAAGATGCTATCAATAGTGTTGCAAAAGGAAGCATATACACTTCTCCACAACTAAGCCAGTTTTCAAAACAAAAAGAACGCTTAGAAATTGATGATTTTGATATTGAATTAATGCGCTTATTATCTCTGGGAAAATCGCAAGAGGAAATCAGCACCAACTTTAAACAAAGCAACATTTCTCCTAGCAGCTTAAGTACCATAGAAAAAAGATTAAACCGCCTGCGTATTCAATTTAAGGCCAACAACGCCATCCATTTGGTAAGTATTGTGAAAGATCTGGGGTTAATATAATTCCATCTACGGATTCCCGTAAAATAATTTCAAGAAATAGCTATACAATTGTGGTGTTGAATGGCCACACGGCTTTCACAATGGGGAGCTTAAAAAGACACTATATCAGGTGTCTTTTTTTGTGGGTTACGGGATACCGTAAAGAATACTTAAAAACGATTAGTAGGTTTGATGATACAACTAAAACTAATTAATCAACTCTCCATGAAAAAAACAATACTCATTGTTATTCTCACCTTTATATTAATGCCGAAATCCAGTGCCCAGGACGATGGGGTTCTTGGCGCAGCTCTAGGATTAGCTGCAATTGGAGGGGCAATCATTGCTGTGGATCAAATGAAAGAACAGGCAGAATTGCGAGCTACAGAATGGCTACTCAACAATAGACCAGAAATGTCAAGCTTCTCCCTTAAAACACTTGCTTTTGACGGCAAGAAAGCAAAAGATATGTCGGCCGTCTCTGTGATTACCTATAAAATTCAAGAGTTTCAACTTCAGGATAAACCAGAATTGAACGGAAAAAAATATCTTCTGTTTGGATTTACAAGCTATGGCTGGGCCAATGAAATGGGAGTTGATTTGAGCCGTGTTAGCTGGTATATGATAGATGCAGCTGAATGGACTAATATGATGGTGGCGTATGTAAAAACTGCTTCCGATGAACGCAATGATAGCACCATAAAAGAGCGCTTAAAAACGGGAAAAATAGTTAACAAGGGAATTAAGGATGGGTTTGACTATACCATTCCATTTTTCAGGCTAGAGGGTGATATGTATGCTGTACGCGACTATAATGAAATGATGAAATTAATCTACAACGAGCGTTCACTGGGCATCTATCTAAAAGAAACTTCAGATTTGGTTCAAATTGGCCGTGGTGATATTATAGATATTCATGAGTTTTTCAATGAGGAGGACTGAATAAAAAGAGAATCATAGTAAACTCGGCAAAGGAGATATTTTTTTGCTTAAAAGAAATTAAAAAAACAAGAAATGTGGCATAAAATAATTGATGTATATGATTGGTTCGGAGAACTTGGGGAGCGAATTAAAGTTGTGAGAGATTTTAATAAAGCTGCAAAATTTGCATTTGTAAGTGGCCAAGCACCAACTTTGCTTCAAGTTAAAACGACTAAGGGAGATTCAAATTATCGTCATGCTTTTTCAAAATGGATGGCTGGAGGATTTAGAATTAAAGCTCTATCTGGGCAATCTTTACCTAAAAACCAATTAATTGAGATTGCTCGTGTTGTACTTGATAATGAAGAACTAATTCGTAAACTAGTTTCACTAGGCTGGGACACGTTGGAAGTACATGATAACAAAGGTTTCAAGGGTGTAAAATTCCCTTTAAAAGATTATGCAAAAATAGGTGGATTCTTAAATTAAAGATGTATGGCAAATCTTATTCAAAAAGTAACTGATTCAATTCCAAGTACAAACGAACAAACTTTGGTTAATTCACAATTGTCACTTAATGATGAATTCAATTGGTGGATCGTATTTGCATCCATTGAATTTTTACTCATAGTATTCCTATTAATAAAATTATTGAAAACAAATCGTGAGCAATCAGTTATCACAAATGGCTTTGACGAGCTAAGAAAAGCAAAATCAAATGACATTGACATGACGAACCTTATGAACAGTATTAACTCATCTAGAGTTCTATATAAAGAGCTTAGCCGAAAGTGTCATCCTGATAGATTTCAAGATGAAATGATAAAGAGAAAAGCAGATATAATATTTCAGGATATTTCAAGGCACAAACGAGATCATACCAGATTAACTGAACTGAAGCAATTGGCTGAAAAAGAACTAAATATAAACTTTTAAATATAAATATTATGGAAGGAGTAATTACTCTAATCTTTCTAGCTCTTAGAATCGGTATCACTATTTATTGTGTAAACAAGGCAGGAGAATTAAATAGAAGTAAAGGCGGCTGGGGGATATTTGGATTTTTATTGCCAATAATTGCTTTGATTTGGATTCAATTTATGAAGCCAAAAATAGTTTGGGATGATCGAAGTGGTCAGCATGAATAATTTTATTTGTAATAATCTAAATGTGGAAAGAAACATAATAATTCATTAAAGCCCTAGCAGGAAATATATTGTCAGGTCAGAAGACGCTATTTAATAAGATAAAATTTGACCGTTAACTAACATACAATTAAAATTATGCCATCTATCAAAAATTTATTTCTCTTTGTGCTAATCAACGCGTTCTGCATAGTTCCCATCCACGCCCAATCCATAAGCTGCCAGGAACTTTTTGAAATCGTAACTGAAAACTATGAAAGCAAAGACGAGGTAACTTGCTATCTTTCTTCGATGCTTACCAAAGCTACATATTACCAACTGGAAGGTATGGGCTTTGTAGTAGGCTATATAAAAAGCAACGATTTCGACCTGTATGGCAAGCCCTATATTTTTTGTGGAATCTCTACCGCGCGCTGGCGTGCTTTTAAATCGGCTGGGGTATATGGTTCCTGGGGCGAATCTTTTCATGAGTACATTAGGGAATATACCTGCGATTGTAATTAAAATGGCTTTTAGTAGTGTATAGCATTCGAGTAAAAAGTATATAATTTACGTGATTACACGTACTATAGAGTGTATGTGAATTTCTATATTTACAAAACATCCCTATTTATAATTTATGACCAAAAAGAATACCAACAAAAAAGAAAAATCAATTGAAGAAACCCTCTGGGCTTCTGCCAATAAATTACGGGGTTCTGTAGAGAGTGCGGAATATAAACATGTGGTACTGGGACTTATATTCCTAAAATTTGCCAGCGATAAATTTGAAGCCAAACGCGCGGCGCTCATTGCCGAAGGAAAAGAAAAATATGTAGAGATGAAAGAATTCTACAACCAGAGCAATGTTTTTTACCTGGCGGAAACATCTCGGTGGAGCTATATTGTTAAAAATGCCAAGCAAGATGATATAGCTTTAAAAATTGACACGGCGCTACACAATATAGAAAAGAACAATCCCAGCCTTAAAGGGGCACTGCCGGATAATTACTTTAGCCGATTGCAACTGGACAAAAGCAAACTCGCCTCACTGCTGGACACCATTAATAAAATTGACACACAAAAAGACCCCAGCCAGGACATCGTGGGGCGTGTATACGAATATTTTCTCTCCAAATTTGCCCTCGCCGAGGGTAAAGGAAAAGGAGAGTTCTATACTCCAAAAAGTATTGTAAACCTTATGGCTGAAATGATAGAACCTTACAAAGGCATTATCTATGACCCTGCCTGTGGCTCCGGCGGTATGTTTGTACAGTCCATAAAATTTATAGAGAGCCATCACGGGAACAAACAGGAGGTTTCTATTTATGGGCAGGAATATACCAACACCACTTATAAACTTGCAAAAATGAACCTTGCCATACGGGGTATTGCGGGAAACTTAGGCGAAAAAGCAGCAGACACCTTTGGGCAGGACCAGCATCCTGACTTAAAAGCAGATTATATTATGGCAAACCCACCCTTTAACCAAAAAGATTGGCGGGGTGCCAATGAGTTGGTGGACGACCCGAGGTGGATGGGGTATGAAGTTCCTCCCAAGAGTAACGCCAACTACGGTTGGATTTTGAATATGGTAAGTAAATTAAGCGATAATGGCGTAGCGGGGTTTATCCTAGCAAATGGCGCCTTATCTGGTGGCGGTGAGGAATATAAAATACGCCGAAAGCTGATAGAAAATAATTTGGTAGAAGCCATTGTGATTTTACCACAGAATATGTTTTACACCACCAACATTAGTGTAACGCTCTGGATTTTAAACAAAAACAAAAGAAGCCATACAAAAGATATTGGTGATGCCAAGCGACACCTCCGCAATCGGGAAGAAGAAGTGTTGTTTATGGATTTACGCCAGATAGGCGTCCCGTTTGAAAAGAAGTTTATACAGTTTAGCGAACCGCAAATTAAAGACATTGTTAAGACTTACCACGATTGGCAACAACAAGACAACAATTACAAAGACGTACCAGAATTTTGCTATAGTGCCACGAAAGCAGAAATTGAGAAAAAAGATTTCTCGCTGGTACCCAGCAAGTACATTGAATTTGTGAACCGCGATGAAAATATAGATTTTGATGAAAAGATGGGCGCTTTGGCTGCTGAAATGAAAATCTTATTGCAAAAAGAAGCCCAATCTAAAGGCGATTTATTAACCGTTTTTAAGGAATTGGGGTATGAGATCGAGCTATAGGCGGATTGGAGATTTTATTAGACTCGTTGATGTACGCAATAAAGATTTACAGGTGACTAAATTGCTAGGTTTGAGTATTTCTAAGCAGTTTATACCCTCTGTAGCGAATACGGTTGGTACAAATATGAAAAATTACAAGATTATTAAAAAGAACCAGTTCGCGTGTAGTATCATGCAGGTGCGGCGAGATGGAAAAATGCCAGTTGCCTTGTTAGAAGAGTTTGACGAAGCCATTATATCGCAAGCCTATCCAGTTTTTGAGGTAATTGATACATCTTTGCTGTTACCAGAATATCTAATGATGTGGTTTACCCGATCTGAGTTTGATAGGCAAGCCACATTTCATGCCGTGGGTGGCGTTCGGGGAAGTCTTGAATGGGAAGATTTTCTGAATTTTGAACTCCCCCTCCCTTCCATTGAAAATCAACGAGACATTGTTGATGAATACACTACTATAGTAAACCGCATTGCTTTAAACGAGCAATTAAATGCTAAGCTAGAAGAAACCGCACAAGCACTTTACAAACATTGGTTTGTGGATTTTGAGTTTCCATTGGGCTTATGTCACACTGAGCGCAGTCGAAGTGCTAATGCAACTGCCAATATAGATTTTTCAAAAGGATATAAAAGTAATGGTGGTAAAATGGTTTATAATGAAGAGTTGGATAAGGAGATTCCTAACGGCTGGGAAATAGGTAATATGGAGACGTTATGCGAAATTATTGATGGTGATAGAGGTAAAAATTATCCAAGTCAAGAACATTTTACCGAAAGTGGTCATTGTTTTTTTTTGAACGCAGGAAATGTTTCAAAAATCGGCTTTGATTTTAGTAATAAAAACTTTATTTCTAAAGAAAGAGATGAACTTTTAAGGAAAGGTAAATTAAATAGAAAAGATATAGTAGTTACCTCTCGTGGTACTGTTGGAAATATTGCATTCTATAGTGATTTAATTGAGTTTGATGACCTACGTATTAATTCGGGAATGGTTATTTTTCGTGCAAAAGTGATTGAATATTCAATATTTATTTACTCGTTAATGAGAAGCCAAGAGATGGCAAGAAACATTGAAAATTTTATATCCGGTTCAGCACAGCCACAACTGCCAATTAAAGACATAAAAAAGATACCTGTTTTGATACCAAATTGTGATTTGACATTGATTTTTTCAAATTCCATGATTATAACTCAAAATCATCTTGAAATTCAAAATAAAGAAAACAGAAAATTATTAAGCCTAAAAGATTTACTACTATCTAAAATGGCAACTGTTGTAAGTGAGACTGTTGGGAGTGAGGAAGAATTAGTAACTAATTAAAATAGATATATTATGGAAAGACAAGCAGTAAGGTCATCAAATCTAGCCTCGATAGGCTATGATCCTAGTAGTCAAATCTTAGAGGTAGAATTTCACGGAGGACGTTTGTATGAATTTTATGATGTACCAGCTTCAGAGTACCGTGCTTTGATGAATGCATCTTCGCACGGTAAGTATTTTAATGCGAATATTAAGAATAATTACAACTTTAAGGAACTTTAATGTGCAACGATATAGAAACACAGGAGGGGATTCTGGCGTAGCCAGTTTGAAATAGGAACAGATTATATACGTGTTAAGTTTAGTGGTACGGTGCGCACTTATACTTACAGTTATGGACGAGCTGGCCAACATAACGTGGAGCGCATGAAATCTCTAGCTCAACGGGGTAGTGGTTTAAATGGATATATTAATAGTTATGTAAGGGATAAGTTTGATAGGTAAATAATATTTTATAGAATGGATAAATTAAAGCTAAACCTCATTAACTGTTATGGAATCAATAAACTTGAACAAGAATTAACTTTTGGTGATTTCAATACAATAGTTGTTTATGCGTCAAATGGAATTATGAAGACTTCATTGGCTAATACATTTAATGCAATACAAAAAGGTGAACAGCCAAAAGATAGGCTATTTAATAAACCATCAACCTGCGAGATAACTTGTGATGGGATTGCCATCAAACCAGAAATGATATCAGTAATCAAATCTTTTGACGATATTGATACCATACCAAGTCAAACAAAATTGCTAGTTGATGAAGATTCAAAAAAAGAATATGATGAGATTTACCAAGATATTGAAGAAAAGAAGCATAAACTAATAATTAGTTTGAACAAAAAATCAGGGGTTAAAAAAGATGATATTGAAAAAACAATTTGTAATGCTTTTAGAAAAAATGATTTTTATGAAATTCTTTCAGATTTTGAAAATTTAGAAGTTGGTGATGATTTTTCAGAAATTAAATACAATGAGATTTTTAATCCAGATGTTATATCCTTTTTAAAGCAACCTAATGTTATTAAGGATATTGAAGATTACTTTGAAAAATATCAAACTATACTTGAAAAGTCATCTTTATACAAAGCAGGTATTTTTAATCCGTCTAAAGCTGATAATGTAGCAGCTAGTTTAAAGAAGGAGAATTTTTTCAATGCAGAACATTCCGTAAAATTAAAAGGAGTAGAAAAAGAATTTAAAAATTTTGAAGCCTTAAATCAAAAACTCACGGAAGAGAAAAAGGAAATAATTGAAAATGAAGACCTTTTAAAAATTGAGAAGCAGATAAAAAAGGTTGCTGTAAAAAATTTGAGAGAAATACTAGAAAAAAATAGAATTGTAAAAGAGCTTATTAATTTAGATGATTTTAATATGAAACTATGGCTCTCCTATTTTGATAAAGAGAGATTTTATATATCGGAATTATTAGAAACCTATAAAAATGGACTTGCAAAACTGAAAGAAATTGAAGAAAAGGCTGAACAACAAGCAACCGTATGGGATGAGGTGATTAAAAAATTTAAAGCACGATTTTCTGTTCCTTTTGATGTAAGGATAAAAAATAAGTCAAGTTCGATTCTTGGGAAAGATGTTCCTAATATTAATTTTATTTTTACAGATGATATTACAGGTAACGAATCTGCTTTTGAACAAAAAGAATTAGGTAGAAAAGAGATACTTAGTCAAGGAGAAAAAAGAGCGATGTATTTGCTTAACGTGATGTTTAATATTGAAGCTAGATTAGAGGAAGGAATTCCAACTTTGTATATTATAGATGATGTTGCAGATTCTTTTGATTATAAAAATAAATACGCAATAATCCAATATTTAAAAGACATTGCTGAAATAGAAGATAATTATCAAATTATTTTAACTCATAATTATGATTTTTTTAGAACACTTCAAAGTAGAATTTTAGGCGGCTCCAAGAGGAGATCTCATTCTTTTGTGACAATAAAAGAGGATAGTGAAATTACCTTAATTCAATCAGGTCATAAATATCAGGATGAACCATTTAATGATTGGAAAAAAAAATTAAACGAAGTTCGACCGTTACTTTCGTCTATCCCATTTGTAAGAAATATCCTTGAATTTAAGTCAGGTAATGGCACAGAACATTTTAAAACTCTAACGTCGCTTCTTCACTGTAAAACGGATACACAAACAATTACTATTGCAGATATTAAAGCTATTTATAATGATACTATTTCTAGCAACGGATTGGACACTCATGATAATAATGAGTCAATACATAATTTATTAATGATAGAAGCTGAAGATATTTTCAATAATCATACTGAAATTTCAATAAATTTAGAAGAAAAAATAATTTTATCAATTGCTACTAGAATCAAAGCGGAAGAATATATGTGGTCTAAAGTAAATGATAAATCCGAAATTACAAATAGTCAAACAGGGAAATTATTTAACAGATTTAAACTAGAACATGGTGAAACATTAATTAATGAATTAAATGTTCTTGAAGAAGTTAATCTAGTTACTCCAGAAAATATTCACCTTAATTCATTTATGTTCGAGCCGATTATAGATTTGTCAATGAATCATCTAAAGAAAATTTACAACGATGTAAAAAATCTTTAATTCATTATTTAGATCCTTGTAATAAAATCAAATTAAAATTATGCCAAACATAAAACTAAACCAAAAGCTAAAACGCGTAGAACTCCAAAAATTTGAGCTAGATAATGAAATCGTGTTCAATTACTTTGATAAGCTACCCGCGGCAGAGCGGGATGACAAATTGGTGCGTGCGCTTTACATTGGTGTACTAGCCCTTATGGAGGATAGGTTATCCTCCTTTTTATCTAAAACCTCCAACGAGTTAGGCACCGAGTTGGAAAGCCTTAAAATGATCTTTGAGATGAAAAAGGAGCTATTTTACAAAAGCACCATCAAAGGCTCCTTGGCAGAAGATGATATTGCCAATTTCTTAAATGATTATTTTAAAAGCAAACGTATGGCAGACAAAGCATTGCTTACGGGCAATGCCGCAGGTGCGCTACCCCGCAACAAAACGGGTGATATTATTTGTGAAGTAAATGGCTCACCAGATTTAAAAATAGCCATAGAGTGTAAGTTTGACAAAAGTGTAAAGTTGGGAGATATAGAAGGCAAAGACCTTTTTATACGAAAGACCGATACCGCATGGAGCCAGCTCATAGAAAGCAATGCCAATAGAAACTCCAAAGTAAGTATTATAGTTTTTGATATTTCGTTGGTAGACAACAGCATCTTAAAATTTAACGAACACGTAGGCTTTATTCCAGAGATAGGGTTTATCGCTATTATAGATTCACAAAAGGGAGATTACACCAATTTGGTAATTGCTTATATGCTTGCCCGTGATATTGCCATAAATGCTAAGACTCTAGATTTAGATAAAGATATTTTAAGCATTTTGGTCACCCGTATTTTAAAGGATATAGGGGAAATAAAAGCTATCAAAGCATTAGTAGAGCGAAACATCGACACCAACCGCGAAATTTTAAAGCAAATTGAGAAATCTATGTTATTAATGGATTTTAATCAAAAATATCTAAGCCAGTTTCTCCAAACGGGAACACTTACCAAAAAAGACCTCCTCGACTTTTATGTGGGAGAAGATGTAAAGGACCAATACAAGTTGATTGAGAAGGAGATAAATGAATTGTAAATTGTTTGAAAATGGAAGAGATAGAACAACTATTAGCGATTGCACAAAGTTTGAGAAATCAATATAATAGAGGATTTTCAATAGATGGAAATATTGTTGGAGATATTGGTGAAGTACTTGCACAACAAAAATATGACCTTGAATTATACGATGCTAATCATCCTATCCACGACGGCTATACCCCTAATGGACAAGAAGTACAGATAAGAGCTACGTTAAAGAATAAGTGTTATTTATCTATTAGAGAAAATAATAGACCCGATTATTTTTTGTTTATTCATATTGAAGCAAACGGCGAAATTGATGAAATATACAATGGCCCTGCACATTATGTTTATAATGAATATAAAACTTATGGAAAGACAGATGAACAAATTGCTCTTTTAAATGACGCTCAAAGAGTCATTAATGGGAACGCTGCTGGTTACGCTAAAATTTCTTCAAATAGACTGAGGCTAATGAATACAAACGTAGACATCAATGAAAAAATTGAAGAACGAGGATGAATGAAAACCATTTAAGACTTAAACATTTTTTAGAATCTGAAACTATTCCAAAAATAAAAAAGCAACCTAAAACTTTTTTAGGGATAGCCAAGCAACCTCATTATGAAAATGTACTGACTAATATCTATGCATTTTATTTTAATGTGAATGAGGTGCATAGATTTGGAGAGGTATTTATTGCTAGTCTTTTAGAACTCATTGAGGAGAAGTTAGGAAAGGATGTGAAAGATTTTGATAGCTTTTCCGATTTTTACGTAGCAACAGAAAGCCCAACACAAAAAGGAGGGCGGATAGATTTGCTATTATTTAACGATGAGAACGCTATAATCCTAGAAAACAAGGTGTATCATACACTTAATAACGATTTAATAGATTATTGGGATACCATTATAAAAGGACGTGAAACCAATGCTGTAGTGGGTATTGTTTTTTCACTCTTTTCCATACAATCCACAAACCATCCCCAATTTATTAATATTACTCATAAGCAATTACTTACCCGGGTAATGAATAATATAGGAGGCTATATAATGGAAGCCAATACTAAATATCTGGTTTTTCTAAAAGACCTTTATCAAAATACATTAAACATGAGTACTAAAGCTATGAAATCAGAAGACATTCAATTTTATAAAGAACATCGTGATAATATCCATCAAACAGCTCGATTTTTAAATAGGTTTAAAGACCACGTTAAAAAAGAGGTTGAAGCAGCTTGTAATTTACTAAATGGGGAGTCGGAATATTTAAACTTAAAAGGAACAACTAGCAATAGATTACGCTACTACGAATCAAAAGCAAACCCCGATTTAATGTTTACGATAGGTTTTGATAATTTGTTTAGAGATGATAGAAAAAATATTTGGGTAGTCGTAGAATTAAAGGGAGATGCTTTACATGACAGAGATGTTTACAAAGAGATCGTATTTACACCCGGAGAATTGAGATTTATTAAGGAGCATGAATTCTATACTGAAAAAAACAGAGGGTGGGCTCATTTTGCGGTAGCGTTTTATCCTTATGAAATAATTGATTTTGAGGATTTACGAAATTATTTAGTAAATAAAATTAAGGAGGATAAGCTACTTTCTATTTTCAATAAATTAAATGATTTTCTTACAGACCGAAAAAAATAACCAATGCAAAAATTCACCGAGGCAAAACTAGAAGAAGTTTTCACAGAGTTGCTGGCGCTGGAAGGCTATCCGCATACGTTTGGCACAACCTTGTCAAGGGATGAAGGCGAGGTTCTTATCGAGAAGGATTTGCGTGGGTATTTAAAGAAGAGGTATCAGGAACATAACATTACAGAGAGTGAGATTGATGCAGTATTGCTCAGATTAAAGCGTTTGCCATCGTCAGATTTGTATGAGAGTAACAAAGCCATAATGCGCCTGTTAATGGATGGTTTTATCTTAAAACGGGAAGACCCAAAACAAAAAGACTTTTATGTAACCTTAATAGATTACAGAGGTTTACACGCTCATAGAATTTCAGACGAGATAGAAACAATTGCCGCAGAAGAAAAACCAAGTTATAGTGAGCCACAAAACAAATATCGCTTTGTTACTCAACTTAAAATAGTAGAGCACCATCCTCCGGGACGTATTCCGGATGGCATTTTATACATCAACGGCATCCCAGTTGTAGTGTTCGAGTTTAAAACCGCGATTGAAGAAAACTGTACCATTCACGATGCATACATTCAAATCACCACCCGCTACAAACGTGATATCCCTGAGTTATTAAAGTATAATGCTTTTTGTGTGATTAGCGACGGAGTAAATACAAAAGCAGGATCTTTATTCGCTTCGTATGAATTTTATTATGCCTGGCGCCGGGTGGCTGGATTGGCAAAAGATGTGGATGGCATAGATGCAATGCATACTTTGATTCAGGGAATGTTGCACCCTAATAGACTGCGGGACATTATCCGTAATTTTATTTATGTACCCGACAGCAGTAAAAAAGATGAAAAAATTGTGTGTCGCTATCCACAGTATTACGCCGCACGGGCATTGTATGAAAATATAATCAAAGCACAACGACCAGAGGGCGATGGGAAAGGAGGCACCTATTTTGGAGCAACAGGATGCGGTAAGAGTTTTACAATGCTGTTTTTGGTGCGTTTACTTATGAAAAGTCTTCATTTTGAAAGTCCTACCATCGTTATGATCACAGACAGGACAGATCTGGACGATCAACTTTCCACACAATTCGAACAAGCGAAAAAGTATATAGGCGATAATACCATTAGTAGTGTAGAGAGTAGGGCAAAATTACGTGAGTACCTGCAAGGCAGAGAAAGCGGCGGAGTATTTTTAACCACTATTCATAAATTTACAGAAGACACCCAGTTGCTTACAGAAAGAACAAATGTGATTTGTATTTCAGATGAGGCACATCGAAGCCAGATAAATCTGGATCAAAAAATAACTGTGACAGAAAAAGGCGTTAAAAAAACCTATGGCTTTGCAAAGTACCTGCACGACTCACTCCCCAATGCCACCTATGTTGGTTTTACGGGAACTCCCGTAGATGGTACCCTGGATGTATTTGGTGAAGTGGTGGATGCATACACCATGACCGAGTCTGTAAAAGATGAAATTACCGTACGCATTGTGTATGAAGGCAGGGCAGCAAAAGTAGCACTGCATAATAACGAACTCAAAAAAATTGAGGAATATTATGAAGAAGCTGCACAAGCTGGTGCAAATGAATATCAGGTTGAAGAGAGTAAAAAGCAATCAGCAAGTATGAATGCCATCTTAGGCGATCCAGATAGACTTAAAGCCATCGCAAAAGATTTTGTGGCGCATTATGAAAACAGAGTTCAAGAAGGTGCAACGGTAAAAGGCAAAGCAATGTTTGTGTGTAGCAGTAGGGAGATTGCATTTCAATTTTATAGTAATGTAATTGAGTTAAGACCCGAATGGACAACCATTAAAATTTCCGAAGAAGGAGCAGAACTCTCTGAAAAGGAAAAGAAAGAAATTAAACCCATGGAGCGTATCAAAATGATTATGACCCGTGGCAAGGATGACCCTAAGGAAATGTATGATTTGCTGGGTACAAAAGAGGATCGAAAAGAACTTGACAGGCAGTTTAAAAATGAAAAATCAAACTTCAAGATCGCCATTGTGGTAGATATGTGGCTCACGGGATTCGATGTGCCTTTCTTAGACAGCATCTATATAGACAAACCCATACGCCAGCATA